>NZ_CP007769.1:1200000-1557536 GCF_000816245.1 Campylobacter sp. RM16704 | reverse complement strand
TATTCTTCTTGGTAATATAAATTTCTATTTAAAACCAAAATTCTAGCTTATTTTTTATAAAATATGGTTAAAATTATTCACATAAATAAATTTTTATATCTATGTGAAGAAAAGAGTGAATAAATTGAAAGTTTTAGGAATTGATCCTGGTTCAAAGTATTGTGGATATGCTATTGTAGAAAGGATGAATAATAAAAATCAACTCATAGAAGCAGGACTTATTAAAATCAAACCCAACGACTTACAATATCAAATTACAGAATTATGTGAAGGGCTTGATTTAATCTTTAAAAATCATCAATTTGATGAGGTAGCTATAGAAGATATATTTTTTGCATATAATCCAAAAACAGTTTTAAAGCTAGCACAATTTCGTGGAGCATTGAGTTTAAAAATTTTACAAATTCACGGAGAATTTGCAGAATATACACCTTTGCAAGTTAAAAAAACCGTAACAGGTAAAGCAAAAGCCACTAAAGAACAAGTAGCTTTTATGGTAAAAAGATTATTAGGAATTTCAAAAGATATAAAACCACTTGATATAACTGATGCTATTGCGGTTGCTTTAACACATTTGGCAAATTTAAGAGCTAAAAAGTAAAAAATTTATTTTCCATTTCCTATAAAATAAATTTCAACATCATGTAATAATTTTTCACAAATTGCAGAATCGGTATTTTTATCAACTACTAAATTAATTTGATTTTTAGTATCTCTAAAACTACCTGCAGATTTTGAATTTTTCATTTCTAATTTTTGATTATCTTTTAAATATTTAATAGTAATTATAAATTTACTTGATGCAGTTGCTTCGCCTAAGTTTGTTTCTATTACTACATTCATATTTGATGCTTTTGCTAAAGTTGCTTGAGTTTTATTAATAACTTCTTTCATTCTTCTATTAAGTTCTAAAATTCTTGAAATAAATTTATTATCTATACTTTCAAATGCAATTTTTAATTTATTCATTGTTTCTTGATTAGTTGGTTTATCAGGTGCTACATAAACCATATAAAGTCCATTTTTTATATCGATTTTAGTACTTTTTGTATCACGACCTCCACCAAAAATTTTAATATAAATTGCATTATCAAGATATACTCTATCTATCATAGGTCCATAGATTTCGTATTCTCTTCTTCTTACAATAACTTCTCTTGCGGCTACTTGAATTTTTACTGAACAATCATGAATTATAGGTTCCATTTCTTTTTTAATTTCAAGTAGTTCTTTAAGCATTTTTATCCCTTTTAAAATATTTTTAAACAAATTATAACAAAAAAATATTTAATTTTTTAGTTAATTTTAGTTTGTAATATTTTTATATATTTTTAGTTTTCAAATAAAAATATTAAGGATAAAAATGAAAATAAAAACTATAGTTTCAAGTTTAGTTTTGGCAAGTGCTTTATTTGCCACCAATTCTCACCATGCTCATCATGGAGCTTCTGGAAGTATTTCATCACAAATCATGATGAGTATGCATGAACCTATGATGAAAAACCCTTTAGTACAAAGCAATGACATAGAAAGAGATTTTTTGGCTAATATGATTCCACATCATCAAGGTGCTATTGACTCATCTAAGCTTTTATTAGAGCATACTAAAAGTGAAGAGATGAAAAAAATTGCTCAAAATATCATCAAAGCTCAAGAAAAAGAAATTCAAGAATTTCAAGAAATTTTAGATAAAAATCTTTATACAAAAACTCAAATTGATGAAGAAACTTATAAAAAATTTGTCCAAGAAGAAAAAGAACTCATGCAAAAAATGATGATTTTAATGAGTTCGGTTAAAGAAAGTAAAAATATCAACAAAGACTTTTTAGAAGCAATGATTCCACATCATCAAGGTGCAGTAGATGCTTCAAAACAAATTTTATTTTACTCTAAAGACAAAACTATCACTGATATAGCGAAAAAAATCATCTTAGATCAAGAAAAAGAAATTCAAGAATTTACAAATTTATTAAAATATATGTAAAAATAGGTAGTTTATAAAATTTATAATAATATATTATTGCTTTTATTAAGAATAAAGGTAATAATATATTTAGATATTAATTAAATACTAAATACTAGCTTTTATTTAAAATTCAATATATCTTATATAGTTTAGTATATAATTATATAAAATTTATATTCTGGATATTAATGACTACGTTATCAAGTTTTAATATTAGTGCTCGTCGTTATTTGGGTAATAAAACAAAGCTTTTACCATTTATTTTAAATATTATAAATAAAAACTGTAAAAATATAAAATCCGTTGCTGATATATTTTCAGGAACGGGAGTAGTTGCTAGTGCATTTATAGATAAAATAATTTATACAAATGATATCTTACAAAGTAATTATTTTTGTAATGTTGCATGGTTTAGTCCTGAAAATTATGATAAAGATAAAATAAAATTTTTGCTAAATGATTTTAATAAATATGATAAAAATGAAAATAATTATATGAGAGAAAATTTCGCTGATACTTATTTTAGTGCTAAAGTTTGTTCTAAAATAGGTTTTATTCGTGAAAGTATTGAAAATTTAGAAGAAAGTGATCAAATAAATGAGAAAGAAAAAGCTATTTTAATTACTTCATTAATATACGCAATGGATAAAATAGCAGTAACTTGTGGACATTATGATGCTTATAGAAAAAATGTAAAATTGGTTAATGAAATTAATCTGACTTTACCACAATTTTATAATAAATTAAACAGTAATAATAGATGTTTTAATAAAGATGCAAATGAACTTATAAAAGAAATTTATGCAGATTTAATTTATATTGATCCTCCTTATAATTCTAGACAATATAGCGACACTTATCATTTATTAGAAAATATAGCTACTTGGAAAAAACCACAGGTTTTTGGTGTAGCCCGTAAAATGGATAGAAGTATGATTAAAAGTAAATATTGTAGTAATACTGCAAATGATACTTTTGTTAATTTAATATCAAATATAAATGCAAAATATATATTATTATCTTATAATAATATGTCTACTAAAGGTAATAATCGCTCAAATGCGAAGATAAGTGATGAGGTTATAATACAATCATTAAGCACAAGAGGTGAAGTGAGTATTTTTTCTCAAGAACACAAAGCATTTAGTACAGGTAAATCAAATATTAAAGACAATTATGAAAGGTTGTTTTTATGCAAATGCCATTAATTGCTTCACCACTAAATTATACTGGTGGAAAATTTAAATTACTTCCTCAAATTTTGCCATTATTTCCTAAGAATATTAATACTTTTATTGATTTGTTTTGTGGGGGTTGTAATGTAGGTTTAAATGTAAAAAGTAAAAAGACAATATATAACGATATCAATATAAAACTCTATGATTTATATAATTTTTTTAAAAAAATGGATAGTGAAAATATTTTAAAACAAATTTATAAAATAATTGAGAAATATGATTTGTCTATTGTTAGTAAGTATGGATATGAATTTTACAAATGTGATAGCTCTAAAGGATTGAGTAAGTATAATAAAAATGGATATTTAAAGCTTAGAAATGATTTTAATACAAAAAATAATACATCTTTTGATTATTATATAATGTTTTATGTGATGATTGTTTATGCATTCAATAATCAAATCCGATTTAATTCAAAAGGTAATTTTAATTTACCTGTTGGAAAACGAGATTTTAATACTAAAATGGAACAAAAACTTATTAATTTTATTGAAAGAATACAAGAACAAAATTGTTATTTTTCTTGTATTGATTTTAGAAATTTTAATATTCAAAATTTAGAAAAAAATGATTTTGTTTATATTGATCCACCCTATTTAATTACTTGTGCAACCTATAATGAAAATAGTAGTTGGAGTGAGAACGATGAAAAAGATTTGCTTGATTTTTTAGAAAAATTAGATAATCAAAATATAAGATTTGCTCTTTCAAATGTTTTGTCTAGTAAAGGAAAAACTAATGAAATATTAAAGTATTGGTTAAAAAATAAAAAATATAAAATTCATCATTTAAAACATAAATATTCAAATTCTAATTATCAAATTAAAGATAAAAATTTTACAAGTGATGAGGTATTAATTATTAATTATTAGGAATAAAATGGAAAATTTTAGATATAAAAGTTATTGTTGGAGTTTAGGAACTACAAGTTTTAGAACTGAGAATTTTAATAAAAATATTGAACTTCAATTAAAATTACTTAATGATTTTTGGCAACTACCAAAAAATATAGGACAAGAATGGATAGGTAATAGAATTTTACAATCTAATTACTATGATTTTTTAAAAGATAATGGTTTTGTTGTTGGAATTGCAAATAATAAGGATAAAGATGCAAGGCAAAAAACTTCAGGGCTTGTTGATATAGGGTTAATTGATAATAATAGAAAATTAACAGAAGTAGGGCATAAACTTTTACAAGTCAGTGAAAATAGAGATTTTAGTACAGATAATCTTTTGCAAATTTCAAAAGATAGTTTTATATATTTAAAACAACTTTTGAAAACTAATATTATTGTAGAAAATGAATGTGTTAAACCTTTTATAATTGCACTTTATCTACTTAATAAACATCAATTTTTAGAATATGATGAATTTGTTTATCTTCTTCCACTTTGTACAAGTAAAAAATATACAGAACAAATTTTAATACAAATTTCATATTTAAGAAATAATAAAATAAATATAGATGATATTATTATAAAACGTTTAATGGAAATGGAAAATTACCAAGAAGCATTGAAATGGTTTTTAGATTCAAAACAAATTAACAAAGATGTAATTTGTAAAATAGGAATGAATAGAAAAAGTCCAAGTTACGATTTAGATTATTTTGAAGTTTATGAAATATTGAAAGCTATATTTTTACAGAAGCAAAAAGATGAAGATTCATTGATAAAGTTATATAACATTATAAGAAAATTAAAACTAAAAACCTTATGGAGTAAATTTATTTTTACTACTAAAATAACTACAAAAAAGATCAAGAAAGAGCTTTGTAATGTTTTAAATCCTAGTATTTTTGATAAAGTTTCTAGTGAGGATGAATTTAAAGTAGCTTTTTTTAAAGTGTTGCATTTATTAAAAGCAAAAGCTACTCTTAGAGATTATGCTGATTTAAATCGACGTTATTTAGGGCTTAGTAATATATTCTTATTTAAAAATAATAAAGTTGAACTTGACATAATTCCAAAATATTTTTTTAAAACAGCAATAGAAGATTTATATAAAAATGCATTTATCTCAGATAAAAATTTGTATAAAGATTGTGAATTAAATGAAATTTCATCATCTTTTGTATCAAATGATAATATTATTATAGATTCTATAAATAGTGAGTTTGGACTTAATATTTCAACACTTGATGATGCAATGAGTGAGTATGAAAAGCAAAAATATGAAAGATTTAACAAGTTGATTGATGAAAAATTTAATGATGGAAAACTTGTAGAATTGTTAAATAATCTTGAAATAAGAGAAGATAAGGTAATAAAAGAATATATTACAAATAATGCTGATGTTCCTACTATATATGAATATTTATTAGGTATTATATGGTACAAAATAAGTGAAAGAAAAGGTAAAATTTTAGATTATATGAAATTATCTATGGATGCAGATTTTCTTCCCATATCTCACGCAGGTGGTGGTGAAGCAGACATTGTTTATGAATATGAAGAAAGTGAATTTTATCCGCAACATGCTTTGCTTCTAGAAGCAACACTCACAGATAAAACAAATCAACGAAGAGCAGAAATGGAGCCTGTTTCAAGACATTTGGGACAACATCTTTTAGCAACAAGAAACATAAATTCTTATTGTGTTTTTTCAACTACACATTTAGACATAAATGTTTTAAGCGATTTTAGAAATCGTAAAAATTCTACATATTATGATACTTGTGATAGTACAAATAAAATTAAAGGAATGAAAATTATACCTTTGGAAACAATTGAATTAAAAAATATCATAAAAAATAATAAAAAATATAGTGAACTTTATTCTTTGTTTGATGAAGCATATAAAGCTAATTTAGATGAATTGGATGCTGATGAATGGTATGAAAAATATATAAAAGATAAACTAAAAAATTAAATTCATAGATCCGATTGAAAGAAATAAAAAATGGTGGCTCCGATTGGACTTGAACCAACGACCACCACCATGTCAAGGTGGTGCTCTACCAACTGAGCTACGGAACCAAAAAATGAAAATTATATAAAAATATTTTTACATTGTGCTTAAATTTAGCCTTTAGTTTTTTTCATATCTTTTAACCATAAGTCTAGCTGTGCTTCAAAACCTATGCCTTTGCTATGATAAAATTTCAAATCTTTTTCTAGGTATCTTTGCTTAACCCAGCCTCCAAAATCGTGCGGATAAAGGTAGTTTTTTCTTTGTGGGTTGTTATTATCAAGATAAGGGAGTATTTTTAATGCAGGGTTGTTTTGTACATAATTTAGTGCTTCATTTATAGCAAGATAGCTTGAGTTTGACTTAGGCGAACTTGCTAAAAATACCACACATTGAGCTAAGATGATCCTAGCTTCAGGATAGCCTATGTTTTTTACTGCTATGAGTGTGCTTGTGGCTAGGTTAAGTGCTTGTGGGTTTGCATTTGAGATATCTTCACTTGCAAATATCACTAATCTTCTAGCGATGAAATCCGCACTTTCACCCCCATCAATCAATCTTGCAAGATAATACAAACTTGCATCTACATCACTTCCTCTTAAGCTTTTTATCATAGAACTTGCAAGTTTATAATGCGTATCTTTACTTGAAGTGCCATCGCTTAAAACATTTGCTCTTAGTTTTTTTAAGGTTTCAAGTGTGATATGAGTGCTATCTAAAGCTAAAGCAAACTCGCATAAATTTAAAAAACTTCTTGCATCATTTGCACTAGAAGTGATTAAAAAGTCTTTTGCATCATCATTAATTTTACATTGGAATTTTTCTTGCACCTTTGTGGCAAGTTTTTCTAAGTCTTTATATTCTAAACCTTTAAATTCAAAAAGCATACTTCTGCTTCTTATGCCAGAAGTTAAAGTAAAGTAAGGGTTTTCAGTACTTGCACCTATGAAAAGGCATTTTTGATTTTCCAAAGGGATTAAAAGCATTTCTTGTTGAGTTTTTGAAAGTCTATGTATTTCATCGATAAAAATTAAAGGTTTATATAACGAATTTTCGTAATTACCTAGTATTTTTCTAAGTTCTTCAAGCTTAAAATTTCCCCCATCAAATTCATAAAAATTAAGCTTATATTCATATGCTATTGCTCTTGCAAAAGAAGTTTTTCCACAACCTGCCGGGCCAAAAAATACACTATGAGGGAGTTTTGAAACTTGTATGAATTTTTTAAAAATTTCTACTAAATTTTCTTGTCCTAAAACCTCATCTAAAGTTTTAGGACGAAAGACTAAGCTTAGATTTGTCATGGTTGATTTATGATAAGGTTTTCACCATTAATGATAGTTTTAACATCTGTTTTATTAGAATCATCATAAATAAAATCAAGCACATATGAACCATTATTATCTATAAAATATGTGTCAAAATTTGCAAATTCAGACCAAATTTGACTAGGAAGTATTTGAGTATTTGCATGAAATTGGGATTTTATGACATTTTCTGTAAAGAGAATTTTTCCATTTGCGTTAAACTTTTTGTTTTCTTTTTCAAGACTAAGCGTATTTAAAATGATTTCAGGATTTGCTTTTAAAAATTGACTTGCTAAAAGCATCATAGAAAAAATATCAGTGTTTGAATTTTGCACTAAAGCATCATATGCTTCTTTAGAAATGCTATTAAAATTAGTATCTAAGATAATGTTGTTTAAAGTTAATTGTTGTTTTGGTAGTTGAAAATCTTTAATATTAATTTTCAATATACTATCATAATTGTTTTGTGTGTTTGATATTGTTTTTGCATATATGTTGCAGTTGTTTAATAGTAATTCATCAATAAATTTAATAGCTTCTATATTAATTTTTTGCTCACTACTGCGTGTCGGGTTAAAAATATCTTTAAAATTTAAATTTCCAATAGGAATTTCTGAAATTTTGATATTTTTTAATTCAAAGCTCTCATCAGCCTGTTTTAGCAAAAAATGACTTATATTTAAGTACATATCTTTTATGAATTCATCTTGTGTATTAGCGACAAAATTAAAATTATTAATTATGATATTAACATTATTTCGAGTGGTATTTATATCATTAACTTTAGCATTGATTGTTGTTTTGTTTCCAAATTTTATTCCTATGAGAATTTTTGCAATTTCTTCATTTGGAAAAATTCCTTTTAGATCTTCATTTTCATTTATAATAGATACTACAGCATTATTGCTTGCGAAAAAATTATTAGAAAAATCAACATTTATCTTAAAGCTATAAGATAAATCATTAAGCGTAGCTATAAAACTTCCTTTGGAATTTAAAAATCCTTTAGTATAATTAGCATCTTCGACATCATAATACATTGTATCTTGACTCATTTGAGCAAATATTTTTTCATTTGTGGAATTAATATAAAAAGCTGAAGTAAAAAATCCCATAACTAATAAAACCAATACAACAACTCCTGCAATGATTTTTTTCATTCATTTTCCTTAAGTAAAATTTTAAAAATTATATATTTTTATTACTAACTAATGCTTATAACTTTTTTGCATTTATATATTACTTAACTTTTTTTCTTATAATTTTATAATTTAAAATAAAGGTAAAAAAATGAAACTTTTTGGAACTGATGGAGTGCGTGGTAAAGCAGGAGAATTTTTAGATTCATTTTTAGCTATGCGTTTAGCTATGGCTGCTGGAATTTATTTTAAAGATAAAGCAGTCACAAATAATATCTTAGTGGGAAAAGATACAAGAAGAAGTGGTTATATGATAGAAAATGCTATTGTTTCAGGGCTTACTTCTATAGGTTATAATGTGATACAAATAGGTCCTATGCCAACACCTGCTATTGCATTTTTAACTGAAGATATGCGTTGTGATGCAGGTATTATGATATCAGCTTCACACAATCCTTACTATGATAATGGTATTAAGTTTTTTGATGCACATGGAAATAAACTTGATGAGCAAGCAGAAACAAAAATAGAAGAAATTTATTTTAATGATAAACTTATTGAAGAAGCAAGAACCATAAAGTCACAAATTGGCCAAGCAAAAAGAATTGATGATGTTATAGGAAGATATATTGTTTCAATTAAAAATTCTTTCCCTAAGGAATTAACTTTAAAATCTTTACGCGTTGTGCTAGATGTGGCTCATGGAGCTTCTTATAAAGTAGCACCTACAGTTTTTAAAGAACTTGGTGCAGATGTAATCGTGATCAATGATAAGCCAAATGGTTTAAATATCAATGAAAATTGCGGGGCTTTGCATCCTTTAAATTTAGCTTTGGAAGTGAAGAAATTTAGAGCAGATGTGGGCTTTGCTTTTGATGGAGATGCAGATCGTTTAGTTGTTGTGGATGAAAAAGGCGAAGTTGCTCATGGGGATAGTCTTTTGGGTGTTTTAGCTTTATTTTTGAAAAAACAAGGCAAGTTAAAATCAAGCGTAGTTAGCACTATAATGAGCAATGGTGCTTTAAAAGAGTTTTTAAATAAACATAAAATCACGCATGAAACTTGCAATGTAGGTGATAAATATGTTCTTGAAAAACTCAAAGAATGTGGTGGAAATTTTGGTGGGGAGCAAAGTGGGCATATAATTTTTAGTGATTATGCAAAAACTGGAGATGGTTTGGTAGCTGCTTTGCAATTTAGTGCTTTAATGCTTAGTGAGGCAAAAAGTGCAAGTGAAATTTTAAATCAAGTTAAGCCTTATCCACAACTTTTGCATAATCTTAAAATTTCAGAGAAAAAAGACTTAAGCAAACTTGCAGGCTTGGATGAGTTGAAAAAAGATTTAGAAAAAAAAGGAATTGCTAGTTTGTTTAGGTACTCAGGAACTGAAAATTTGATAAGATTATTGCTGGAAGCAAAAGACATTAAGCTTTTAGAAAAAGAAATGAAAGCCGTGGAAAGCTTTTTTATGAAAGCGTTAAATGCTTAAAATTTTATCTTTAAAATTTTATCTAACTTTTTGTATAGTTTTCATGCTTGATCAGGTTAGTAAGTATTTATTTTTACAAGGACTTGAATACAGGGGTGAATTTTTTGATTTAGTTTTAACTTATAATACTGGTGTAGCTTTTTCGATGTTTGCCTTTTTAGGTGAGTATTTAAAATATATACAGCTTGTTTTTATTTTGGTTTTATTTGGATATTTGTTATACCAAAAAGATTTTTTTAAAACACATTTAATCGCTTTTGCTATTATGCTTTCTGCAGGTTGTTCAAATTTACTTGATCGTTTCATACATATAGGTGTAGTGGATTTTGTATTTTGGCATAAATGGTTTGAATTTGCTGTGTTTAATTTAGCTGATGTGATGATAAATATAAGCGTAGCTTTGATTTTAATAAAAGAAATTTTTAATAAAGGAGAAAAATGTTAAATTTTTTAAATGAATGGTATTTATGGATTAAAATGGTGCATTATTTGGCATTTGTTTCATGGATGGCTGGAATGTTTTATTTACCGAGACTTTTTGTCTATCATACAGAACATAAAGATAATAAAGGTTTTGTAGAAGTGGTAAAAATTCAAGAAAAAAAATTATATTTTTACATTCAAACCCCTGCAATGGTTGTTACTGTAATTACTGGAATTTTAATGATAGTAGCTAATGTAGATTTGTTAAAAATAGGTGGATATATGCATGTTAAATTAACCTGTGCATTATTGTTAGTTTTTTATCATTTTCAAAATTATTATTATTATAAACAGCTTCAAAATAATAACTATCAAAAAAGTGGAAAATTTTTTAGAGCATATAACGAAGTTCCAACGATTTTATTCATCATTATCGCTATAATGATGATAATAAAACCATTTTAATAAATCAGTAAAAGCTTTTAAAGCTTTTACTGATTAAATTCCATACTTTTAAAATTAAGCGGATCTATATTTTCATGCATTATGCTAATATGATCTTTATTTTGAAGGCGTTTGTCATCTCTAAATACTGCACGAACTAAATCCATACCCGTATAAAAATCTTTCATTAAAACCATAAACAAATACTGCCCAAATTCACTTGTATATAAAGTATTATTTTCTTTTTTTACAGCCCCGCTTAGTTTAAGACCTAAAAGTTCGACGAAAAGATCTTTTTCTAAATTACAGTTTAAGGTTTTGTTAAATTTATCTATTTCAATCTTTCCTGTAAACATTTCGGTTAAAAAAACATATTTTATAATTTCTTTTTTACCAAAATTAGCTTTAGCAATATTTGCATTTTGTTTTTCTTTTACGAGTTTAGAATAATCGTTTAAATTAAAGGCGTTAATTAAAAGCTCTCCATCTAAAAAACTAAAAGCCCCACTTCCTACACCTAGATACTCATGATGAGAACTAACATATTCATCGTTAAAAGTATTTTTTTCTAATGAAAAAGACCATGCATTATTTCTTTCATAGTCTTTAAAATAATCCGTAATGATATTATAAAATTCAAATTCATTATCTTTAAAACTTACACCTAATGTTTTAGCAATATTATCTTTTGTGAGATTTGATTTCATTAGAGGATAAGTAGTAATTTGTTGAGGTTTTAAATTTTTTGCTATTTCTAAATCATTGAGTAATTGCTCTTTAGTTTGAGAAGGGAAATTAAAAATCAAATCAATACTCATAATAGGAAGTATACCAATGGCTTTAGATAATTTTTCTTGTAATTCTTTACTTGATCCAAATTTATTATATCTTGCGACCTTTTTTAATATATCATCATCAAAACTTTGTATACCACAACTTAAACGATCTATAAGCCCTTTAAACATATCTAATTTTTTTGGATTAATGTGATTTGGATCAGTTTCACAAGAAATTTCTTTGATATTAAAAAGTTTTTTACAAAGTTCTAGTGTTTTGGCAAGTTCTTCTTCATTGATTAAAGTGGTTCCACCACCAACATACATAGAAGTAAAATCAAATCCTTTATCTTTAATTTGTTTAATTTCTTCTCTTAAGCTTTCAAAATATCTTTTTGCTAAATTTTCATCATAATAGTATTTATGAAAACTACAATAAGGACAAAAAGTATGGCAAAATGGTATATGGGCATATAACATATAAGATTTTTTTGGATTAATTTTTTTTTCTTGCCCTTCTTTTAAAAGTTTAACATTAAAACCATTTTCTAAAGATTTTTGCATAGCCTTGTGTGAGTAAGAAAGAGCTAAGTTTTGTAAAAAATTCATTGTTTTCCTAGTTTTTATTTTGTAGTTGTTTAAAAAAGAATATAATTGTATCATATTTTTATAAAGGCTTAATAATGAAAAAGATTTTTATAGCATTTTTTATTTTTTTGCTAGGATTTATAAGTATGTCAAATTCTGCACCTTTAGATGAAATTTTTCAAGATGTTAATGTTTCAGGTAGCGTGCGTTATCGTTTTGAGCACAACAATCCAAAAGATAGAGGAAATAATAATTTTAACCAAAGAATTCAAATTCAAATGCATTAACAACTAAGTCTTAAAAACTTAGTTGTTGTAAAGGTTTTCTTTTAAATTTTTTTCCATAGCTTTGATATTTTCTTTAGATTCTTCTTTAGTATTAAATCCTCCACCAAAAGCTTTTATAACATCTACAATTGAGTTTGCAAGCTCATAAGAAGAGTTGGTATAGGAAAGTTTGGCATTTAAATAATTTCTTTGATCTTGTAAAAAATCAGCCAAATTAATTACTCCATTTTCATATCTTAAAGTAGAAATTTCATAGATTTTGCTTTGGGCTAGAAATAAATTTTTATAATTTTGCTCATTTTCGTAATAACTTTGGCGGTTAAATAAAGCAAGTCTTATCTCTCCAAAAGCTGTTTTTAAAGTATTTTCATATTGTAAAAAAGCTTCATCTTTAGTGAGTTTTGCAATATTGACATTATTTACGATTTCACCCCAATGAAAAATTGGCATGGCAAAATTTCCTGCTACATTCCAAGTATTACTACCATGTTTAACCAAAAGATCTAAATCATTACTTTGAAAACCTAAAAGTCCAGTTAAAGAAATATTTGGTAAAAATGCGGTTCTAGCTACTCCAACAAGATAATTTTTTTCTTCAAGAACTTTTAAACTAGCTTGTACATCAGGTCTTTGAAGTAAAATTTCACTTCCTATACCTTCGGGTATATTAAGTTTATATTGTCCTATTTTTTTATATTCTATATTATTATAAAGTATATCATCAATATCATTGGAGGTTAATATTTTCAATGCCTTTATATTGGCTTCTTTTTGAATTTTGGCATTAGTTAGTAAAACTCTTGAATTTTCAAGTTCAGCTTTAAATTTATTTAGTTCATAGCCGCTAATTACTCCGAGTTCAAAATGCTCTAGTTTTAATTCATATGTTTTTTGATAGCTTTGAGTGGTTTCTTCTAAAATTTTTACCTGTTCGCTTAAACTTGCAAGATTAAAATATGTTTTTATAACATTAGAAATTAAACTAAGTCTAGCACTTTCATAGTCAAATTCACTTGCATGTAATTTTGCTTTTGAAGCATTATAGGCATCTCTATATTTGCCCCATAAATCAATTTCATAGCTTAAATTTAAACCTAGATTAAAATCATTTCCATAAATAAATTCATCTCCTTTATTACCTGGTGCATTAATACTAGTTTTTGCTCTTGCTCCACTTGCACTGCCATCAAGCTTAGGAAGCAAATCGCTTCTTGCTATACCTAAAGCTTCGTAGGCCTTTTGCAAATTTATATATGCAATTTGTAAATCATTGTTATTTTTCAAAGCCTGATCAACCAAAGTATTTAAATAATTATCATCAAAAGCTTTCCACCACTTTTTATCAATACTAATATTTTGATCCAAACTTTTAGTATAGTTTATATCTTTTATTTCTAAATTTGGTTTCAAGCTACAACCTGCTATAAAAAAGCAAATTGCAAATATTGTTAGTTTATGCATGTTTTTTACCTCTTTTTTCATCAAGCCATTTATTAAAACTTTCTAAAAGATAGAAAAATAAAGGCACAAAGAAAATGGCTATAGTAGAAGCAGCTATCATTCCACCTATAACACCTGTACCTATTGCATGGCGACTCGCACTTCCTGCTCCATAAGCAAAGAAAAGTGGTAAAATACCGCAAATAAATGCTAATGAAGTCATTACAATAGGTCTAAATCTTAATTTTGCTGCACTAATAGAGGCATCAAAAATGCTTTTTCCTTTTTTAAGATGTTCTTCCATTGCAAATTCTACAATTAAAATTGCATTTTTTGCAGAAAGCCCTATAAGAAGTAAAAGTCCGGTTTGAAAATATATATCATTTTCTATTCCTCTAAGCCATACAAAAAGCAAAGAGCCAAATACAGCAAAAGGTACAGCAGTAATTACTGCTAATGGCATAAGCCACCTTTCATACTGTGCGGCTAATATTAAAAATACAAATAAAAGTCCTAAGACAAATGCTATTGTTCCAGATCCACTACTTGTAACTTCTTGATAGGCCGATCCAGACCATGCAATAGAATAATCTTCTCCTAAGGTTTCTTTTGCAACTTGTGCAATTGCATCAATAGCTTGACCAGAAGTAAATCCAGGTGCAGGATCTCCTTGCACTAAAGCAGATGGAAACATATTAAAACGTTTAACATCATCAGGTCCAACGCTTCTAGAAAGTGTTAAAACACTATCTAATGCTATCATAGAGCCATCTTTTGATCGAACAAAAATATTTTTTAATGCATTTTGGGTATTTCTAAAATCACCAATTGCGCTAATATTAACACGATAATTTTTTCCAAGCATTGAAAAATCATTAATATAATAAGTTCCTATAGTTGCATTAAGTGTACTAAACACATCAGCTAAATTTAAGCCATAAAGTTTCACTTTATCACGATCAATTTCTAACTTTAGCTGAGGAAAGTTAGTATCAAGAGTTGTTCTTACATTGCTAAGTTCAGGACGTTTATTTGCCGCTTCTACTAGCTTATTTACATCTATTTGAATTTCATCGTAGTTTTTACCACCTCGATTTTGTGCATACATTTCAAAGCCACCTGTTAAACTCAAACCCTGAATTGGAGGTGGATTAACAAAGAAAGTTTGAGAGTTAGGATCAAGAAAATGCTTTTGATTATACATTCTTGTTAAATCAAAGCTACTCATATCTCTATCATTCCAGTTTTTTAAATTTACAAACATTGCCCCAGCGTTTTCTTTTAAAGATCCTGTGAAAAGATCATATCCTATTAAGCCAACTACATCTGTAATATTTTCATTTTTTATAATTTCTTCTGCCATGGCATCCATGGTTTGTGTTGTTCGATTTAAAGATGAAGCTGATGGTAAATTTACAACCGATAAAAAACTTCCTTGATCTTCATTAGGAACTAAAGAATTTGGTACTATTTTGAATAACCCGTATAATCCAACTAAAAATATAACAAAAATAATTACAAAACGTATGGTTCTTTTTAGTATATAAGCAACACCGGCTCCAAAAACCTCAGTAGACCAATCAAAAATATTATTAAATTTTTTAACTAAATAAAATGGCTCACTTTCATTTCTTCTTAAGAAAATTGCACATAAAGAAGGAGTTAAAGTTAAAGCTACAAAACCTGAAATTACAACCGAAATTGCTAATGTAATAGCAAATTGTCTTTGAATTTCACCTACAAAGCCGGATATAAATGAAACTGGTATAAAAACTGCACAAAGTACAAGAACGATGGAAACAACAGGAGCAGCAACTTCATCCATAGCTTTAATGGCTGCATCTTTTATGCTTATATTTGGATCTTCATGCATAATTCTATCGATATTTTCTACCACAATAATTGCATCATCAACAACAATACCAATAGCTAATACCAGTGCAAAAAGAGTAAGCAAGTTAATACTAAAACCTAAAACATATAAGCCTGCAAAAGTTCCTAAAATGGAAACAGGAACGGCAATCATAGGTATAATAGTAGAGCGGAAATTTTTTAAGAATAAATACATTACAATTACAACTAAAATTAAAGCCTCAAAAAAAGTCTTTACAACTTCTTTAATAGATGCTTTAATAAACAAAGTTGTATCATAAGGTACTTTATAAGTTAAGCCTTCTGGAAAGCTTTTAGAAAGTTCTTCAAATTTTTTCTGCACTAATTCAGCTGTGCTTACAGCATTTGCTCCAGTTTGTAAAAAAACTAAAATAGGTGTAGCATTGTTTCCATTTAATCTACCATTGAAAGTATATTCTCTTGCTCCCAGCGAAACTTCTGCTACATCTTTTAATCTTAAAAAGGAGCCATCATTATTTGTTCTTATAATGATATTTTCAAATTCTTTGGTATTTTTTAATCTTCCTTGCATAATTACTGAATACACATAAGGAGATCGTTCTACTACAGGTTCTTGACCTATTTTACCAGTAGCATATTGAGCATTTTGTTCGCTAACCGCTGCAATTACATCAGTGGTTGTAACTTGATACTTATTTAACAAGTCAGGATTGAGCCAAATTCTCATAGAATAATTTTTTGAACCAATAGCAACAGCATTTCCTACACCTGGAACTCTAGCAAGGTCATCTAGAATATTTAATGCAGCATAATTATATACTTCTAAAGCATTCATAGAGCCATTAGGAGAATATAAAGTAGCAACCTCAAGTATGCTCGAACCGGTTTTTCTAACACTAACACCAGTTTTTTTAACATCTTCAGGTAGCCTTGCCATAGCAGCTGAAATTCTATTATTGACATCAACTGTTGCTTGATCAGGATCAGTTCCTATATTAAAATATACACTTAAACTCATATCTCCTGAAGAACTTGAAGTTGAATCCATATAAATCATATTTTCAACCCCATTGATTGCGTCTTCAAGAGGAATTGCTACGGTTTGAGCTACGGTTTGAGCATCAGCACCAGAATAATTTGCACTTACTTTAACAACTGGTGGAGTTAGAGAAGGATATTGCTCTACAGGTAAAGAATAAAGTCCTATAATGCCAGATAAAGAAATAATAATTGCAACAACTGATGCAAATACGGGTCTTTCTATAAAAAATTTAGAAAACATTATTTATTCTCCATTATACTAACACTTGAACCAGGACGGATTTTTTTAAAATTATTTAAAATTACTTTATCTCCATTTTTTAATCCTTGGTTGATTATGGCAGTATCTGCAGTTTGATAAATAACATTAACATTATTTTTAACCACTTTTCCATCTACTAGAGTATAAACATAAGTAGTATTATCACCTTGTAAAAGTGCAATTTGTGGAATTTCAAAACCATCTTTTTGTACAAAACCACCAACATGAACATTAGCAAACGATCCAGGCATTAAATTTGAAGCATTATTGTCAAAAATAGCTTTTGCTTTTACGCCACCACTATGAGTATCAATTACACTATCTATAAAATATAATTTTCCATTATAAAGTTCACCACCAACATTAGCTTGTACTTGGATATTTTCAAGTTGCCAATTTCCATCTTTTATATTTTTATTCATATTGATTTTATCAACATCTGAAATATAAAAATCTGCAAAAATCGGATTAATGTTAGTAATACGGACAAGTTCAGTATTTGAGGCATTAACATAATCACCTATATCCATCAATGCATCACCTAAAATTCCATCAAACGGGGCACTTACCATGGTATATTTTAAATCTAATCTTGCATTGGCAAGTTTTGCTCTTGCACTTTCTAAATTAGCTTTCGAGGAATTAAATTTAGCCAAACTTGCATCAAATTCTTTTTGAGAAATAGCTTTTTTTTCTATTAAAATACTATCTCTTTTAAAATTTTTTTCCGCATCATCGAAGTTTGCTCTTGCGACTAAAGCTTCACCATAGGCTATATTTACATTAGCTTGATACTTATCAGGTTCAATAAGAAAAAGTTTATCTCCTTTTTTAACTGCTTGACCACTTATAAAGTATTTTTGCTTAATTTCGCCACTGACTTTAGGTTTGATTATAACATCTAATTGAGTGCTTAGTCTTGCAGGGTAGGTAAATTCTAAAGGTAAATCAGCACTTTGCATAGTCATAACACTAACAGGCTGTGGAGGGAGTTCTTTAACCTGTGTATTTTTATCATCAAAGCAGGCAGTAAAAATCAAAGAGGCACAAGCTAGAGTTAAAATTTTTGTTTTCATTGTTTTCCTTAAATAATTTTATTTGGCTAAATAAAAAAGTAATTTGTATTACAAAATTTTTTAAATAATCATTCTATCAATATATAGTTAATTAAAGTTAATAATTCCATTTGTAAAAAGTTTAACAATTTTTTGTGCGTGCTTTTCTTGTTCTTTTTTATTCATTAATACTTTATTTCCAAAAATACTTTGCATAAAAAAAGTTCCTCTTAACATAGCACAAAAAGTAACACTTAGAAATTCGGCATTTGTAGCTAAGTAATCATTTTCCTTTTCAAATTTTTTTTGAAGTACGTATTCTACTTCTTTTCGACTATTACCTTTAAACCATGATGCAAAATCAAATTTATCATTATAAATTTGAGAATATAAAAGTCTCACTATGGCAATGGTTTTTTTGTTATTAAAAATTTTTAAATACGCTAGGGCAAATTGATATAAAAATTCTTTTAAATCAATATCATCTGAAGAATGTATATTTCTTTTTAAGGAAGCTAGAAAATGATTTTCTGCAAAATCATTGAGTATAGTTTCAAACAACCCCTCTTTGCTTTCAAAATGTTCATATACACAAGAAAAAGATCCACCTGCTTGTTTAATGATATCTTTAAGATTAGTTGCTTCGTAGCCATTTTCTAAAAACGACTCCGTAGCAATTTGTTTGATCTTATCAAGTCTCGTTTGAGACTTTGAAGAAAGCTTTTTTTCATTTTTCATTTTTTCGCTCTAAAACAGAGTTTTTTGGATACACAAAATTACTTTCTCTTTCTACAATAATATTTTTATCATCTAAGGCATAAGCTTTGATTTTTAAAGGGATTACCGTGTCTTTTCTATTGTTGTTTGCTAGTTGTTTGTTGGCTTTTAAGACAACAATTTGTTTATCTTTTTCACCAGCTTTTAGTTTAAAAGGTTTTTTAGGTCTAATGATTTCTAAACCATTTTCAATACCTTGTAATTGTATATCAAAATAATATTCATGAGTTTTATTGTCAGTGTTTTGAAACAAAAATACATAAGCATTTGTAATTAATAATTCCCCATCGTGTGTTTTTCTAACTTGATAAAGCTCACTAGAGCGATTAATATTTAAAAGCATATTTTCTTTTTTGCTTCCTACTAAAACTAAAGCGGTAAGCACCCCACATAAAACTACCAAATAACCAATAGTTCTAAACCTAAAATATTTTACCTTTTCTCTAGTTTCAATAGCTTTTGCACTTGTCCAATTAATCAAACTAGGACGATTAAATTTAGCTTGAATCTTCGAACATGCATCAGCACACTCAAGACAATTGATACATTCAAGTTGCATACCTTGACGTATATCTATATGTGTTGGGCAAATTTTTACACAGGCTTCACATCCTATACATTCACCTTGTGGTGGTTTTTGATAAAGCTTTGTGTGTCCATCATAAATTATTCCACCTCTTTTATCATCATAAATAACTTGAATAGTATTATTATCAAACATTACAGATTGAATTCTTGCATAAGGACATACATAAACACAAAATTTTTCACCCAAATAAACTATATCAAAAGTAAAAGCCAAAGAAGCACAAAATAAAATTCCTAAAAGTAATAAATGATCTTCAGGATTTTGGATATACACAAAAAAATCTTCAGGTGGTACAAAATACCATAAAAATGCACTCATCATTAATAATGAAAAAATATAAAAAACCAAAATACTTAAAATTTTTTGGATAAACAACCCATCGGTGTATTTTTGCTTATTAGCGGTGCTTTTGTTAATTTTAAAAATTTTTGTTTGTAAAAAATCCCTATATATTACTCTAGCTATAGTTTGAGGGCAAGTCCATGCACACCAAATTCTACCAGCTAGTGTAGTAACAAAAAGTATAGTTAAAAACATACCCATGATAACAAAAGGCATCAAATAAAGCTCTTGAGTATCAAAAGCTATAAAAAATAAATTGAGCTTTTTGTGATCAAAACTTAATAAGAAGAAATGATTTCCGTTAATTTTTATAAAAGGCAATATAACAAATACTATCATAGATATGGTATAAGCAATATATCTCTTTTTAGTATAACTAGTAATACAGGCACCCATTTTGTTTCCTTTAAAAGATAAAAAATTTAAGTCATGCTTTTGAAAATTAAACCAAATTTAGTCTTAATTAATAATTAATTGTTTATTTTTTGTTTATGTAATTACCTAAAAATAAATTTTATTTTCAATAAAATTATGTTACAATAAAAATTCTATTCTAAAAAAGAAAGGTGGTGAGGGTCGTGCCAGGAATTAAGGTACATCCTAACGAGTCTTTTGATGAAGCATATAGAAAATTCAAAAAACAAGTGGATAGAAATCTAGTTGTTACTGAAGTTCGCGCAAGAAGATTTTTTGAGCCTATGACTGAAATTCGTAAAAAACAAAAAATTTCAGCTCGTAAAAAAATGCTTAAAAGACTCTATATGCTTAGACGCTATGAGTCAAGACTCTAATACCAAAAAAGCCGAGAAATCGGCTTTTCTTCGCTAATCGTTATGTTTCTTTGGATTTTAATCATTCATTTTTTTGGACTTATTTTACCAGGACCTGATTTTTTCTTAGTAAGCTCATATGCACTAAGAGAAGGGATTAAGAGTGCTTTGAAAGCAAGCTTGGGTGTAAGTTTGGCTATGAGTGTGTGGATTATACTTTCTATACTTGGTTTGAGTGTTATTTTTTACCAGTTCCCGTTTTTGCAAATTATTTTATCAAGTTTTGGAGCATCTTATCTTTTGTATTTGTCTTTTATAATTTATAAAAACGCAAAAAATGGTAAATTAAAAACGCAAAATACTCGTATATCTGCATTTTTAAGTGGAATAATTACTAATTTATCCAATCCAAAAGCAATTTTTTATTTTGCCAGTGTATTTGCGAATTTTAATTTTATACAAAACACTAAAATATTGACAGTTTTGATTTTTGTTTTGATTTTTGAAACTATTATTTATTTTTCTTTGATTTCTTTGTTGTTTTCTAAGCCATTTATGACAAGAATTTATGAAAAAAATACAAAATCGATTGATTATTTAAGCGCTTTTATATTTTTTGCTTTTGCTGTGTTTGTTTTAAGTAATAATTTAATGACTATAATGAATTAAAGCAATTAATTTTTATTAATATTTATTTTGTTAAAATCTCATTAATTAAACTTGTAATTTTAGGAAAGATTATGAAACATATTAAAACTATACTTAAACTTAGTATGATAAGTGGTATTGCTGCTATAAGCGGTGGTGCTTTGAGTGCTTGTAGTAATAATACAAATGATTCTAATAATGCTTTAAGCCAAGCTGCAAATACTCAAGGTGCTTTTGTTATTATTGAAGAAACTGCACCAAATCAATATAAAATTAAAGATCAATTTCCAAGTGATGAAACTAGGGTTGTTTTAAAGCAGCTTGATGGCACAGAAAGAGTTTTAAGCAAAGAAGAAATGGATAAATTAATCCAAGAAGAAGCTGCTAAAATAGACAATGGAACTTCAAATTTAACAAATCCAAACAATGCTCAAATGAGTAGTGGTGGACTTTCTTTGGGTGAAACATTGCTTGCAAGTGCAGCTGGAGCCATTTTGGGAAGCTGGATAGGGTCAAAACTTTTTAATAATCAAAATTTCGCTAACCAACAAAGAGGAGCTTTTTCAAATCAAAGTGCTTATCAAAGAAGCGTAAATAGCTTTAATAAAGCAGGGACAAGTGCAACTTCTGGATCAAATGCTAAAAAATCAGGATTTTTTGGTGGTGGCTCCAAAGCTGTTTCAAATTCTTCTGGTTCTTTTGGGTCTTAAGATTAGGAAAAAAAATGAAATTTTTAAAAGTAAATCCTTTAGAGAAAGCATATTTAGAGAAAATTGGTTTTTCATGGCATACAGATAATGATGGAAGTGATTATTTAGATTCTAATTTGGTTTGTGTTAAAGAAAGTGAAGCAAATGCTTATTATGAAGCAGTAAATGAGCTTTATGATATGTATACAGCTGCTGCACAAGAAGTGATTGAAAATAACCGCTTTGATGAGCTTGGAATTCCTTTTAATTTAGTTGAAGCTATTAAGATGAGCTGGGAAAATGATGTTCATTGGCATTTATATGGTAGATTTGATTTAGCAGGTGGGCTTGATGGTAAACCTATAAAACTAATCGAATTTAATGCTGATACTCCAACTTCTTTATTTGAGAGTGCTATTTTGCAATGGGCTATTTTAAAACAAAATAATCTAGATGAAAGTTCGCAATTTAACAATATTTATGAGGCTTTAAGAGATAATTTTAAAAGACTTATTACCTTAGAAGAGGATGTGAGTGGATTTGAAAAATATTATGAAGGTTGGAAGATATTGTTTTCTTCAATTGCGGGTAGTGATGAGGATATGATCACAACAAAATTTCTAGCACATATTGCAAGTGAAGCTGGTTTTGAAAGTGAGTTTTCTTTTATAGATGAGGTAGAATTTTCACCTGAAGGTATTTTTAAAAATGAAGTAAATTTTGAGTATTTTTTCAAACTCATTCCTTGGGAGAGTATAGCTATAGAAGAAGGTGAACTTGCTATGCTTTTAACTCAAATTATGCAAAATCAAAAAGCAATCATTTTAAACCCTGCTTATACTTTACTTTTTCAAAGCAAAGGTATAATGAAGATTTTATGGGAGCTTTATCCAAATCATCCTTTATTGCTAGAAGCAAGTGATGAGCCTTTAATAGGTAAAAAATGTGTCAAAAAGCCAGTTTTTGGTAGAGAAGGGGCAAATATTTCTATTATAGAAGCTAATGGAGATGTAAGCTTTAAAACAGATGGAGATTATCAAAATAATCGTTTTGTATATCAAGAATTTGCCGAGTTTAATCAAAATGAAAATGATTATTATCAAGCAGGAGTTTTCTTTGCTTATGAGGGTTGTGGCTTGGGCTTTAGAAAAGGTGGCTTAGTGCTTGATAATTATTCTAAATTTGTAGGACATATGATAAAAAATTAATGAAAATAGTATGTTTAGATGCTGCTACTTTGGGTGGGGTGGATTTATCTATTTTTAAAAGTTTTGGCGAGTTTGTAAGTTATGATTTAACTTCTAAAAGCGATGTTATTGCAAGAATAGCTAATGCACAAGTTGTGATGATTAATAAAATCATCATCGATAAAGAAGTGATAGATAAAACTAACCTAAAGCTTATTTTGCAGCTTGGCACAGGGGTAAATAACATAGATGTAGAGTATGCAAATTCTAAAGGCATAGTGGTAAAAAATGCAGCTAGTTATTCTACTAAAAGTGTTTTAAGTCATACTTTTGCTTTACTTTTTGCTTTTTTAAACCAAATTCCATATTATGATAAATGGAGCAAAGAGGGTAGATGGTGTGAGAGTGAAATGTTTTGCGATTTTAGCAGGACTTTACATACTTTAACAGGCAAAAAACACGGAATTATAGGACTTGGAGCTATAGGTAAAGAAGTGGCTAAAGTTTCGCAAATGTTTGGTTCTAAAATTTGTTATTATTCTACTTCAGGATCTAATTTTAATGATGAGTATGATAAAATAGGCCTTGAAGAGCTTTTAAAAACTTGCGATATAATTAGTATCCATGCACCTTTAAATGAAAAAACAAAAAATTTATTATCTAAAAAAGAATTAATGCTTTTAAAAGATGAAGCTATTTTGATTAATGTGGGTCGTGGTGGTATTGTTAATGAGTTTGATTTAGCCAAGGTTATGAATGAAAAAAATATCAAAGTAGGACTTGATGTGCTTGAAATAGAACCTATGACTAAAAATCATCCATTACTTAGTATAAAAAATAAAGAAAATTTAATCATTACCCCGCATGTTGCATGGGCAAGTAAAGAATCTATACAAAATTTAATTCAAATTGTATTTAACAACCTTAAGGAGTTTATAGAAAATGGCAAGTGAACATAGTTTTGATATAAGTGGAGAAATCGATAAACAAGAGTTAAAAAATGCTTTAGAACAAGCTAAAAAAGAGCTTGATAGTAGATATGATTTAAAAGGTATTAAAAGCGAAATAGAGCTAAATGAAAAGGAAAGTGTTTATAAGCTTACTTGCTCAAGTGAAGCAAAGCTTGAAGTGTTAAAAGACATTGTTATTTCAAAGCTTATTAAAAGAGGGATAAATCCTAATGGCATAAAAGAGCTAAGCAGAGAAAGCGGAGCAAATTTTAAACTGAATTTGAAAGTTAATGATGCCATTGATACTGATAGTGCTAAAAAAATAAATAAAGCTATAAAAGATAGTAAGCTAAAAGTAACTTCAAGTATTAGAGGTAATGAAATTCGAGTAGTTGGTAAACAAATTGATGACTTGCAAAATGTGATGAAAATAGTTAAAGAATTAAATTTAGAGCTTAATCTTAGTTTTAAAAATCTCAAATGAAAAATTTATTTCAAATATTTTTTTTATGTTTTCTATGTGTATTTTTTAGCTCTTGTACTTTAAAGAAGCCGCAATCACAAGGAGTTTATGTTGTTTTAAAAACCCCTCAAATGAAATTTGCCGATTATGGTTTTTTATATGAGAGACAAAAATCAGTTAAACTAGAGCTTTATAATGCTTCTAAAGCTTTATTTGAATTAAAAATTACTGATAAAATTTGTATCAACGGTGTTTGTTATACAAAAAAGCTTTTTAATAAAAGATTTTTTAATTATGAATATTATGATGATTTTTTACAAGACATAATCCTTAAAAAGCCTATTTTTAGCGGTAAAAACAAACAAATAAATTCTTGTGGTTTTAGTCAAAAATTATTAAGTAAAAATTATGATATTTTTTATGAAGTTTGTAATGGTAATATAAATTTTAGTGATAAAAAATCAAAAATAAAATTTAGTATAAAATCAATATAAAGGAAAATATGAAAGATTTAAAACTTTTTTTAAATGATACATTTAAGAGCAGTATTTATAAAAACTTACAATGCAGTGAAGATGAAATCTTAATTCTAAAATATCTATGTAAAAATTATTTACAGGCTAACACAAATATAAATGTTTATAACTTGCTTAGTGAAGTTTTTAAAAGTAGTGAATATGAATACCTAGATCACCTAAATGATCTTAAAAATCTTATAGAAAGAGGATTTATTGTTCAAATTTATTCTGATTTTAAAGCAAGCAAAAATTCTAATCTATTTTTGAATTTATTGCAATGCGAGGTAAGTTTAAGTGAAGTTTTTTTACAAGTTTTAGAAGGTAAAACTATACAAGATTTTATGCAAGATAAGATCTATGAAGATCATATTGCATATTTAAAAGATGAATTTTTTAAAATTGAACTTTATCAAAGATTGCGTTTTTTTACTAAAAGTTCTCAAAATAAAAGCATTAAAAAAGATATCAATACTTTTGAAACTTACATTAAAGAGTGTTTAAAAAAAAGTAAAATTCCTAATATTGTAGAAGATATATTTAAAGAGTATGGTTTAAATGAAAAAGAGTGTTTGATATTTATTAGCTTATTAAAAGAAGAATACTTGTTAAATACTGAAAATTCTTATAATAGAGATTTTGATTTTTTACTTCATTTAATTAGTGAAGATGAAGCACAAAAACAAGAAAACAAAGCTTTATTAGAAGAAGATTCAAAGCTTTTAAGCTCTAATCTTTTAGAATATGATGAGTTTATAAATTCTTTAGGGGATATTTCTAAGATATTTTATTTGAGTGATGATATTTTGCAAAGAATTATTAATTTTAAGGAGCCTAAAAAAAATAAAAAAATAAAACTCCAAAATTTAGTAAAAAACCAAGATATTTTTGAACTTATAGAGCCAAATATTAATATTGACGATGTTATTATGCCTCAAAGCACTAAAGATTTATTAGAAAGTATATTAAAACAACAAGATAAAAAAGTATTGGAAAGATTAAACAAGTGGGGTATAAAAACAAATAAAAATATAGAAGCAAAAATAATTTTCTATGGTCCTGCTGGTACAGGCAAGACAATGAGTGCTTTAAGTCTAGCAAAAGCAATGAAAAAATCCATTTTAAGTTTTGATTGTTCTAAAATTTTAAGTAAATATGTTGGAGAAAGTGAACAAAATGTAAGAAAAATTTTTGACACCTATAAAGAGCTTTGTCAAACAAGCAAGCAAAGCCCTATACTGCTTTTAAATGAAGCTGATCAATTTTTAAGCACTAGAGTAGAAAGTAGTGGCGGTGCTGATAAAATGCATAATCAAATGCAAAATATTTTTTTAGAGCAAATTGAGCGTTTTAGTGGAGTTATTATAGCTACTACTAATTTTTTAGAAAGTCTAGATGTGGCTTTTTCGAGAAGATTTGACTATAAAATAGAATTTAAAAAGCCAAATTACGAACAGCGTTTAATGATATGGCAAAAATCTTTACCTAAAAATGCTAAATTTGATAATGAAGTTGATATAGAAAAACTAGCATCTTACGAGCTAAGTGGAGCACAGATTGTTATGGTAGTAAAAAATACTGCGTTAAAGGCAGCTATTTCTAAAGATGGCATTTTTAAAATGAATGATTTTTTACAAACTATAGAAAAAGAAATAGAATCTTCTTTTGATAAAAATAAGATAGTCGGTTTTAAAAATTAAATTCACATAAATTTCACAAGCATTCAATATCATTCTTTTAACTTTTATCTAAAGGAGAAAAAATGAAAATGAAATTAATGTTGGCAAGTTTAGTTTGTGCTAGTTCTATGTTTGCGGATATGATTGTTAGTCCAAATGCTCTACCTCAAAAGGCTCAAGAGTTTTTAAATACTCATTTTAAAGGAATAAATATAGGTTATGTAAAGCAAGATGTAGATTCTTATGAAGTAAATTTAGCTGATGGAACTGAAATTGATTTTATCATTAATGGAGATTGGAAAGAAGTTGATGGAAAATATAAGGCAATTCCAACAGGATTTATCTCAAAAGAAGTTATTGCTAAAGTACAAACAGCACAACCAAATACAGCTATTGTAGAAGTAGATAAAAAAATCAATGGTTACAAGTTTAGAACAAGTAATATGATGGAAATTTATACAGATTTTAAAGGTAATATTCTAGGTCAAAAATTTGATGATTAAAATTAGCAAGCTTAAAGCTTGCTAATTGTTTATTAAAACTTCTTCTTCCTAGCATCTTCTAAGATATCATTAGCAATTTGATTTACATTCTCAGATATTGCAGCACTATCTTTTGCTATTTTTAAGTTCTCTTGGGTTACATGATCAATTTGAGCTACAGCATCATTTATTTGAGTAATACCTGTAGTTTGTTCTTTAATACTTTCACCCATTTCATTAATAGATTGAACTAAGATATTAGTATTAGCTTCTATTTCACCTAAAGATTTTTGAGTTCTTTCAGCTAGATTTCTTACTTCATCAGCAACAACAGCAAAGCCACGTCCGTGCTCACCTGCACGTGCAGCTTCAATAGCAGCATTTAATGCAAGTAGATTGATTTGATCAGCAATATCTCCTATGATAGAAGTAACATTTTTAATCTCTTCACTTTGAGCTATAACTTCACTAGTTTTATGAGATACATTTTGCATAGAAGAAGTAATCTCTTCTAAAGCAGCAGCTGTTTCTTCTAAAGAAGAAGCTTGGCTAGATGAAGAATCAGTTAAGTTCTTAACAGCATTTTGTAATTTACCACTCTCATCAGCTAATAAAGAAGCAAATTCAGATGATTGTTTTAACATATCAATGATTTCTTTACCTAGGGTATTAGTTGTTACTTCAACACCACCTTTAGCATTTTTAACTTCAGTGGTAAAGTCTAATGCTTTATAGCTATCAAATACTCTATTAATTTCATTCATATTAGAACCAACTTTTGCTTCTAATACATTAAGCATTTCATTTAAAACATTTTTTAATTCTATTAATTGAGGATTAGCTGGAACTGCTGTAATTCTTGCTGTGAAATTACCACTTTCTATTTCTTTAGCAGTTTCTACTGATTGTTCTACTGCTTTAGAATCTTGTTCTAATGCATTTTTAGTTTTAGTGATGTTTTCATTGATGGCTTTAGCCATAGCACCAAGTTCATCATTGGTATTTACATTAATCATAGCTGAATCTTTGGTTTTATGATTGATAAAATCAAAGAAAGAGTTAAGACCGGTAGTAATAATTGCTATTGGTTTTAAATTTTTAATAATAGCAAATCTTACTAGTATTAAAGCTATAATAATAGCGATAATGGCAATGATGATTTGTTGAAATAATACTTTATTTACTGCATCAGTATATACAGATTCTTCTGTGATAGAACATACTATGTATTTAGGATTTAAACTTTGAGTACAAGTTACCACTTGAGTTTTACCTTGACCATCTTTTGCGTAAAATAAAGTTTCTTCTTTAGTAGGATCGATTAAATCAGGATTTGCTTTTATTGCATTAGCTATATTAATACTTAAGTCATTTTTAGCAAGCATTCTATCTTTTTCTTCGTGGAATACTATTGCACCTTCCCTATCATACACTGCAGCATAAGAGCTATTAGAGTGACCTATAGCTAAAACATCTTTAGAAAATGTATGTAGATTATAATCACCACCAACAACAGCTATAAATTTACCATTATGATAAACTGGAGTTGTATATGAAATAGTTATTGAATCATCTTCTATGCTTTTATAAGGATCGCTTACTGTTAATTTTCCAGTTTTTTTAGCTTCTTGATACCATGGTCTAGTTCTTGCATCAAATCCTGTTTTTTCAGGACTTCTAACAATTTTGTTTGACTGATATAAATTGCCATCTTTTTCAAACCCAATATAAACCACATCAAAACCAGATGAAATTTTTGTAACTTCTAGTAAATCAAATATTTCATTAGTGCTTAAATTTGGATTTTTTGATACGAGTGATGCAACAGAAGCAACGCTATTTCTTTTAGAAAGAGAATAAATACTATATGCTTCATTTACATCAAACATAGTCTTTTTTTGTATTTCTTCTAAATAATGAGCTGTGTTAGTTTTTGATTCGTAATAATTAATTATATTAACAACTATCAATATAATAGCTATTAGAAAACAGACTATCATTGTCAGTCTAGCAGAAAGACTATTGAATTTTAACATTATAACTTCCTTTATTTAAGATTTAAACTGACTATTATAGTACTATAAAGTTAAAAAAACATAAAAATACAACCTTTAGAAAGTATTTTTATATAAATTTAAGTTTCAAAATGTATAATTTCAACTCATTGTATTTTAAATAAGCGGGAATAGCTCAGGGGTAGAGCACAACCTTGCCAAGGTTGGGGTCGCGAGTTCGAATCTCGTTTCCCGCTCCATTATCACCCGCCCGGGTGGTGGAATTGGTAGACACAAGGGACTTAAAATCCCTCGGAATTTTTCTTCCGTGCCGGTTCAAGTCCGGCCTCGGGCACCACTTTTGGTAACTCAAGGCGACATAGCCAAGCGGTAAGGCATGGGCCTGCAAAGCCTTGATCTCCGGTTCGAATCCGGATGTCGCCTCCAATGCGATATTATTTGATATTTACATTATTTTTCGGGAGATGGCTGAGTGGTCGAAAGCGGCGGTCTTGAAAACCGTTGAGGGTCACACCTCCAGGGGTTCGAATCCCTTTCTCCCGGCCACTTTAACATAATTTTCATATTTTTGTTTTCACATTTAAAAAGATATTTCTTAATTTCTTTAAGAAATTAAGAAAATTATTCTATATCTAAAACCCCGCCTTTACTGGCATTACTTACAAGTTTTTGGTACATTTTAAGCCATCTTGAATTTACTTGTTTATCTGGTATTTTAAATTGTGCTTTGCGTTTGGTGATTTCATCTTGAGTTAAATTTGCATTAATACTATAAGTATCTACATCAATTTCTATTTCATCGCCATCTTCTAAAAGTGCTATAAGCCCACCTTCTGCAGCTTCGGGAGAAATATGACCTATGCTAAGTCCTCTTGTAGCTCCGCTAAAGCGACCATCTGTTATAAGTGCTACTTTAGCACCAAGCCCCATACCTGTTAAAAGAGAAGTTGGACTAAGCATTTCTTGCATACCAGGTCCACCTTTTGGTCCTTCATAGCGAATCACACATACATTTCCTTCTTTAACTTTTCCTTTTATAATACCTTTTATAGCTTCTTCTTGAGAGTTAAAACAAACCGCTTTGCCTTTGAATTTACGCTCACCCATAATACCTGCAGTTTTTATCACACAGCCTTGCTTTGCTAAATTTCCAAAAAGTATAGCAAGCCCACCTACATTTGAATAGGCATTGTCTATTTTTCTTATAATGTTTTCATCTTTAATGTTAGCATTTTCAATGCGTTCTTTTAAAGTTTTTCCATTAATATCTAGAGTGTCAAGTTCTAAAATATGGCCAGGTTTTTTAGCAATTTCTGCCATTACTGCACTTACCCCGCCTGCTTTGTGTATATCTTCCATATATATTGTGTTTAAAGATGGAGCAATTTTAGCTATATGGGCTACATTAGCACTGATATGGTTGAGTTCTTTTATATCTAAATTTACACCTGCTTCATAAGCAATAGCAAGCATATGTAAGATAGTATTTGAGCTTCCACCCATAGCCATATCTACAACTAAAGCATTGTTAATAGACTTTTTAGTAATGATATTGCGAATTTTAAAATGCTCATCTAGAGCAATTTCACAAATTCTACGTGCAGCTTTTCTTAAAAGTTCTTCTCTTTCTTTGCTAAGAGCCAAAATAGTTCCATTTCCTTCAAGTGCTATACCCATAGCTTCGCATAAAGTATTCATAGAATTTGCAGTAAACATACCTGAGCATGATCCCCCGCTAGGACAAGCTTTGCATTCTATATCTTTTAAATCCTCTTCATTGATTTTTTTAGCCTCATAGGCCCCCACTGCTTCAAAAACAGAACTTAAGCTGATTTTTTCTCCATGTTTATTTACTCCAGCTCTCATAGGTCCACCACTAACAAAAATGGTTGGTACATTGACCCTTAAAGCTCCCATAAGCATACCTGGAGTGATTTTGTCACAATTTGGGATACAAATTAATGCATCAAGTTGATGAGCATTCATAACCGTTTCTATAGAGTTTGCGATGATTTCGCGGCTTGGTAAAGAATAAAGCATACCATCATGCCCCATAGCTATACCATCATCTACACCTATAGTATTAAATTCAAAAGGAATGCAACCATTTTTACGGATTTCATCTTTAATAATTTTCGCATATTCATTTAAGAAAAAATGCCCTGGAATGATATCTATATAGCTATTTGCTACACCTATAAAAGGTTTATTGAAATCTTCATCATTTAAACCACAAGCTCTCAGTAAAGAGCGATTTGGTGCTTTTAAATGTCCTTTTTTGATTGCATCACTTCTCATTTAAATCCTTTTTAAAGTAAAAATTATCATTTTATGCTTTTATTTTGCAATTTTTGCTTAAATTTTTGAAACTTAAATGGTATTTTAAAGAAAATTACTTAAAATGTAAAATTATTTTGATTCAAGGAATGCGATGCTTTTAACTAATCCGGTTTTTATAGGCGTTGTTTTAATGACGCTTTTGTGTTTTTTTAGGTTTAATGTTTTACTTAGTGTTTTGCTTTCTGGACTTTTTGTTGGTATTTGGTCAAAATTTATGAATGTAGAGCATTTAACTTTGATGGAATTTCTTACACAGCTTCCACAGGCTATGATGGATTCTATGAAAGTTTTAATCGATGGTATGCAAGGAAATTTGCAAACAGCACTAAGTTATATTTTACTTGGAGCGGTGGCTGCTGCTATATCTAGAACTAATTTAACGGCATATTTGATTAAAATAGTATCGCATTATATTTCGCATAAAAAATATTTACTTATACTTTCTTTGGCTTTTATTGCTTGTTTTTCACAAAATTTAATCCCTATCCATGTGGCCTTTGTGCCTTTATTAATCCCACCTTTGTTAAAACTTTTTAATAAATTAAAAATAGATCGTAGAGCTATAGCTTGTGCTTTAACTTTTGGGCTTACTACTCCTTATATGGTAGTGCCTTTAGGTTTTGGGCTTATTTTTCAAACTCTGCTTGTAGATAATTTAAATTCAAATGGAGTGCAAATTAGTTTAGGAGAAGTTTCTCAAACTATGGCTTTTGCGGCTATTTGTATGCTAGTTGGTTTATTTTTGGCTGTGTTTGTATTTTATGCTAAACCAAGAGAATATCAAGAAGAACAAATTGCCAAAATGGATTTTGAAAATTTAAAAATGAGTAAAAAAGAATGGGGTGTTTTAGCTGGCTTAACTTTAACTTTGATTTTGCAAATTTTAACACATAATTTGCCTTTGTCGGGGCTTTTAGGTTTTGTTTTGATGGTGATTTTAGGTGGAGTAGAGTATAACAAAGTTAATCTAGTTTTTGATGATGGACTTAAAATCATGGGTTATATAGCCTTTGTGATGCTTGTTGCTTCTGGGTATGGAGAGGTTTTAAAGCAAAGTGGGGGTATAGCTGAGCTTGTAAAAGCAAGTGTGCCTTTTATGGAGCAAAGTCACTTTTTAGCTATTTTTATCATGTTAGCCATAGGGCTTTTAATTACCATAGGTATAGGAAGTTCTTTTGGGACTATTCCTATTATCGCCGCTTTGTTTTGTCCAATTTGTCTTGAGCTTGGTTTTTCATCTGCTGCGATTATTTTTATTATAGGTGTTGCTGGTGCTTTAGGTGATGCAGGATCACCTGCTAGTGAAACGACTTTAGGGGTTAGTGTGGGGCTTAGTGCAGATAAGCAAGGAGATCATATTAAAGATACTTGTATACCGACCTTTTTATGTTTTAATGGTTCCTTACTTATCTTAGGTAGCGTTATAGCATTTTGCTTACTTTAATACATTAGCAAAATTCCACTTGAGAGTCTGCTTGAAGATTTATTATATTCAATAAGACTTTCGCCATATCCATTAAAATATTGAGTGAAGAGGTATAAACCATTATTAGATATTTTATAAGCACCACTTATTTCTATGGCACCGCGGTTAGAAGAAAAATTTAAATTATTACGCCATAAAATATTAATGAAATACTTATCTTGAGTATAAGCTAGGTTAATATCAAAATTTCCTAAGTATTTTTCTATATCAGGATTATCATCTTCTGAACTTTTTTCAGGAATTCTTACCCAAGCTCTTGGTATAAAAACAAAATCTCCAAAAAACCATGCATTACTTAGGTAAATTCTATTCCAAGATCTTGATTTTGGATCATCTTGTCCATTTGATTCGTGTAATAAACCAACACGCACATTTTTTAAATTTTCAAAAATTTCATGTCCATTTATTGGAAAATTTATAAAAAATTCAGGTTGATAATTAGTTTCTCTAAATGGGGAAGAATGCTTATATAATTGCCACCAAGAAACCTGAGTGTATCCTATATTATAACTTTCGTTTAATCCTAAAAGATTTTCAAAAAGAGTTTTTTTAAGACTAACTTGAAATTTAGTTTCTGTACTTTTATAATCTCTCTTGTTAAAATTATAAGAAACAGGCATAAAATAGCTAAGATTATGCGTGCTAATACCAAAAGGATTGTAAGATTTTTCTGTGCCAAGATAGTTTGCTAAAGCTTCTTTTCTAGGATTAAAATCTTCCATTTTGTAAGTTGTTTTTGTGGTATTTTGCTCAGTATTTAAAGAATATTGCAAAGAGATATTTTCTTTTGTATTTTTTAAGACTATATTTTTGTAAATTTGCATAGCTTTTTTGTATTCGCCTTGCTTTTCATACTCTAAAGCTTGGTTGATCAAATCATCATTTGCTAATACACTTAAAGCACTAAAAAATAGTATGGTTTTTTTCATGAAGCCACTTTTTATAATCATCAATATAGTTTAAATTTATAAATTCATCTTCATTTTCAAAATTTATAAATTCAGCGTTCATTGTATCACAAAAAAGAGCTAGTTTATGATTATTTTCTTGTAAAAATTGCAAAGATTTTTCATAATTTTTACTATGGTAAAAACCACATAAATAATGTTTATGATTTTTTGTATTTGCTAAGAGTATATTTTGTGATTTTAGATGATTGAAAAGTTTGTAAATACTTTCTTTGTTTATGTTTGGAGTATCTACGCTAATAATAAATATATAAGTATTTTTAAAAGATTTAAATATAGAATTTAGAGCAATAAGTGGAGAATAAGAAGTGTTATTCTCATCTAAAATAAGTGGTAATTTTTGACAATGAAATTTATCTTTTTTTGTGCTTATAAAAACTTGAGTAAATATTTTTGACATTTTTTCATATTGGTAAAAAGTTAAATTTTTATCATCAACTTGTAATAAACTTTTATCTTCTCCCATACGTGAAGATTTGCCACCACATAAAATCACACAAGGATAAGGAATTTTTTTACTCATAAAAACCTCATAAATTCATCAAAATATTTTATAATACATTTATGAAATATACAGATTTAATACAAATAAAAGATTATTTTAAACAATTCCAAAGAATAAACTATCTTAAAAGACTTGATGATAATGTTTTAGAGCTTAGTTTAGATCATCATACCTTCATAGTGGATTTAACGCGTGGTAAAAGTGGAATTTATCAAGACAAAATTCGAGCAAAAACATATAATGCACCTTTTGATTTTATGCTTAAAAAATATTTCTCTAATGCAAAAATTTTAAGCATAGAAATTTTAGAAAATAACAGAATTTTATCTTTTGAAGCTTTATCCGAAAAATCTTACAAAGCTTATAAGGCTAAGATTTATTTTGAATTTACAGGAAAAAATACTAATGCCATTATCACAGATACTAATGATACTATCATAGAAGCATTACGCCATATAGATAAAAGCTATCGTATTGTAAAAATAGGCGAAAAATTACAAGCTTTAAAAGCTTATGATATTAAGGAAGAATTTATAAAAATTGATGATTTTAGTGTTTATTTTAAAGAAATTGCTAAAAAATTACAACAAAATCGTTTAAAAGAAATCAAAGAAAATAAGCTTTTAAATATAAATAAAAAAATTACTAACTTAGAAGAAAGCATAAAGGATTTAGAGCAAGAGGATTTTTTATTAAAAAAAGCACAAAATTTAAGTCAAAAAGCAGATGTGCTGTTTGCGAATTTAAGTACATTAAAAGAGTATCAAAGGAAGTTTGTTTTGCAAGATTTTGACACTAAAGAACTTGTTTTTAAACTCGAAGATACTCCTAAAAATAGTGCTAATGAATTTTATAAAATGGCTAAAAAATTGAAACAAAAAGCAAAGAATATTAACATAGAACGGGATGTTTTGAATGAAAAACTTGATTTTTTAATGAATTTGAAAGATTTGATTTTTAAAAGCACTTCATTAAGGGAACTTGAAATTTTAATGCCTAAAAAAACCAAAAATGCTAAAAAAGAAGAATTAAACGCAGGGGTAAGTAGTTTTTACTTTGATGAGTTTAAAATCTGTGTAGGCCGTAATGAAAAAGCTAATGAGTATTTGTTAAAAACAGCAAAAAAAGATGATATATGGTTGCATGTAAAAGATTATCCTAGTGCACATGTGATTATTACTTCAAATAAATTAAAAATAAGTCAAGTGGTGTTAGAATTTGCTGCAAAACTTTGTGTTGAATTTTCTAAGCTAAGCTCAGGGGTTTATTTGGTCGATTATACAAGTAAGAATTTTGTAAAAATTAAAGAAAAAGCTTATGTAAATTATACAAATTACAAGACTATAAGCATTTTAAAGGAGTGAATATGCCTATAAGTCCCATAGGTGGCGTAAATTATGTCAATCAAAATGCGCCGGTACATTCAGCACAAGTAAGTAATGAACTTGCAAAAGATTCTTTTGCAACTTTGGTAAATATGAGTGAATTTCAAGCAAAAGAAAAAGCAGTTGAAAAACTTGAAAAAGTCAATCAAACTCATGAAGTAAGCGATGAGGTAAAAGAAAGACAAGAAGAGGAAAAAAAACACTCTAAACAACATCAAGAAGCACAAGCTAGTGAAGATGAAGAAGAGCAACAACAAACACAAGAAGAATTTCCTAAAAAAAATTCTCACTTGCTGGATTTAAGTATATAAAAGGATTAAAATGTTTTCAAAAACAAGAATTATTAGTGCTATTGCAATGATAGTAGCAATTATTATAATTGCTTTGATAAATAATTTTATTATAAATCTTGCTATTTTTGCTATTTTATTGTTTTTAGCTTTTAATGAAGCAAAAGCTATGTTTAAAAGCAAATACGCAAATGCTTTTATCGGAGTATGTATTTTAATCATAGGAGCTTTTTTAGACAAACCTTTTTTTATAGGTATTATGGCTTTAATTTTGATTTTGGGATTTTTAGTTTATAAAAAAAGTGAAAATTTAAATGAACTTATGCCTTATATATATCCAACTTTGCCTGTTTTAATGCTTTATCAAGTGTTGAGTTATGAGGGTATGTTTGTATTGTTTTGGCTTATTGTGATTGTAGTTGCTTGTGATAGTGGGGCGTATTTTATAGGAAAGCTAATTGGTGAGCGAGCTTTTTCTCCAACAAGTCCAAATAAAACTTTAGAAGGGGTTGTAGGTGGAGTGGCTTGTGCAGGTATTATAGGAACCATAGTAGGGACTTTTGAATTTGGTGTGATAAAAAGTATTTATATATCTTTGATTGTAGCTGTTTTTGCTGTGATAGGTGATTTACTTGAGAGTTATTTTAAAAGACAAGCAGGTATCAAAGATAGTAGTAATTTAATTCCAGGACATGGGGGAATTTTAGATAGAATTGATGCTGTTATCATTGCAGCATTTGCAATGGCAACTTTGGTATGATTGTCCTTGGAAGCACAGGAAGTATAGGGGTTAATACTCTTTTTATTGCCAAGAAAAAAAATAAACCAATAGAAGCCTTATCTTGCGGTAAAAATATCAAGCTTTTAAATGAGCAAATAGCTCTTTTTAAGCCTAAATTTGTATGCATTCAAGATGAAAAAAATAAAGCTTTAGTTAATCATGATAAGGTTTTTTGTGGTCAAGATGGCTTAAAAACGATGATAACTGAATGTAAAAGTCCTTTGGTGGTAAATGCTATAGTAGGTTTTGCAGGATTAAATTCAAGTTTAAAAGCACAAAAACTTGGTAAAACTTTAGCTTTGGCAAACAAAGAAAGTCTAGTAGTTGCAGGGAAATTTTTTGATACATCTAAAATAAAAGCTATAGATAGCGAACACGCAGCACTAAAGTGTTTAATAGATAAAAGAAAAGATATAAAAAAACTTTTTATTACAGCAAGTGGTGGAGCCTTTTATAAATATAAAATCAAAGATTTAAAAAATGTTAGTGTAAAAGAAGCTCTCAAGCACCCTAACTGGTCTATGGGGGCTAAAATCACCATAGATAGTGCGAGTATGTGTAATAAGCTTTTTGAAATCATCGAAGCTTATCATTTATATGGCATTAAGCAAATAGATGCTTTGATAGAAAGAAAGTCTTTAGTGCATGCTTTGTGTGAATTTAAAGATGGTGGTATGAGTGCGTATATATCTAATGCAAATATGCGTTTATCTATAGCTCAAGCAATTTTAAATACACATAATCAAAGTTTCATAAAGAATTTAGATCTTTTATCTATGCCAAGTTTAAAATTTGAAAAAATTAGTTTAAAAAAATATCCTATATTTTCACTTAAAAAAGATTTGTTAAATGAACCTGATTTGGGCGTGATTATAAATAGTGCAAATGAGTATATGGTATATAAATTTTTAGCTCAAAAGGCACAATTTTTAGACATAGCTAAAGGAATTTTTAAAGCATTAGATCATTTTGGGGTTCCTAAAATTAACCAAATTGAAGATATTTTTGAGTATGATAAACAAGTAAGGCTTTATTTAAGTAAGGAAATGTTATGAAATTTTTTTTAAGTATTTTGTTTTTTACAAATGTAATATTTGCTTTGGAATTTAGTGTTAAAGAAAATGGTAAAAGTTTAGATGATAACAACACGGTCTTAATTCTTGGAGGAATTCAAGGAGATGAGCCAGGGGGATTTCATGCTGCTAGTTTGCTTTTGAGTGATTATAATATTACTAAAGGTAAAATTATCGTTGCACCAAACCTTGCTTTTGAAAGTATTATCGCTAGAAATAGAGGTAATTTTGGAGATTTAAATAGAAAATTTGCTCATATAGATGAAAGTGATCCTGATTTTCAAACCATAGAACGCATTAAAAAACTTATTTTAGATCCTGAAGTAAATATGGTTATAAATTTGCACGATGGAAGTGGATTTTATAGACCAAAATATGAAAACAAAGATAAAAATCCAAATCGCTGGGGCAATACTAGCATTATTGATCAAAGTGAAGTAAATTCTACTAAATATGCAGATTTAGAAAATATAGCCAAAGAAGCAGTGGAAAATATCAACAAAGCTTTAATTAAAGAAGAACATCAGTATCATTTGAAAAATACTAAAACTCAAGAAACTAATGATAAAGACATGTTAAAAGCTTTAACTTATTTTGTTGTTTCAAATCACAAAGCAGCTTTTGCAAATGAAGCAAGTAAAAATTTACCAACACATTTAAGGGTATATTATCATCTTTTAGCGGTGGAGTATTATTTAAAAAAAGCAAATATAGAATTTAGTAGAACATTTGATTTAACTCCAAATGGAGTTTATAGAGCTATTGAAAAACCTTTAGAAGTAAGACTTTTTAATGATAAAATTTTGCTCTATCTTGATAAACCTGCCAATGCTATAAAATTTTTACCTTTTCCTATTAATCAAGCTTTAAATTATGAAGCAAGCAATGAAATTACTGCAATTGTTTCAAAAGCAAATTCTTTTTCTATAAATTATGGAAATCGTTTGCAAACTAGACTTTATCCTGAATATTTTGAATTTTCAAATGCACTAGATAGTGTTGAAATAATAGTTGATGGTAAAAATATGCAAACAAATTTTGCACAAAAAATTCTAGTAAATAAAAATTTTGAAATTCCTTCTATTGCAGGTGTTAGAGTAAATGTTATAGGTTTTGATAGAGGTTTAGATGAAAGTGATATTTTAATTAGTAAAAACCAAATGCAAACAAAATATTCTATAGATAAAAAAAGAAAGATTTATAGAGTGGAATTTTATGAGTTAAAAAATGCCAATTTAACCGAACAAATCTTGGAAAAGAAAACTGATATTAAGGAAATTAAAAAAGTAAATATATCCGTAAAAGATATAGAAAAAGCGGAAAAGAAAGATAAATTTATTGGTATGATATTAGTGGAATTTCAATGAAAAACTTAATTCTTGCTATAGAAAGCTCTTGCGATGATAGTTCCATTGCTATTATAAATAAAGATGATTTTAAATGTATCTTTCATACAAAAATTTCTCAAGAAAATGCACATAGTCCTTATGGTGGAGTAGTGCCTGAACTTGCAGCAAGATTACATAGTGAAGCTTTGCCAAAAATTTTAGAAAAATGCAAAAAGTATTTTGACAAACTTTGTGCTATAGCAGTTACTAATGAACCTGGTCTTAGTGTGAGTTTGGTAGGTGGGGTGGCTATGGCAAAAATGCTCGCTATTAGTTTAAATTTGCCACTTATTGCAATTAATCATCTAAAAGGGCATATTTACTCTATGTTTTTAGATAAAAAAGCAAAATTTGATATGGGGGTATTGCTAGTAAGTGGCGGACATACTATGGTGCTTTTTATTGATAAACAAGGGCAAATCACAGAACTAGCAAGAACAAATGATGATAGTTTTGGAGAAAGTTTTGATAAAGTAGCAAAGATGATGAATTTAGGTTATCCAGGTGGAGCTATCATAGAAAATTTAGCTAAAAATGCAAAGGAAAGTGATTTAGAATTTAGCATACCTTTGCTTCATTCTAAAGAATTAGCTTATAGTTTTTCAGGACTTAAAAATCAAGTCCGTTTAGAAATTTTAAAACAAGAACTCACAAACGAGCGAAAAAGTGAAATTGCTTTTGCTTTTCAAAAAGCAGCTATTGCTCATATTATGAATAAACTTGAAAAAATTTTTAAAGAGTATAATTTTAAACGCTTTGGCATAGTAGGCGGTGCAAGTGCAAATTTGAGCTTAAGAAGTAAAATAGAACATTTATGTCAAAACTATAAATGCGAGCTTTTACTTGCACCATTTGAGTATTGCTCTGATAATGCTTTGATGATAGCAAGAGCAGCTTGTGAAGCTTATAAGCGTAAAGAATTTGTAAGTATTGAAGATGATCTTATAAACCCTAAGGTAAAAAATTTACAAGGCAGATTATGAAAAAGGCATTTACTATTATAGAACTTGTGTTTGTTGTGATTATACTTGGAGTTTTGGCAGCTATAGCTTTGCCTAAATTTAGCTCTAGCAAAGATGAAGCTAGTACAACTCAAGCATTAGGTAATCTTAAAATTTTTATTAGCGATATTAATGCTTATGTTTTAAAAAACGAAAGTCTTTCAAGTATAGCGTTGATGAGTAATGTAGCCAATGTTAAAAATGAAGATTTATCTTCATTGCAAAATGCTACCAAAGAACTTGATTTTAGTGTGGGTAATGATGAGCAGTGTTTTAAAGTATTTTTTGTAGATAAAGAAAGTGTTTTACTTTTAGCTTTTGCACCAGATGCTTCGCAAAAAAGTAAAATAGAAAATATAGCAAATTTAAAAAATCAGCTAACAAAAAATCCTAAAAATCAAAGTATAAAAACCCAACTTGATGAGGTTTTAAAGTCTTTAAGTGAGAGTGAATTTACAAGCACTTCAAAATCCAAATCTTGCCAAAATTTAATTCACTCTAAAACTTTTAAAGACTTAGCAACTAGGGTGTATTTTTTAACCTCCTAAAAATACACCCCACCACTTAAATATAATTTCATTCTATGATCATCATCTAATTTGTATTTGTGTAATGCTCTTGCTCCATCAAGTTTTATATAATACTCATTAGCTTTATTATAAAGTATTTGTAAGCCTAGTGCATCTAAGAAATGATCATCTACTAATCTATTACCTGAATCTTTTTCATACCAAGCATAACCTATATCATAAAAGGGAGTAAAATAAAAATTAGTATTTGGTATATTTATTCTTATACCAAAGTTAGCTACTATGGTATTATCTCCATCACCTTCTCCATTATCATAAGCTCTTACTCCATAAGCTCCACCCAAAGATGAACTTTCAGAAGAATCAAGCTCAAAATTCCCTAATACCTTTTGATAGTTTATATTAATAGTATGAGTAATATACTCATTAAAACTATAATAATTATTCAAACTAGCATTGAGTTTTCTAAACCAACCAAAGCCATTACCACCACTTTTAGATGTATCTCCAAATATAGTAGTTCCATCATCTTTTACCTTACCTATGCTTATTTTAGCACTATAACTTAAGGTATTGTTTTCAAAGCCTCTAAATAAACCTTCTAAACCCATACTTCCTACATTAGAACTTTTATCAAAGGTTAAAAGATCTAAGGTTACATCACTAAGTATTTTATGATATATACTAGAAGTTATATAAAAAGATGAATTAGTATTAATCCATATAGGATAAGAAAAATCTATACCAAAATTCCTAGAAGTACCACTAAAACCTAAACCCTCATATTCTCTTCCTAAATAATAAGTTCCTTGAGATATACTAGGAGTAATTTTTAAATTACCTACAAAGAAAGTATAACTGGCTCCATAATTGATTTGTTTTTCATCACTAGATTGTAAGTAAAAATTATAATAATCTCCCATATTAAGTATAGAATTAAATCCCATACTAATACCAGCTCTATATTCTCCTGCACTCTTAATACCATAATTATCACTATATATTAATACATTAGCCTTAGTATCAGGTTCTACTTCTATAAGAATATCAGTTTCACCTACATTCTCTCCTGCTTGTAAACCTGCTAAGGTTTGAAGTCCATACATTTCATTGACTTTATATACACTATCTTCTATTAATTTAGTAGAAATGATTTTACCTTTGATTCTTTGATTGAGCTTACTTTCTAAAAAATGATCTTTTATAGTAGTTTTATTTTTTATTATATACTTACCTAATACTCCTAAAGAAATATTAACTTGAATGTTTTTTCCATCAAATTCTTGTTGAGGAATATAAGCTGTTGCTGCAGGATAACCATTTACTTGAAAATAATAAGCAATGATATTAGATATATCTTGTAAATCTTGTAAGCTAAATCTTCTTGTTTTAAACTCACTCACTAAGCTTTGTAAATCTTCTTCTTTAATACCTAGTTTTTCAAAGCTAGTGTTTTCATTAGTAAGAACAAATTTATATTGAGTGAGTATTTTTTTATTAGTAGTAGTATTGGTTAAATTAGTATTATTAGTAGTATTATTAACTTTATTGTTTGAAGTATTAGTATTATTATTTATATTAGTATTATTTTCTTTGGTAGTATTGGTTTTATTAGTAGTATTAGAATTAGTTTTATCTTTTGTATTAGAATTAGTATTAGTTTTATTATTGTTTGTATTAGTGGTTGGGTTGGTATTAGTTTGATTGTTTAAGTTATTAGTAGATGATTTAGCTTTTTCATCTTCTTGTTTAAATTTTTCTTCTAATTCTTGTTTTTTTTCTTCAAAGTCTTTTTTAGCTTCTTGGCTTTTTTTATAATCATCTTGGGTTTTTAGATTTTCTTTGATAGCTTTGTTTTGAGGGATGTTTTTATCAGGGGATAATTCTATAATTTTTCCTATATCATTTTTAGTTATAGTGATACTTCCATTATTAGCATAAACTAAAGAACTAATTGCTATGGTGCTAAGTAAAAGTTTTTTCATATTGGTTTTTTCCTTTATTTTAATTAATCTTTTATTTTAAAGTTAAGAGTTTTTGTTTTTTTTATTTATTTGTTTTTAATTATATAAACTACTAAAAATTAGTAGTTTATATAGATTGTTTTTAAAAACTTCCAGTAACACAAGGATTCATAGTTTTAAAATTATCACTTACTATACAAATCTTTCCTTTTTGCATTAGGGCTGTTTCTTCTACTTCTTCTTTTTCGTTTTCTTCATATTCAAAAGTAGGTGTTTGTTTTTGAGCATTAGCTACTTGGCGTGATACTTTTTTATAGTCTTCATTTTCATTACCATTAACTATTACTTCATCTAAATTAGGTGTAAGTAAGGCTAAGTTTTTAAACTCACCTTTTATTTTAAAGTGATTATTTGAATCAGTGCTTGTTTTGCTTTGCCAAGTTTGTAATAATTCTTGATTATCATTTATACTAGCAAAAAGTTCTTTACTAAGATTGTTTAATCTATCTACTTCAGCTTTTAAAGAATTTAAAGTTGCATCATTTTTTAAGCTAGGATTTTCATTGACTTTTTTAACATAGTCATTATATTTAGCTATAGCTGTTTTTAATTGTTCTTGAGCTGTTTTTAGATCTATAAAGGCTTTGTTAGATTGTTTGACTAAAGGTTTTAATTTATCATTGATAAAGGCTAAAAGATTTGCTTTATTTGTAGCAAATCTTTGATAATTTCTATAATTTATTTTATAGTCATTGCTAAAACCTTCTAGTATTTCTTTCATACCTTCTTGACCATATAAGGCTTCTAGGAAAGATATACTTTGTTTTAGTTCTTCACTTATTCCTTTGATTGAACTAAGATCATTTATATCTATCCAGTAATTACCTGCAAGAATTTCTCCTAACCAAGTATTTAAATCATTTGCACTAATTACATCATCACTACCTAAGATTACATCAGGGTTAGATGGGTTAGTTGGTGGGGTAGGTCTGCTTATAGTATTTGCTTTAGATAAAAAGTCTTGATAGACATTTTCTTGGTTTGAGTTGTTGTAGGTGTGAATTTGGATTTTATCATTGCTACTACCCCAGTAATTTTGATCGTATGTTGCATTAGCTAAATCATTTGTATGATGATAGATATGGACATTGTCAAAGGTAAGATTAGGACTTCCATTTATATAACCAAAGAATTTACCTATATAATTTTGCCAATTACCACTTGCACTTATACTCATATTAGGATTAAAAAATATATAAATGTTTTTGAAGGTAGAATTAACAGTAATGATACCAGCAAAACCAGCAGCAGAGACAAAATTATTATCAACACTAGCACTAATATTGCCTATATTATTTAAAGAAATATTGCTAAAGGTTCCATAACCAGCATTACCAGCAAAACCACCAGCTTGGCTTCTAGTATATCTACTACCACCACTACTACTAATATTACCTATATTATTTAAAGAAATATTACTAAAGGTTCCAAGAACAACACCAGCAAAACCACCAGCTTGGCTATCATTATAACCACCACTAGCACTAATATTGCCTATATTATTTAAAGAAATATTACTATAGGTTCCACCAGCACTACCAGCAAAACCACCAGCAGAGGCAGAACTACCACTACTACTAATATTACCTATATTATTTAAAGAAATATTGCTAAAGGTTCCACGAATAGCACCACCAGCAAAACCACCAGCAGAGGCAGAACTACTACTAATACCACTACTACTAATATCCCCTATATTATTTAAAGAAATATTACTAAAAGTTTCTCTTTCAACATAACCAGCAAAACCACCGACATAAATTCTACCATAACCACCACCACTAGTACTAATATTGCCTATATTATTCAAAGAAATATTGCTATGGGTTCCACCATAAGCCCAACCAACAAAACCACCAACACGGAAATAATCACCAACATCATTAGCCTTTATCCCACCACCCATATAATCTACATTGATATTTTTAAAAGTAGCACCATAAATAGAACCAAATATACCAACATATTCAGGTTTATTACTTAAAGAAGTTATATCTATATTGATATTTTTTAAAGTATATCCTTGTCCATCAAAGGTTTTGTTAAAAGCATTAGAGAAGCCAACTATCATAGAAGTACAATTATATGTACTTAAACAATAATTAGCATAGTTTTGCCAGTCTCTACCTTCTACCCCCTGTCCTTTGTTACCTTTAAAATCTATATCATTAGTTAGTTTATATTCACTAGCACTAGTTCTAAATCCTGCCTTGTTTTCATTCCACCCTTTAGCAAAATGCCACCAATCTACATCAGAACCTATACCTACATATCGCATATTAGAAAAATTAGTATTATTATGATTTATACCATTATAAGCTTTACTTTCATAATTATTAAAATGACTAAATGAAGATGGATTATAATAATATCCAGTAGCATTTAAGTAAAGTGAGCCTTTATCTTTAGCTGTGATATATAATTTATTTATATCTTTTAAAGTAGCAATATCAGCATGTATTTCATTACCTACTAAATGTATATTTGAAGCTTTGATTTGATTGAAAGTTTTATTCTTTGTATTAAAAGAACTTTGTAATAAAACTTTATTACCTATAAGCAATACTTTATTAGCATTAATATTACCCATATTAACCACATTACCTAATTTATTAGGTTTAAATACAGGTGAAAAGCTTAAACCATCATTGAAATTATTCATATTAGCAAAGTTTTGCATAGTTGTATTATCCATAGATGAAGTAGAAGCCACAAAGCGATTAGCATTGATAGTTCCTGTTTTAGTAATGATTACTCCATTAGGATTGATTAAAAATACATTATTACCATTAGCATTTAATAAACCAGCTATAGTAGATTTACTTGTTCCATGAGCAATGTTTAGATAGTTTTTATTGCTTCCTCCAAAATTTACACTCTCACCTTGATTAATACTAAATCCACCACCCCATTGAATGACAGAACTAACTTTATGACCATTAATATTCATAGTATTACCATTAATGTTTATAGTTCCTGTTGTTCCATGAGTAAATTTACCTCCACTAGGTAAAGCCATTAGTGGAGAAAAAAGTAAAGATACTGTTATACCTGAAAGTATAATATGATGAGTTAGTTTTGTTGTTTTCATAGTTACATTCCCCCTACTACACAAGGATTCATAGTTTTATAATTATCACTTACTATGCAAGTTATTGATTTTTGTTTCATAGAAGCTTCTTCTACTTCTTCTTTTTCATCATCATCTTCTAAAGCATTATCACCTATTAGATTAAGTGAGGCTGTTTGTTCGAATACAGGCAAATCTCCACCTTGAGAATTATCTATATCAGGAAGTTCTGGTTTAATCAAATCAATCTTAGTAATATCATCAAATTTAGCAAAACTAAAATTTGTATAACCTAAACCATTATCTTTATCTGTAATAGCACTAGCAATATTTAAAACATTATCATTAAGCTTAGTAATATCATTTGACAAAGCATTGTAATCATTATAAGCCTTAGTCCAATTATCAAAAGCTTGAGTGAATTTAGGATCATTGTATTTTAATTCGCCTTTATTGACTAAATCTAATAATTTATTAAATTCAGCTTCTGCATTTTTATAAGCTTGATAAGCTTTGTTAAAATTATCTTTAATTTGTAGATAATCATCATATTGTTTTTGGAGTTCATTTTTATTTTTATCTAAGTATGAGATTATCTCTAAAGTATTGCTAACATTAGGTCTAATAATACCATTATAAGTAACTAAGGCTTCATTATTTAATCTTTTATCAAAATTGTGTTCTTTATAGTTTAGTAAAAAGCTAATACCTTGAGCCATACTTAAAGCTTTATCATCATCTTTTATATCTAAATGTGTTTTTACAATAGCTTTAATCTCATCCTCGCTAGAATTTTTGCTTAATCCCTTAAAAACATTAATCAAGCCAACTAGCTTTTCAATACTTATAGTATATTTTTCATTTCTTATTTCATTGATAATCCATTCCATAATAATATCAGAATATAAATCATCACTACCTAAGATAACTTCTGAATCAGTTGGATTTGTTGGTTTAGATGGTGGTGTTATATTAGGTTTTTCTATAGTGTTTGCTTTAGATAAAAAGTCTTGATAAAAACTCTCTTGAGTTTCATCTGTATAAGTATGAATGTTTATTTTATCTTGCTTATAGCCGTTTTGGTTAAAATCATTCCAGTGTTTTTGATCTTTATTTGCATTAGCTAATTCTCCATATTTATGGTAGATATGGACATTGTCAAAGCTAACATGACCATTTCCACTAATTCCATATCCAAAGAATAAGCCTGCTAATTTTGAATATTCACCTATACTCATATTTGGATTAAAATATATGTAGATATTTTTGAAAGTTCCATAATCAATATCACCAACAAAACCACCAAAAGGCCATCTTGGATCACCAGTAATCTTTCCTAAGTCATTTATAGAAATATTAGTAAAATTTCCTCTACCAATCTGACCAGCAAAACCTCCAGTAGCACTATTATCACTACCACTATAAATATTGCCTATATTATTTAAAGAAATATTAGAAAAAGTCCCTATTCTAATCCAGCCAGCAAAACCACCAGAACGAGTGTAATTACTAGCACGACTACTCATATCTCCTATATTATTTAAAGAAATATTTGTAAAAATATTGGCTTCTAAACCATCATCATACCAAGCATTAACATAACCAGCAAAACCACCAACATAACTACCAGTTCCATTGTTTTTGCTAGTAATATTTCCTATATGATTTAAAGAAATATCAGTAAAAATTCCTCTTTCAACATGACCAGCAAAACCACCAGCTTTACTATAACTACTAATATTCCCTATATTATTTAAAGAAATATTACTATAGGTTCCACCAGCACTACCAGCAAAACCACCGGCACTACCATTTTTACTACTAATATCTCCTATATTATCTAAAGAAATATTAGATAAATTTCCTTTATAATGAGTACCACCAATAAAGCCACCAGTATAATGACCACCATTAATACTACCTATATTTTTTAAAGAAATATTTGTTAAAGTTCCGTAGTCAGTATAGCCAGCAAAACCACCAATATAAAAATGCTTAATATCAGTCTTTATCCCACCGCCCATATAATCTACATTAATATTTTTAATAGTATCTCGCACAGCACCAAATAATCCAATATATCTAAGCTCATCACTTAATTTAGTTATATCTATATTAATATTTTTTAAAGTATAACCTTGTCCATCAAAGGTTTTTGTAAATATAGTTTTGTCGCTAAATCCTACTATCATATTAGTACAATTACCTGCACTTAAACAATAATTAGCATAGTTTTGCCAGTCTCTACCTTCTACTCCTTGTCCTTTGTTACCACTAAAATCCACATTCCCTACTAATCTAAACTCATCAACACTTTGTGTATCGCCTCTGTTTTCATTCCACCCTTTAGCAAAGTAAAACCATTCTGTAGCATTGGCTTTTTCATTTTCCATATTGCCTATAGTTAGGACTTTTTTGAAGTTATTACTTCCATTATGAGTTTGTCCGTTAGTTTCTGTGTAGTTTGTATTTTGTATATTGGTGTTATTTCCAAAATTATAATTATCATTAGCAAATTTATTCATTTGTCTTTGTATGTAACCATTTTGTGTAGCTGTTACATTTATAGTTGAATTTAAATTAGCACTATCTGCATCTATATATACATTATTTCCTACTAAATGTGTAGTAGAATTAGCATTACCTAGCTTACCACCTTGTATATCTACTTTATTGCCTATAAGCAATACTTTATTAGCATTAATATTACCCATATTAACCACATTACCTAATTTATTAGGTTTAAATACAGGTGAAAAGCTTAAACCATCATTGAAATTATTCATATTAGCAAAGTTTTGCATAGTTGTATTATCCATAGATGAAGTAGAAGCCACAAAGCGATTAGCATTGATAGTTCCTGTTTTAGTAATGATTACTCCATTAGGATTGATTAAAAATACATTATTACCATTAGCATTTAATAAACCAGCTATAGTAGATTTACTTGTTCCATGAGCAATGTTTAGATAGTTTTTATTGCTTCCTCCAAAATTTACACTCTCACCTTGATTAATACTAAATCCACCACCCCATTGAATGACAGAACTAACTTTATGACCATTAATATTCATAGTATTACCATTAATGTTTATAGTTCCTGTTGTTCCATGAGTAAATTTACCTCCACTAGGTAAAGCCATTAGTGGAGAAAAAAGTAAAGATACTGTTATACCTGAAAGTATAATATGATGAGTTAGTTTTGTTGTTTTCATATTTGCTCCTTTTGTAGTTTTAATTTAAATTTACTATGATACTTTTAGCATCATCACTAATACTTAAAGTATAAGTAGCTCTTTGAACCTTTTCTTTAATGTTTTTATCTAAGGCTTTTTGATTTTTATGTATTTGATTTAATAGTTTTTGTAAATCTTTTTTATCTAAGTGTTTATTGTTTTCATCTACAAAGCCTTTTTCACTTTGCATTAGAATAAAACTTTTATTTTTTAAAGTATTATTGGTATAAACATTAATAGAAGTTTTTTCACTTAGATAAATAGCTTCTTTAGTATTTAAATAATTTTTAGTATTATCTTTTAGTATAAAGCTATAATGATCAAAGTAATTTACTAATTTAGCATTAATATTAGTATTTAAATAAAGATGATTATTAGTTCCACTTTTATGAGTAAGTGCTTTTGAGATATAAGTATTATCATTGGTTTTTTCTCTTAAAAAGCTACCTGCTAATACATCTATATTAGTATTTTTATAAATATTAGTAGTTCCACTTAAGTATAAGCTATTATTATAACTTTTATCATCTTGATTATATATACCAGAAGCAGTTATAAAAATAGTAGAATTGTTTTTATACTCATCTATATTTAAATTAGTTATATGAGTATAATTATCATGAGTATTTTTAGCAATACCAGCACTAATTAATATATCTCCTTCTCTTGTATCAGAAGCTGTTCCTAGTGCAATATTTGTAAAAATGATTTTATTATTAGCACTTTCGTTATAAGCTCTAATAATATATACATTATCATGAGCTGCACTAGAATAATCTTTTATATTAAAAATATTTTCATTTGCATTTTCATTAGCTCTTAAAATGATTTTAGAGCCTTTATCTATACTTGAAGCATTAGATAAAGATTGGACTAAATTATAATGTATAGTATTTTTTTCTAAATTATCAGCTTCTATAATAGTAGTTAGATTTCTACCTGATTTTACATTATCTAAAGTTATACTATTAGCATTAGCACTATTTGCATAATAGTCTTTATTGTCTAAAGTAGTTTTAGCTACTCCATATAAATATAAAGGCATAGAGATATTAGAAGAGCTTAGAGTAATTTTATTATTATTTGCTTTACCACTAGCTGTAGTAGCTGCTGTGATTTGAATTTTATCTTGGTAGTTTTCTACTACACTTTCTTGAGTTAAATCTCCTTTTATATTAATACTATTTCTATTAGCACCTTTAGTAGCTACTCCACCATAAAAATTAAATTCATTCTTACCTGTAAAATTAGCATTAATTTCAAAAGGTTTTTTAAGATGAACATTAATGCTATTATCATTAGCATAACCATTTTTAGTAATACCTGCATAAAAGTCTAAGAGTGCTTTTACTTCTACATTGGTATTAAGAGCAAGTAAGGTTTGTAAGTCTTTAATCTCTATAGTATTTTTATTAGAGCTACCTTGAACTATCTTACCACCATAAACTTCTCCATTTAATACAGCATTATAAGCTAATGGAGTATTTTTAGTATCTACTCTTAAATCTAGTTTTAAATCATTAATGAATACATTATTATTACTTACTTCATAGTTTTGGTTATTATTTACATCTACAAAGGCTCCTGCTAAATGAGTAGCAGCTGATGTTGAATAAGATCCACTTGGTCCATGGATAATTAAAGTAGCTCCATCTAATACAACTTTATTATTTTTAGCATTCCCATTATAAGTCATAGCACCTACTATATGAGTCATTCTCTCATCAAATACATTATCACCTAAGATGTTTTGCTTATAGGGGGTAGCATGAAAGTCTAGTTTTGCTCCTTTATTGAGTATAACACTATTATAATTTACATTAGCATCAATACCAAAAGCACCTACTACATAAGGAGCACCATTTAAAGGAAGAGTATAGGTGTTTTCAACACCCATATTAACATAGGTATCTTTGGAGTAAATTAAAGTATTATTATTAGCTTCACCCTTTCTAGCTATAGCTGGAGTGATTAAGAAATTATATTTATTATCATATCCACTAGCTTTAGGATTCATTATATCTTTATTGCTAGGTTTTAAATAATATACTGAAGAAAGCTCTCCTGTTTTTAACATTAAAGTATTATTATTAGCTTTAGCATTAAATACATAAGCAGAAACTAAAAAAGGTATATAGCTTACTTGACTAATAATATCATTAATAGAATATGCTCCATGAAAGCCATTAACTACAAATATATCTTCTTTAATACTTGGAGTAAGGATTTCTTGTTTTAATATCATATCACTTATATTATTGTTTTTTGCAGATTTAGGATTATCATAAATTAAAGTAATATTAGAAAGGTTTTTATTAGTAGCCATTTGACCATAATAATTTATACCATTTAAAAATTTATAAGTATTATTAGTATAATCATATACACTTTCATTATTAAAACTATGTTTTTTAATTACATAAGCATTTAAAGTTTTATCATAATTTGCTTGGGTAGCTGCATATAAAGAATTGATTGAAAGAATGGTTAATAAAGAAAGTTTTAAAAGATTGGATTTTTTATAATGTAAAGAAGTTAGGCTAAAACGAAAACTATCGTTCCCCCCCCCCATAGAGTATTTTTTAGATAAATTTGTATTCATTGAAAAAGTCCTTTCAAAAAATATTTATTGTTGTGTGTTTATGTTTGTAATTATATAAATTATTAATAGTATTAATAATAATAACTAATTAATAGTTTATATTAGGAAATGTTAATATTATGTTTATAAATTTAAGCTTAGGAATGATTGATAGTGAATTAATATCGCTTTTATGGAGTAAATATAATGACTAATAAATAAGGATTTGAAAATTAGTTATAATATTTATAAATCTAAGCCGTTTAAATTTGAAAGGTGTTTTGTGGCTTTTTTGTTGGTTTTATTTAAAGAAAATAAATTTAAAATTATAGTTTTTTTGATTTTTAGTATATTGACAAGTATATTAGGGGTTTTAACTTTAGTTTTTATCAACGAGTTTTTACTAAAGTCTAGTCTTGAAAATTCTAGTGTTATTGTTTATTTTGTGCTTTTATTGTTTTTGTTTTTTGCTAGTTCTTCTTGCGTGGAGATTGTTTTAAGTGCTTTTGGGCAAAGTTTTATTTTTAAAATGCAAAGAAGAGTTGTAAAACAAATTTTAGATACTAGTGTTTTAAGCATTTTAAATACCACAAAAGCAAAGATTTTAGCCTCTTTAAATAATGATGTGCGTAGTATTTCTTTTGGGCTTTTAAGACTTCCTGAATTTATACAATCAAGTGTTTTGATTGTTTGCGTAAGTGCTTATATAGCTTATCTTTCGTTAGAAATTTTCTTTTTATGTGTGGTATGGATAATTTGTGTTTTTATAGTGGATAATTTTTTAATGGGTAAGGTGTATTTTTATTTTAAAAATGCTAGGGAAAATGATGATGCTTTACAAAAAAACTATCAAAATATTTTACAAGGTCATAAGGAATTAATACTTAATCCTTTAAGGGCAAAGCATTACTATGAAAATGAATTTGAAAAAAATGCTCTAAAAAAGAAAAAAAGTTCTACTATGGGAAATATCTTGCATATTTTGTCAAACAATTGGAGCAATAGTGCTATGCTAGCTTTAGTAGGAGTTGAATTTTTTCTTGCATTAAGATACGAACTTGCAAGTTTGCAAAATGCTACAACCATTGCTTTAAGTGTGCTTTTTTTAAGAGCACCATTGGCTACTATGATAGGAAGTTTTCCTACGCTTTTAATGGCAAAAATAGCTTTAGATAAAATTTCAAATTTAAACTTAGAAAACTATACTCATGAATTTAAGTTTAATCAAAACAAAAAAGCTTGGCAAAAACTCTGCTTTAAAGATGTGTCTTTTGCATATAATGAAAAATTTGCTCTAAAACCTGTAAATTTTGAGCTTGAAAAAGGTGAATGTGTATTTTTAATAGGAAAAAATGGTAGTGGAAAATCTACTTTTTCTATGATTTTAGCAGGGCTTTTTACGGATTTTAAAGGGGAGATTTTTTTAGATGATGAAAAAATTACAGCAGAAAATATTTATGAGTATAGAAGCTTAATTAGTGCTATTTTTAGTGATTTTCATTTGTTTGAGCATGTTTTAGAAGATGATAAATTTAGCAAAAAGGACTTAGCTTATTGGCTTGAGCTTTTAGAATTAAGCGAAAAAGTAGAACTTGTAGGAAATACTTTTAGCACCATAAAACTTTCAGCAGGACAAAAAAAGCGTCTTGCTATGCTTAATGCTTTACTTGAAAAAAGAGATATTTTAATCTTAGATGAGTGGGCAGCTGATCAAGATCCTATGTTTAGAAAATTTTTTTATACTAAGCTTTTACCACTTTTAAAGCAAAAAGGTATTACTATATTTGCAATTACCCATGATGATGTGTATTTTGATATAGCTGATAGAATTTTACTTGCACAAAATGGTGAAATTTGTGAATTAAAAGGCGATATAAAAGAATTAGCTAAAAATGTGGTTGAAAAATTTTAAAGGAAAAAAATGAAAAAAATTATATTTTTATGTTTATTTTTAGGAGTAAGTTTGATGGCAAAATCTTTTGAGCTTGTGAAAGAGCCTATTTTGACTACGCAAATGGCTGAAGGGATTTTGGATTTGGCTAAAAAAGAAGCAAGAAAAAATGGTTTTCATGTAAGCATAACCATAGTGGATAAATCCGGTCAAATTTTAGCTGTGTTAAGAGATGAAAAAGCAGGTGTACATACGATTAATGCTAGTTATAAAAAAGCTTACACAGCCACTTCGCAAAAAAGAGAAACAGCGATTATTTTTAAAGGTGTAAAAGAGGGTAAAATACCTGAGGATATTCGTTATTTAGATGATAATTTTTCTATTATGCCTGGTGGGGTGCCGATTTTTATAGATGGTGTTGTTGTTGGTGGTATAGGTGTGGGTGGAGCACACTTAGATGAGGATGTAAAAATAGCTAAAGCAGGACTTTTGTTTTTAAAATAGGCTTTGAAAATCAAAGCCTATTGTCACTTAGCTTTTGCATAAATTTCTTTTTCAATATCTATATAAAATTGTGCGATAGCCTTATAAGCTTCTTCCCAAGCTTTTAGTGTAGCCTCATTTGCATTTAACACTACTTTGATAGCTTTTAAAAGACAAGCACCAACTATAGGGTAGTGTTCTTCTTTGACATTTAATTTTGTATGAGTGATAGCAACTTTATCTACAAAAGATCTCATATTTTCTAAATTTTCTACATTTTTAGCTGCCATTAAAATAGCCATAGCTAAAGCCTTTGGTTGTTCGCCTGAAGCTTGTTTTTTCATATTAAACATAGGTTTTACCTCAGGATATTCTTCAAACATTATTTTATAAAACTCTTTAGTTAAAACTTCACCATTTTTTTGCAAAATAGGCACGCAATCTTTGATGATTTGAATTTGTTCTTGAGTCATTTTTTCTCCTTTTACAATGAAAACTCCAAAAAATTATATATAAAAAGGAGAAAAAATATCTTGATTAATGTTAAATTATCTTAAATGATTATACTTATCATTTTAAGCAAGTATAAAGACAATTATTAATATAATAATCCTTATCAATTTCAAAATAAATAAAAGGAAAATTACAAATGAAAGCAAAAGTGGTTTTATTATCATTACTAACTGCTATGAGTTTAAGTGCTCAAGAGCTTACGATTTATTCTCATCGTCATTATGATTCTGATAAGGGAATTTTCAAATTATTTCAAGAGAAAACTGGCATTAGCATAAATGTAGTTCAAGCTAAAGCTAATGAGCTTGCAAAAAGGTTAGAAGTTGAAGGTAAGAATTCAAAAGCGGATTTATTTATGACTGCAGATGCTGGAAATTTAGAGCAAGTTCGCACTAATAATCTTTTTGTCTCGGTTAGCTCACCTGAATTAGAAAAGCTTTCTCCAAAAGAGCTAAGAGGTAAAAATAACGAATGGTATGCTTTTACAACTAGAGCTAGGATTATCATTGCTTCAAAAGATAGAATTAAAGACGGAGAAATTAAAACTTATGAGGATTTAGCAGATCCTAAATTTAAAGGTAAAGTTTTAGTAAGAAGTTCGAATAATGTTTATAACATCTCTTTATTGGGTGCTATGATAGATACTTTAGGTAAAGAAAAAGCAAAAGCATGGGCTAAGGGTATAGCTGAAAATCTTGCTAGAACTCCAAAAGGCGGAGATCGTGATCAAATTCGTGCAATTTATGCTAAAGAAGGTGATGTGGCTATATCAAATAGCTACTATTTAGGACATTTAGCAAATTCTAAAAATCCACAAGATATAGAAGCAGCTAATTCGGTAAAAGTGATTTTTCCAAATCAAGAAGACAGGGGAACTCATATCAATGTAAGTGGTATAGGTGTTTTAAAAACTTCTAAAAACAAAGAAGCTGCAATTAAATTCATAGAATTTATGCTTTCAAAAGAAGCACAAGAAATTTTAACTAACCAAAATTATGAGTATCCGGTAAATAAAGAGGTAAAACCTGCTAAAATTTTACAATCTTGGGGCGAATTTAAAATAGAAAAACCAAATTTTGAAGCTTACTGGGGTAATGCTAAAGAAGCTTTGATGATTTTTGATGAAGTTAAATGGAAATAATTCAAGGAAAAATATAGTTTGAGATTTTTAAGTTTAAGGTGGTCTTTTGCCACCTTTTTTTTCTGTAGTTTGATTATACTACCTATACTTGCTGTAGTCTTACACTTGCCTTTTATAGATCTTACTACTTTAAAGCATTTAAGTAAAAATGTCTTACCGCGTTATATTTTTGGCAGTGCATTTATATTATTTGGTACTTTAGTGCTTTGTTTGATTATAGGTTTAGTAAGTGCTTATTTAATCGCCTTTTATAAATTTTTTGGTTCCAAATTTTTTGAATGGTTTTTGATACTTCCTTTGGCTATACCTTCTTATGTAATGGGTTTTGTTTGGATTGATTTGTTTGAATTTAAAGGTTTAATTCCTACTTTCTTAGGCGTTGAAAAGCGTATAGATATTATGAATGCATATGGTGTGATTGTGATTTTATCTTTTGCACTTTATCCTTATGTGTATTTTTTTGCTAAAAATACTTTTGCTTATGGACTTGGAAATATTATTTTAAGTGCAAAAACACTCAAAGCTTCAAATTTAAAAACATTTTTTAAAGTTATTTTGCCATTTTGCCGTGTGGGTATAGTAGGTGCTTTATTTTTAGTGGCTATGGAAGTTTTAAGTGATTATGGTTTGGTGGCGTATTTTGGTGTAGATACTTTTAGTGCGGGAATTTTTAGAACTTGGGGAAGTGGTGGTGATGAAGTTAGTGCTGTAGCTTTAAGTGTGGCTTTACTTGTTTTTATCGCATTTTTAATGCTTTTAGAAAAAATTCAAAGAGGAAGAAAAACTTTTACTCAAAATGTTTTCATAGCTACTCCAAAAGATAAGTTAAAAGGTTTTAAAGCATTTTTGGCATTTTTGTGGTGTTTTTTAGTGGCATTTTTAGCTTTTATAGTACCTATTGTTTGGCTTGCTTATTGGGCTTGTTTTGATTTTATGCAAAATTTATATAATACCTTAACACCGGCATTTTATAGTCTTAGCGTGGCTTTAGTAAGTTCTTTTGTTATAGTAATAGTAGCATTTTATCTGTGTTTTGTAGTGCGTTTAAACGATACAAAAACTTCCAAATTTATCCTTTGGCTTACAACTTTGGGGTATTCTTTGCCTGGAGCTGTTGTAGCTGTGGGGATTTTAGTAATTTTGGGTGTGTTAAATTTTATTTTTGATTTTTTATCTTTTGAATATGCAGTTGGAGGTGGATTTTTAGTATTATTTTTTGGATATTTTGTGAGATTTTTAGCTTCTGGAATTTTTGCTACACAATCTGGGTATGAACGAATTTCAAAAAATATAGACTATGCAAATTTAACATTAAAAAGTAGTCCATTTAGAATTTTTACCCAAATTCATTTTCCTTTAATGAAACATTATTTGGCCTTGGCCGTAGTGATAATTTGTGTAGATATTTTAAAAGAATTACCTATCTCAACTATACTTTCACCATCAGGCTTTCAAACGCTTTCATCTTTGGTTTTTGCGTATAGCGAAACAGAATTAATTTATAATGTATCTTTACCATCTTTGATTATAGTTATATTTGGTATTATTCCTACATATTTAATGCATCATTTACAAGAAAAAAGCACCCATAAGGAAAATTCATGCAAGTGTTAAAAGTAGAAAATTTATATAAATCTTTTTCAGATGTAGAAGTGTTAAAGGGTATTTCGTTTAGTTTAAACGAAGGAGAGATTTTAAGTATTTTAGGCGAGAGTGGTTGTGGAAAAAGTTCTTTGCTTGGGTGTATTGCTGGTTTTTTTGAGATTAGTGATGGAGAAATTTATATACAAGATAAACTAGTTGCTTCAAAAAAATTGTATTTACCACCTCAAAAAAGAGATGTTGGGGTTTTGTTTCAAGATTATGCTTTGTTTCCTCATTTAAATGTAAAAGAAAACATTTGTTTTGGGATTTCGCATTTAAGTAAAAATGAACAAAATCAAAGACTTAAAGAGCTTTTGGATATTTTAAATTTAAATGAGCTTTTATGTCGTTATCCTAATGAGTTAAGCGGAGGGCAAGCCCAAAGAGTTGCACTAGCAAGAACTATAATCACAAGACCAAAAATCATACTTTTTGATGAACCTTTTTCTAATTTAAACCATACTTTAAGCGTGAAAATGCGTAAAGAGATTAAGAGTATTTTAAAAGAACATAAATTAAGTGCTATTTTTGTCACACATGATAAAGATGATGCTTTTTATTTATCTGATAATATTGCTTTGATTAAGGATGGGAAAATTTTAGACTATGGAAGTGCCAAAGAGCTTTTTTATAAGCCTAAAAATATAGATAGTGCTTGCTTTTTAGGAGAAGCATTTTTTATAGATCCAAAGACAATTTTAGATGATAAATTTAAAGCATATTTGCAAAATAAAAATGGCATTTTCCGCCCTAATGATATACAAATTTCAACTTCACAAACTCCTTTAAAAGCTAGCGTTTTAGAATGCGTGTTTTATGGAGATTTTTATGAGTTAAGTGTGAGTTTGGAAGGACATATTTTTAGCATTTACCACGATAAAGAGCTTAGTAAAAACGATAAAATTTATCTTGAGTTAAATGGTATAAAAGACTTTTAAATTGTTAATTATTTGAAGATATTTATAATTTTATAGGAAAATTTAGAAAATAAAGGATTTAAATTTTTATTACTGCTTTTATGTCTTTTGGAAAATTTTCAATATCATTAAATGCGGTTTTATTATGAGTTCTCTATTTGTATCTACAAAAAAAGTTATCATTTTTTAAAATTAACTATAAAGTAAAAAAACATAAAATTTGCTAAAGATTATAAAATAAAGTAAAATCATAACAAAAAAAGGGAAATAATGATTAGTGTAGAATTAATAGAGCATATTTTTAAAGCTGCTTCTATATCAAGGTGGAATGATTATCCTAGAATGACAAATTTAGTTGAGCTTGATAAACAAGCACATAAATTTATCATTGCATATTTTATTGCTAAAATGGAAAAAGATGTTAATATGCGTTTTATCATAGAAGCAGGAATTTTTGAGTTTTTAAGCAGGGTTGTAGTAACTGATATACGCCCTGATGTATATCATGAGATAACACGAGCAAAAAACGAGCAAGTGAGTGCTTGGGTGTTAAGTAAAATAGCACCAATGATTCAAGATATAGAAAATGGTGCATTTTTAAAACGCTATGAGCTTTTTTTACAAGGTAAAGATTATGCAAAAGAAAGGCTTATTTTAAAAGCTGCTTCGTATTTTGCGACAAGGTGGGAGTTTAATATAGTTTATCAAACTAGCTCGTTTTTAAGTGATATTGATGAGATTAAGGCTAAGGTTGAAGAAGAATTAGAAGATTATTATGAGTTAATTGGAGCAAGAAAGATCGCACTTAATCAAAAAATTTCTAAAATAATCGATTTAAGCGGGCGTTTGCGTTTTCAAAAAAGATGGGCACAAACTCCAAGAATTCCTGAAACTGCAGTTTTGGGACATATGCTTGTAGTAGCGATTTTGTCTTATTTTTACTCTTTAGAAATAAAAGCTTGTGATGGTAGAATAGAGAGTAATTTTTATTGTGCTTTGTTTCATGATTTACCAGAAAGTTTAACTAGAGATATCATCTCTCCAGTAAAATATGGCATAGATGGGTTAAATGAAATCATCAATGAATATGAAATGAAGCTTATTAATGAGAAAATTTTACCTTTTATACCACTTTCTTTTAAAGAAGAATTTAGTTATATACTTGGTATTAGAGAAGGACAAAATGGAGAAAGTGCTTTTGTAAAAAACGAATTTGAAAATCGCATTTTTAATAACAAGCCTAGTGTTTATAGTGGTAGTTTAGATGCGGTTAATGAGGATCGTTTTAAAGCTATAGATGGAAAAGCTTTAAAGTATTGTGATAAATTAGCAGCTTTTATAGAGGCGGCTTTATCAATTAGCTATGGAGTAAAGTCTAAAGAATTAGAAAGTGGTTTTAATGGAGTGTATAAGTATTTTAAAACAAATCCGACTATTAATGGAGTAAATTTTATTAAAATTTGCGAGAATATTAAAGAATATTTTAAGCTTTAAACCCTCTCCCAGATAGCTGCGGCACACACTAAGTCTAAGTGCTCTGCTGTGTTCCCACCCTGAAGCGGTGCTTAAAAATAGCATTGCACAGGTCTAAGAGAAGGCAGTTGAAATAATATCTTAAAATATCTTAAAAAACATTGAGGTGAACATGTTGAGTATATTTGCAAACTTTTTATCTAAATTTAGAGAATTTTTTGTTCCTAGTCATTTGTCTTTAGAATTTAGAGCAAAATCTTTTGCTGCTATTATCGTGGCAAATAAAAACATAAAAGCTGAAATTTGGCAAGTCTTGGCTGATATTGCAAGTGAAGTTTATCCAAATGATAAAAGCAGGCAAGCAATTTTAGTGCAAACTTCAAAAGAATACGTAGATAGGGTTTTAAAAAATGAGCTTAGTCTAGATGCTTTGCTAAAAAATATCGTTTCACTTTTGAAGAAAAATCCTAGATATGCAAAGAAAATCAATTTTAATAGGTTTGAGCGTTTGATAGATAAAAACGAAGAAGAATCTTTGGTGCAACTTAGAGTATATGAATTTTTCGAACAAGAAATAAAATATATATTAGAGCAAAATCAAAGAATATCCAATCAAATAGAAAACGCTAATAATTAGCGTTTCATATTGATTGCCTTTTGTATCATTTGATCAGCTGTTGTGATACTTTTACTGCTAGAGTCATAAGCTTTTTGCATAGTGATTAAATTGGTAAAAGCCACAGATAAATCTACATTAGATTGCTCCAAATAAGAACCTTTAAAGGTTGCCGTGCTGAAATTTCCATTTGTATTAAGTAAAAATGTTGGCTCGCCACTATTTCCGGTTTGCCCGTAGAGATTTTCTCCTAATTTTTCCAAACCTTGTTCGTTTATAAAATTATATAGGGCAAGTTTTGCTATAGCTATTTGATCTCCATTTGTAAATGTAGCCATAATGGTTCCATCTGAATTAACAGAGTAGTTATTTAAAAATCCTTCACCTTTGCCATCTGTTTTTGTATGTACTGAAGGCTGTTTGTTTTTTAAAGCATGTAATCCATCATAACCTGAATTTGGTATATTTGGGTCATAATAAGATCCAAGATTTATACTAACTCTTGTCCCGTTGTTATCAACTGAAGTTAGAGTGTTTGAAACCAAAGCTCCTGCTTCGTTAAAAGTGATTAAACCTTCAGTTGTCCCACCAATTTTGTTTCCATTGTTATCATAAACTTGAGCAACTGCTTTGTACTCTAAATTTGTTCCATTTTGAGGTAAAACTCTATCTAATTTCACTTTTACCCAGCTAATAGATCCATCAGGATTAATTAATTTTGCAGAAAGTTCAGAGCTATCAGCTACTTCTTTTTCTACACTTATATGAGATGATTCCAATCTAGCAGTTTCTATATCTACCTTATTAAGTGTTTGGTTGTCAATACTAAAAGCTAAATTTTCATCTAAAGTTGCTTGTAATGTTTGACTAGCTCCTCTTTCGTCTTTGATTTTAAAATATATAGTATCTCCAGGTTTTAAACCATAAATTTGCTCATCTTCAACGCTACCTGAAATTTTTACACTGCCATCTCCATTTTTTATAAAATTAAACCTTGAGCTATCAACATCAACATTTACAGCTTCTGTTTTCGTGCTAGTATCTAAATTTCCGCTCCAAGTGATATTTTGAGTTGGTTGAGGTGGTAAATAAAGGTTTTTAGGCACAGAAATAGGACCTTGTGTATTTACTCCACCTATTTGAAAATTTTGGCCAGGAGCGCCGGTCCAAGCTGTTGTAACTTTTTGACCAAGTTGCTGACCGAACATATTTGAAACCCTATCACTTAGTTGAATTTCTTTTAGAGATGGATTCATAGTTCCGAGTATATAGTTTCCATTAGAATCAACCAAATTTCCATTAGCATCTGGCTTAAAGGCTCCATTTCTAGTGTAATAAACTCCATTACCATTACTTACACCAAAAAAACCTTTTCCAGCAATTGCTACATCAAATTCATTTTCAGTTGCTATCAAAGGTCCTTGCTCAAAAATATCATTTGTAGCTCCTACCACACTCCCATAACCACCTTGTCCTTTATTGTAAGATTGCGTTGTTATGGTACTATAAAATACATCTTTAAAAGCTACATCAGAATATTTAAATCCAACAGTATTAACATTGCTAATATTATGAGCAGTATTATCTATACCATAGCTTTGAGATTTTACTCCATTGACTCCATTGTAAAACGCTGTAAACATATTTTATCCTGTAATTTCTTTGATATCTTCCCATTTAACCCAGCTTCCACCCATACCAACTAAGGCTTCACCTTTTTCAAATTTAACACCAGTAATTGGGTAAGCACCATAAGTTGAATTAACAGTTGTGCCATCTTCTCCCACATAGCTTGCTCTTACATAATATTTTCCAGATGGAACAGGGGTTCCACTATCATCTGTTCTATCCCAAACAATTTGCTTCATACCAGCACTCATATCTTTAACACTCATAGTTCTTACAGGATCTCCTGCTTCGTTATAAATAGTAAATGTTACAGGAGTGCTATCTGATTTATAGGCAGAATCAATTGATGCTGTTGAAATATTAACACTTGGAGTATGTCCTATAATTTTAAATTTCTGATCATCTCCAACTACGGCTTGGACTGTTTCTTCTTGTCCGCTAGTATCTTTTAGCTTAATATGTATAGTATCACCAGGTCTAGCTACCTCACTATCAACTGTACCTGAAATATCAAGTTTGCCATTATCATGTTTTGTGAGTTGAAATCCACTTGCATCAACATCAGTTTTTTTACCTTTTTGAGGTTCTTTAGGCAGATACATATTAATTTGAAATTGTATATCATCATCTGCTACTACAAGATAATTATCTTTAACAGTTGCGAGTTTTCCAACTGCTGCTAATGCACTCATACCAGTACTTGCTGCAATAGAATTTTGCAATTTTGTCATTGCATTAACTAGTTGAGTCATAGTTTTATTTGTATTATCTTGCATTTCAAGTGCTGAAAGTTGTGCTGTTTGAGTAAGCATTTTTTCTGTATCCATAGGATCTGTTGGATCTTGATGTTGAAGTTCTATCAAAAGAAGTTTTAAAAACGCATCTTTATCAAGCTCTGCTTTAGGATTTGTAACCAATCCATCATTACCTTGCTCTATATGAGAATCATTTTTTATATCTTTTGTGCTAATTCCCAATGGACTTTGAATCATTTGTGTATTAATGTTTGCCATAAAAATCCTTTCTTATGTATTTTTAAAATTTAAAGCAAAAAATATTCCACTTAGAAATACTTTGCTAAAACCATTTCTAAGTTTGGCTTTTCTTGAATTTCTTTTTCAAAATTCACCTTATTTTCTTTTGTATTATTTTTTTGTTTTTGATGATTATTTTGCTCTTTTCTTTCTTGGTTGTTAAAATTCATTTCTAAATTTGTAAAACCCATATTTACAAGAGCATTTTTAAACTCAGCTTGATGTTGTATAAAAAGATTTAATGTGTTTTGATTAGAGTTAAAACTGATGTTTAAATTTGATCCTCTTTGTATTAGTGTTACCTCTACTTCTCCAAGATTATGAGGATTTAAAGTTATATTAAAACGCGTAATAGGAGCTTTATAACTTTCAATTTTTTCTTTAAATTCTTGTGCAAAATCGTTAAATGTTTCTTTTAAAGGAATATTTTGGTTTTTTACAAAGTTATTTGAAACTTTATTCATTTCTCTAATATATGAATTTAAATTTTCTCCATTATCTTTTTCATCTTTTAATATTTCCTTGGTTGTTTTAAAAATATCTTCATATATATTGGTATTTTGTGTATTTTTCTCAATTTTTATATTTTTATCTTGTGTATTTAACAAATTCTCAAAATCAACTTTTGTATTTTGTTGATTTTGTAAGCTTGAAACATTTTTATTATTTATTATTTCGCTTTTAATTTCTTTATCATTGTGAAATTGTTGAGGTTGAATTTTTTCTACTGGTTTATCTTTTAAATCTATTTTTTCTATGTTTTTAACTTCTTTTTTTAAGTTACTATGCTGTGTTAGATTGATAATTTCTGTATTATCATTTAGCTTTTCTTTATTCACTTTTGTATTTTGTTGATTTTGTAAGCTTGAAACATTTTTATTATTTATTATTTCGCTTTTAATTTCTTTATCATTGTGAAATTGTTGAGGTTGAATTTTTTCTACTGGTTTATCTTTTAAATTTATTTTTTCTATGTTTTTAACTTCTTTTTTTAAGTTACTATGCTGTGTTAGATTGATAATTTCTGTATTATCATTTAGCTTTTCTTTATTCACTTTTGTATTTTGTTGATTTTGTAAGCTTGAAACATTTTTATTATTTATTATTTCGCTTTTAATTTCTTTATCATTGTGAAATTGTTGAGGTTGAATTTTTTCTACTGGTTTATCTTTTAAATTTATTTTTTCTATGTTTTTAACTTCTTTTTTTAAGTTACTATGCTGTGTTAGATTGATAATTTCTGTATTATCATTTAGCTTTTCTTTATTCACTTTTGTATTTTGTTGATTTTGTAAGCTTGAAACATTTTTATTATTTATTATTTCGCTTTTAATTTCTTTATCATTGTGAAATTGTTGAGGTTGAATTTTTTCTACTGGTTTATCTTTTAAATCTATTTTTTCTATGTTTTTACTTGGGAGTTCTAAATTTTTTAATGCAGACGAAAGTAAAGATGTATTTTGACTTTCTTTATTTTTAACTGGAATGTTTTTTGCACTGGAATCTTCTTGTAAAAATTTAGAAATTTTTTGATTAACTAAGTCTTGAAATACATTAGTATTACTTTTTTTTGGCGTTTCAAAAAAACCTTTTTTGTCAAGATTTGGAAAAGATTCTTTCAAGTCTTTAATTTGTTCGAATTTAATATTTTTAATGTTTAAACCAAGATCCTTGGCGATATTTAAAAGTTCATTAATATTTTTTATATTTTTTAATTTATGTAAGTTTTTTTCAAGAGCTAATATAGTAGTATTATCTTTTACAAGTTTGTTTAATTTTATATCTTTACTATCGCTTTGTAAAACTTCTAACAAAGAAAGTATTTGCATAAAATTTGCACCTTCAAAAGGTTTCATAGCATCTTTTTCGTCTAATGATATTTTATCATTGATATTTTCTTTTAAATTTTTATCATTTACTTTGTCATCTTTTTGTGGAGCTTTAAAATCTTTTGGTAAGCTTCCATCTTTTTCATTGATAGCTTGCAATAAAGAATTTAAAAACTCTTCCCCATCATCTTGCGAGTTAGTGCTTTCTTTGTTAAGATTTTCATTTTGTGGAGTGATACTTAATAAATTTAAAGCATCACTAGTTTGAATATTAGACATTAGTTTAACCTACTAAAAAATTATTTTTTGCCAAATTTGGAAATAAATTTTTCAATTGCAATGCACAATCAAATTTTAAATTTTCATGAGAAATATTGAAATTCTTAAAAATTACTAATAATTCCTTTATATTTTTTGCATTTAAAACAGCATTATCATTATGTGTATCATCTAAAACTTCGCTCATTTTACTTGAAAGTTTTGCATAGTTTAGCTCTTTTCTTTCTTTTGAAATTGCTACTTCTAAATAATTTAAAAGTTCCATAAAATACCTATTATTTAAAACTGAAGTTCCTTGTTTTTCCAAATTGGTATTCAATACTTGTGTATTTAAGTTTGACATATTTTTCTCCTTAAAAATAATTGTTAATCAAGATAAAAGCAACAAGTATTCCAAATTTTCAATCTTAATTTTTAAGTAATTTTTTTATATAATATCAGATTTTAAATTTAAGATTTTGGAGAAAAACTTGGATAATATTAGAAATATAGCTGTTATAGCTCATGTTGATCATGGAAAAACAACCATGGTAGACGAGCTTTTAAAACAATCAGGAACCTTTAGTGAGCGTGAGCAAATAGCAGAACGCGTAATGGATAGCAATGATATAGAAAAAGAAAGAGGTATTACCATCCTTTCAAAAAATACTGCAATCAGCTATAAAGGCACAAAAATAAATATTATAGATACTCCAGGTCATGCTGACTTTGGTGGAGAAGTTGAGCGTGTTTTAAAAATGGTAGATGGGGTTTTACTTTTAGTTGATGCACAAGAAGGAGTTATGCCTCAAACTAAATTTGTGGTAAAAAAAGCTCTGTCTTTAGGGCTTAAACCTATTGTTGTTATTAATAAAATAGACAAACCAGCTGCTGATCCTGAACGTGTAATCAATGAAATTTTTGATCTTTTTGTGGCTTTAGAAGCAAGTGATGAACAACTTGATTTTGCGGTGGTGTATGCAGCTGCTAAAAATGGCTATGCAAAGCTTGCACTTGATGAGGAAAGTAATAATATGGAGCCTTTGTTTAAGACTATACTTGAACGCGTACCTGCACCAAGTGGCAGTGATGAAAATCCTTTACAACTTCAAGTTTTTACTCTAGGTTATGATAATTTCGTTGGTAAAATAGGAATTGCAAGAATTTTTAATGGAAAAGTAAAGAAAAATCAAAATGTTATGCTTGCTAAAGCAGACGGAACTAAAATTAATGGAAGAATTTCTAAATTGATTGGATTTATGGGGTTAGAAAAAACAGATATTGAAGAAGCAGCAACCGGAGATATTATAGCAATAGCAGGTTTTGAAGCTTTAGATGTAGGAGATAGTGTTGTAGATCCAAACAATCCTTTGCCACTTGATCCTTTGCATATAGAAGAGCCAACTTTAAGCATAGTATTTTCTGTAAATGATGGTCCACTAGCAGGAACTGAAGGAAAACATGTAACTTCAAATAAAATAGCAGAACGTTTAGAAGCTGAGATGAAAACAAATATTGCTATGAAATATGAAAGCACAGGTGAGGGTAAATTTAAAGTAAGTGGAAGAGGCGAGTTGCAAATTACTATCTTAGCTGAAAATATGCGTAGAGAAGGCTTTGAATTTTGTATGGGAAGACCTGAGGTTATTGTTAAGATAGAAGATGGAGTTAAAACCGAACCATTTGAACATTTGGTAATTGATGTGCCTGATGATTTTACTGGAGTTGTGATAGAAAAACTAGGAAAAAGAAAAGCCGAAATGAAAACCATGACTCCAACCGGAGATGGTCAAACAAGACTTGAATTTGAAATTCCAGCACGTGGGCTTATAGGTTTTAGATCTCAGTTTTTAACAGATACAAAAGGTGAGGGCGTGATGAATCATAGTTTTTTAGAGTTTCGTCCATTTAGTGGAGCTGTTGAAAAAAGGAATAATGGTGCGTTAGTATCTATGGAAAATGGTGTTGCTTTGGGATATTCTTTATTTAACTTACAAGATAGAGGAGTTTTGTTTATCGATCCTCAAACTAAAGTATATATAGGTATGATAATAGGCGAGCATTCTCGTCCTAATGATTTAGATGTAAATCCTATTAAGGGAAAAAATTTAACCAATGTTAGAGCAAGCGGTAGTGATGATGCTATAAAACTTGTTCCACCAAGAAAATTAAGCCTTGAAAGAGCTTTGGAGTGGATAGAAGAAGATGAACTTGTAGAAGTTACTCCACAAAACATTAGAGTTAGAAAAAGATATTTAGATCCTACTCAAAGAAAAAGAATGGAAAAGGCTAAGTCTTAATGGATTTTGAAGCTATACGCCAAGCTTTAAATAAAAGACTCAAAGCTTTACAAATTTTAGCTGTTGTAGAGGCTTTGGTGGTATTTTTTTTGATTTTTCAATTTAGTAAAGATATTATCATAGCCTTATTTGGTAGTGTTTTGGCTGGTGTTTTGTTTTTTAGAATTTTAGGCAGAAGGCTTATGTGGGGACGCAATGAGCTTGTTTTTAAAATGTGTGAAGAATTTCTAAAACAAAATGATGCAATTTTTAATAAACAAGGTTTTAATCAAAGTGATTTTGAAAAAATTCATTTCGATTTCACCCCCAAAAACTATTATTCTCAAAATTCTTTTATTTTTAATGATTTTATCCTTTATGATATTAAATTCAAAGATGAAATAGGAAATTTCTTTTGTGGTATTTTGCTTTATAGTAAAAAATTAAAACAAGATATTATTTCTTGTGAGAATATTTTTCAAAAAATAAAAGAAAAAGATTTTACTACGCAAAGAGTACTAAAAAAAGATGATTTTTTATTTATAGCAAGTTTAAAAAACCCTTTTTTTGCTGACTTAAAAATTTCAAGTGAGTTAAATTTCAAAATTTTCAGAGCTAATTTAGAAAAAATCCAAGCATTTATAAACAACTAAGCATAAAAAGCTCAGTTGTTTTCCTCAATTTTATAAATTTTTTTTGTTTTTAATTTATCATTTTTACCCATTAAAGTTCTTATAGTTTGAATTTGTTCTTTTGAAGCTTGTGTAGTTTCTTTTAGTATAATCCATGTGATTTCTTGATTACATGGTTTGTTAAGCTTACTTTTGAAAGTATAAAAAGAATCAGTATTGCTTGGTAATAACTCATTTGCATTTAATCCTTGAACATAAAGTTTATCACCTTCTTTTTTTGGAAATGCACGGATGATTTTTTTGATAAATGGATTTTCATTTCCTTCTTGTAAAAGCAAAGCAATAACAACTATATCACCTTTTTGACTAACATGGCTAAAATGGATTTCTAAAGGGTAAGATTGGTTGTTTATAGATATTTTAGAGGGTGTATGAAAATGAAAATGAGATAAATCATAATTTGTGTTATTATATGTAATATGACTACCATTGCTTGCAAAATGCATTTTAATAGTGTATCCATCGTTGATTAATCCGAATGAATCATCCATATAGTTAAAATATAGTGTATGAGGTTTTTTTGTTGAATTTTTTGTATCAATGTTGATCAAATCTTGATTCATTCCACTTTCACAATATACCCAATTTTTATCTAAATTTTTCCATTTATCTTTGTCGATAAAATTTCCATGGGAAACATTTTGAGGTATTTGTTCATATGCAAAAACTATAGAACTTAAGATACAGGTAAAAAATAATGTTTTGATTTTCATGAGTATTCTCCTTTTTCTAGTATAATTATAAAAAAATAATACCTACAAAAAGCTTATATTTATGGATTATTATACTGAAATTAAATATTTTGAAAAAATTACAGATAATATAAAGGATAAATTGATTGATATATGGGAGGATAGTGTAAAAAATTCCCACGATTTTTTATCTAGTTTTGATAGAGAAAAGATTAAAAATGATCTTTTAAATTCACAAGTATTTTTCAGTTTAAATTATCTGATTTGTTATGATAAAGATGAGATGGTTGGATTTTTGGCATTTAAGGATGAAAAAATTGAAATGCTATTTATAAAATCAAAATATTTCAATCAAGGCATAGGAACTACATTAATATCTGAAGCCATAAATAATTATCATTTAAAGTATGTCGAAGTGAATAAAGATAATTATAAAGCATATAAATTTTATCAAAAATGTAAATTTATACAAGAGAGTGAATATGAAGATGAATATGGTTTTGTTGTTTTAAAAATGAAACTTTAGTCATTCTTTACCATCTTTAATAGGTACAAAAAGACATTCATCTAAAACTTCTTTAGATATTTCTCCATCTTTTTTTGTAAATTTAGTGATAAATTGTTGGTTGCCTATAAGCAAAGGAGCTACTAAAATTCCATTATTTTCTAGCTGGTCAAATAAAATATTTGGAATATGTTCTATATAAGCAGAAAGTAAAATTCTTTCATAAGGTGCATAGTTTTTCCAGCCATTTTGGCCATCATCAAATTTCACATGGATATTAGTGTAGTTTAGTTTTTTAAATTTTTCTATAGCATTAATCGCTAATTTTTCTATGCGTTCTATAGTAAAAACTCTCCTTATAAGCTTACTTAAAATTGCAGCTTGATATCCACTTCCACAACCTATTTCTAAGACACTATCTGCACTTTTAAAATCAAGAGCCATAGTCATTTTTGCTACAGTTAGTGGCGAGCTTATCCATTGATTGCCCATCAAAGGGAGTGCATCAAGTCTATAAGCATGCATTTTTAAAGGCGAGAAAATTTCTCTTGGAGTAGAACAAAAAGCTTCGAATAATTCTTCATTGATGAAAGTATTTTTACGAATTTCTTCAGCCATAGTTTGACATTGTTTTTGCTCAAATAAATGAATCAATAATCACTCCTTGGTTAAAAGGTGTATTTTACATTAATTTTTATTTATTTAGCTTTAAAATAGTTAGGATGCCTTTTTAGGCATCCTATTGAAATTATTCAAGTGTGTAAAGGATGTTTGAACCATCTTGATAAGATAGAATTTGAATTTTATCATCTTTAAAGAATATACTTCTTGCATTAGTGATATTTTCTGGGTAAGAAATTGTTTTAACTATTGACTCAGTTTCTGGATTAATTACAGCAATAACATTATGATTTTTACTTAATGCGTAAATTTTACCATCATTATAAGTCATTGAAGTTATATAAAGATCTCCTAAAGTTTTGCCTTCTTTAAGTTCTGCTTTTGGAGTAAATTCACCTGAAAGTATTCTATCAGCTAAAGATACTTTAGAGATAACAAAAGTTTTGGCATCTTTATTGTTAGGAACAGTTGCAATATACATATACTTGCCATCTGTTGTAGTACTTAAAATATGGTTAAATTTAGCTCTTACCGTATCAACTCTACCACGACCCAAATCTTTTCCTTGACCTTCAAATTTGTCATTTCCTTTTACAAAGTCAGCATATTGTAAAGCTTCATCTGCATTAGGATTTTTTGCAAATCTTAAGAAAGTTTTATTTGATCCCATCAAAATATATTTATTGTCTAAATATGGAATAATTCCAACTATAGGATTGATTGTAGCTGAAAAATATGGATCCAAAACAAAATCTTCTTTATTATTGAAGTTGTCATCTAAGAAATATACTTCCCATTTAGAACTTACAACATATTCACCGTTAATATAATCAAGCGTATTGATAGGCTTTGCAAAATCAATTTTAGTTTCATTAACAATTTTTAAGTTTTCATCAATATTTGCAAATGGTGCATTACTAGTATTATTGTCAAATTTAATACCTAGTTTTTCACTCGCAGGAGCAAAAGCAAAATCTGGCTCTTTAACATCACGTTTTCCTAAGAAAGAAAGGCTTTTCCAGCTTTTACTCCAGCCAGAATCTGACCAAATAATATATTTTGGATTTAAACTGAAACGAACTGGATCGCCTTGTCCGCTATATGGAACAGGACCGGTACTTACAAAAGCTTGGAAAACATTTGAGGCAACAATAAAAGCTACAATAACCATAGCTGCTAAATTAAATTTTGTTAATTTTCTAAAGCTAGCACCTTCCATTTCTTTTTCAAAAGAGCCAAATTTAGGAGCAAATGCAAAAATTACACCAAGTAATAAAACTACAGCCCAAAATACTACTTCAGCCCAAAAGTAAGTATGTAGACCAAAAATAGGCAAACCAAAGCCTTGATCAAGATCACGATGTGCATGACCACTTATATGATTGAACGATTGCCATAAGCCAAATGCAGTTGCTATTAAAAGAAAAGCTAAAAATTTTCCTTTCATTCCATAACGCACTATAAATAAGGCTGCAACACCTATATAAATCATAGATTCTCTTTGACCCCAACAAGATGTGCAAGGACTATCACCCAGCATATAGCCAAAAATTAAATTTGCAATTCCAACAGGCAATAAAATAACCAAAAAGCCTGCTAAACACATTAAAAAGTAGAAAAATTTAGTTTTGTTAATATCACACATATTATCCACCTTAAAGATTTATTAGGCCTAAGATTGCGCCTGATTTGCGACCTAAGTAGTCAAATACCATTATAACCCACGATATCACAAGTATAGAAAAAGCAAGTTTTTCTTTTTCTGGTTTTACTATCATGAGAACTATGGCAATAAAAATTAGTAAAAGTTCTAAAAACTCCATAATTACTCCTTGAAATAAATTAAACTTGCGTATTTTATTATTTTAAATTAAATAAAAATAAAATATTAAATAAAAAAAAATAAAATAATTTAAATTGGAAAAGATTTGAGTAGTTTTGAGACTTAAAAGTCATCAAAACTTAAACTCCCTTTGGAATAATTAGTAACTTTACTTTCAAAAAAATTACTTTTTTGGTCATTAAATTTAGAAAAATCATCTACCCATTTAATAGGGTGTTTTGCATTGTAAATTTTATCAAGATTAATGGCTGTAAGTCTTTGATCAACAAGATAATGAATATATTCTTCTATAATATCATCTGTAAATCCCATAATTTGATTTTGTGTGATATATTTACCCCATTTGATTTCAAGGTCTCCAGCTTTTTTAAACATATCATAGATCTTATTCACATTAGCATCATTAAATAAATCAGGTCTTTCTTTGTATACAGAATTAATCATATTTTGAAATAAAAGCAAATGAGTGATTTCATCTCTTTGAATAAAACGAATCATTTGTGCTGAACCTAGCATTTTTCCAGCACGAGCAAGAGCGTAAATAGCAGTAAAACCGCTGTAAAAATATACTCCTTCGAGAATTTGATTTGCTACCATGGCAAGTAAAAGCTTATTATCATCTACATTACCAGCTAATTCTTCATAAATACTAGAAATAAAATCATTTTTTTCTCTTAGAGTTTCATCGTGTTTTTCCATTTCGTAGATTAAATCTGTATTTTCACAAATTGCCTCAACCATTACAGCATAAGATTTTGAGTGATTTGCTTCTTCATAAGCCTGTCTTGCTAAAACTGCGTTGATTTCTGGAGCAGTGATGTATGGGTTGATATTATCTGCAAGATTGTTTGTTTGAAAACTATCCATTGAAATAAGTTGAGACCAAACTAAATCATACATTCTTTTTTCAGCCAAAGTTAAATTACAGCGATAATCTAGTGCATCTTTAGTAGTATCAACTTCCTTTGGAAACCAAGTGTTTGCCTCCATTAAATCCCAAAGTTTTAAGGCCCAAGTATATTTTGCTTTAGTAAAATTTAAAATACCATGAGGGTTGCCATTGAAAACTTTTCTATCATTTAAAGTTTCGCTTGATTTTGGGTTGTAAATTCTTTTTCTGTTCATTTTTCCACCTTTTTAACAATAGCACTTTGGCTTAATATGTCATGTAAACTTAGAGTATCTTTTCTAACAAAGCTTACTAGAAAACCTATTAATAAACCAAAACTTATAATAAAAATAATATATCGTAATAAAATTCTAAAAAAACTTAATTTTTGACCATTGTTTATATCTATTAAATATAGATCATATGCTTTAAGTCCTGGACTTTGAGCTTTTTTTGCCAAAAATAAAGCTTGGAAAAAACCAAAAAGTAGCGGACATAAAAAAATAACAAACTGATTATTTAAAAAAGCCTCTTTAGATCCTAGTGTGAAATAAAATAAATATAAAACTGGAACATAAAGTAAAAATATATCAATCAAAAAAGCCTTGAATCTAAACCATCTATTTGCTATTTTTGCTTTTGCTTTCATTAGTTGCCACGACTACCAGGTTTGATAGCTTTAGTACCTTTTTCACAAAGTGGACATGTGTTTGCTTCATAAATATCAAAATCAAAATTTCCAAGTGCAAAAAGTGGTAAATTTTCAGGTAATTTAGCATTTTCCTTTCTTGGATTGTTTAAATTTGTAACTGCACAAAAACCACGATTAGCTAAAGCCGCAAATCCTACTATCTCTCCACCTAAGCTTTGAATAATTTTGGCACTTTCAAGTGCTGAACCACCTGTTGTGATAATGTCTTCACAAACTATAAATTTTTCGCCTTTTTTAACTTCAAAACCGCGTCTAAGACTCATAACTCCCTCTACGCGTTCTGTAAATATAAAGCGTTTATTGCAAGCTCTAGCAAGCTCATATCCTGCTAAAATTCCACCCAAAGCAGGAGAGCAAATGCTATCAAATTTAATATCAAAACTTGCAATAACCTTTGCAAGTTCATCACAAAGCTTACCTGCTAATTTTGGATTTTCTAAAACCTTAGCACTTTGAAGGTAAAATTCAGAATGCTTACCAGAACTAAGTAAAAAATGTCCCTGTAAATATGCACCACAATCTTTATAAATTTGCTCTAAGTTCATTATCAAACCTTTAAAAGTTCCACTTCTTTGTTTTTAACTAATTCATCTATTTTTACTGTATAGTTATCGGTTTGTTTTTGTACTTCATCATAAGCTTTTTTAGCCTCATCTTCTGAGATTGCTTTATCTTTTTCTAGTTTTTTAACCGCATCATTGGCATCTTTTCTAATATTTCTAATAGCTACTTTGGCTTTTTCCCCCATAGCCTTAGCATTTTTGGCATTTTCTTCTCTTTGTTCTCTTGTCATAGGAGGGAAAAACAACTTTACGCTTTCACCATCGTTATTTGGATTTACACCAATATTTGCCGCAGCTATAGCACTTTCTATTGTTTTGAGCATAGATTTTTCCCAAGGAGTAATGCTAATAGTTGAAGCATCTGTTGCTAAAACTGTTGCTACTTGATTAAGAGGAGTAGTATTACCATAATAGTCTACATGAATATGATCAAGTATATTTATATTTACTTTACCTGTCCTAATGGTAGTAAAATCTTTTTTTAAAGCTTCTATACTTTTATCTGATTGTTGTTTTTGCTTAGCATAAATTTCATTCAGCATAGTTTTTCCTTTATTTGCTAGTATTGGTTTCGCTTACTGGTGCACTCGGTGCTACCGGAATGTTAGTTGCGTTTGTTTCAGGTGCTTTTGGTAAAATTTGTTCAGCTTTTTCGGCAAGTGAATTGGAATTAGCATTATTATACATATAACTTAGAGCGATTGTATTAGCAATAAGTAAAATACCCATAACAAAAGTAAATTTAGCTAAAAACCCTGCAGGTCCTTTTGCTCCAAATAAACTTTCGTTACTTCCACTATACGCTCCAAGTCCTATACTGGAACTTTTTTGTAACAAAACAGCAATACAAATGATTACAACAATTGCAAATTGCAAAATAATTAAAAAAGTAGTCATGAATTTTCCTTGTTGAAAATAAAACAAACATTTTAACTTAAAAAGCTTGATAAAAACTTGAAAGAGATAAATAATTTTTGCGAGAAAGCTCGCAAAAATTATCTGTTGCTAAAACTTCTTAAAATATTAAGAAGAGAGATAAAAAGATTGATAAAATCAAGATAAAGTGCAACTGCACCTTCTATTGGTGTTTCGTAATTTCCCCTAATGATATTTTGTGTATCATAAAGAATGTAAAAAGAAAATAAAATCGCACCAATACTAGAAATAGCTAAACTTACAAGTGAGCTTTGAAAAAATAGATTAATCAAAGAAGCTACTACTATAACGATTAAAGCCACAAAGAGCATTTTTCCCATCATGGTAAAATCTTTTTTTGTATTCATAGCAAATACACTTAAAGCACCAAAAGCTACCGTAGTTAAAGCAAAAGCCTGAGCAATAATACTAGCTCCAGCAGGAAGTGCTAAAACAGAATATAAAAGTGGTGTTAAAGTAAGCCCTGAACAAAAAGTAAAGCCAAAGAGTAAAATTAGATTAAGAGGAGCTTCTCTTTTTTTCCATTGCAAAGCAAATAACAATCCAATTTCTACAATAAATAAAACCCAAAAAGTTGCTTGAGATTGTATAAATAAATGTGCTAAGGCAAAAATTCCTATGTAAGCACCAGCTGTTGCAGCTAACAAAGATGCGGCAAAAAGTTGATAAGTTTGTTTTATAAAAATGCTTAAATCACTTCTAGCATAACCTTCAAATTCTTGGCTTTTAGAATTTGAGTAATCTCTATCATAAAGACTCATTAAATCCTCCAATATTTTTAAAATTAAAATTTACAAAAAAAAGATAAATAAATGATTAAAATTATATAAAAATTATATAAAAACAAAATTTAGTATAATTTGTCAAATATAAAAACCAAAAAAAAGGATTTTTTTGAAAGATTTGATTGAAGGTGCTTTAAAATTTATGCAAGAGGATTTTAAAGAACATGCAGAGCTTTTCGAAAGTTTAAAAAATAAGCAAAACCCTCATACGCTTTTTATAGGTTGTGCTGATTCAAGAGTAATTCCGAATTTGATTACAAATACAGGTCCAGGTGAACTTTTTGTTATAAGGAATATAGGCAATATTGTTCCACCTTATAGGGTTGGAGATGATTTTTTGGCAACTACTTCAGCAATTGAATATGCTTTTAATTCTTTACATATTAAAAATATCATAGTTTGTGGACATAGCAATTGTGGTGGTTGTGCGGCTTTGTATGCAAGTGAGAATGATTTAAAAAATATGCCAAATGTTAAAAAATGGCTTACTCTACTTGAGCCTATAAAATACAAAGTTTTAAAATTAGCTAATGATGATTTAGCAATGCGATCTTGGATGACTGAAAAAATGAATTTGGTTAATTCTTTGCAAAATTTATTAACATATCCAGGTATAGAGGAAGCTTTAAATAATAAAGAAATAGAGTTGCATGCATGGTATTATATTATAGAAACAGGAGAAATTTATGAGTATGATTTCAATTTTGAAAATTTTATTTTAATACAAGAAAGGATAAAAAAAGCATGAAAAATTTTTTTTCAATTATTTTATTGTTCCTATTTGTGAGTTTCTTAAACGCTCAAGAAAAAAATACTTTAGAGGATAAAAATAGTATATTTGCTTTGGTGCAAAATTATATTGAACTTAATTTGCTTTTAGAAAGTTTTAGAAACAATAATGATGCTAATGCTACAGAATTTCAAGAAAATATTAAAGAAATAGAAAAGCAAAAAAATAATATCTTAACAACACTTCCTTTGAAGATTGTGTCACAAAAAATTGATGAAAAAGAAGCAAAAGAATTTTTAAATACTAAGCACAAATTACAACAAAATGTCAAGGAAGCACAAAATAAAAAAAGATATTACGAATATGTTGATAGTAAAATTAAACTTTTGAATTTAACTTCAGCAGAATATTTTTACTTGTGTATTTTTGAATTAGAAAAAATTTTTATACAAGGAGCTCAAAGCCAAAAAATAAAAAATGTCATTGATAAAAGTATTGATATTTTAAAAGAAGACTTAGTGTTTAATTTTACGTTAGATAAAGAGAAAATAAATGACATAGAACAATTAAAAAATTTGGAAACAAGTGAAAACAATTTAAGAAATGCTATTAAGTCATATAATGAAATTTTAGTATATTTGAGAAATAACGCTAGTCTATTAGAAACAAATTTTTTATTCAATGAACTAGGTTTGCAAAATGCTATTAATTATATAAATGAGCAAATACCTATTACTAGTTTTAATATTGGTAAAGTTGTAATATCTGTTATTGTTATTATTTTATTTTATTCTTTAAAATTTTATCTTGCAAAAATTTTATATTTTATTTTAATACGTTTATTTGGAAAAAATTCGACCAATTTAGAGGTGAAAACTCATTTTCTAGAAAAACTTCAAGGTCCAGTAGGTTGGTTTTTATTTATATATGCTTTAGGAATTTGCTTTACTATTATTTATTATCCAGCTCCAGTAGATATAAGAATCGGTAATATTTTATCTATAGTTTACACTATTTTAACAGCATGGCTTGTGATAAATATTTTTGATAGTTATGGAATGATGGTTGTAGCAAAATTAGCAGAAAAAAGTGGAAAAAGAGAAGTTGTAAATTTGATTATTAAAATTTTATATGTCATTATTATAGTAATTACCGTTTTATTCGTTTTGGCACATTTAGGATTTGACATTTCAGCTTTGATTGCATCTTTAGGTATTGGTGGCTTAGCTGTAGCTTTAGCAGCTAAGGATATCATAGCAAATTTTTTTGCTTCTGTATTGTTGCTTTTTGATAATAGTTTTAATCAAGGTGATTGGGTAGAAATTTCAGGAATTGAGGGGACTATAGTAGAAATTGGACTTAGAAAAACTACTATCAGAACTTTTGATAATTCTTTAGTATTTTTGCCTAATTCAACCATTATGGGAACAAATATTAAAAATTGGAGTAAAAGAAAAGTTGGTCGTCATGTAAAATTATATGTTGGTGTAACTTATGATGCAAAACCTGAGCAACTTGAGCAATGTGTTGAAGATATAAGATATTTATTGGCTACTAATCCTTTGATTGCACAAGTTGATGATAGTGCATTAAATCACGGAGGAACACGTGCTAGATATAGACAAAATTTAGTATCAGTAAATGATTTAGAAGGTTATAAAAATAGTACCCATGTAGCTGTGAGTGGATTTGGAGCAAGCTCTATTGATATAGAAGTGTATTTTTACACTAAAGCAGTTGATGCTGTAGGTTTTAGAACAGCTAGACAAAGCATTTTGCTTGAGCTTATGAAAATTGTAGAAAGAAATAATCTTAGTTTTGCTTTTCCATCACAAAGTCTTTATATAGAAAAAATCAATAAAAACTCAAAAGAAGAACTTTAATAAGTTCTTCTTAATTGCATTCTACTATTATTTTTTGTGCAATAATAATACTATTGTTTTTACTACCTTCAATTTTTACAAAACTTCCTTTTTTTAAATCTTTTGTATGACCTTGTTTTTTACTGCTTCCAAACACTCCGCAATTATATACTTCAATTTGTGTTTGAGGTAAAATAGTAATAATAAGATTGTTATTAAAATTGGTTTGAATGCTTATAGTATTTTGATTAACATTTTTTAATACACCTTGAATTTTATAGGCTAGTGAAAAAGTACTAATACACAATAAAATCATTAAAATACGCATGTAAAATAGCTCCTTTTTGCTATTTTACACTTAAAATTTTAATAAGCTCTTTTTTTGCAGTCTATTTTAATTTCTTTTGCAGTTATATTTTGAGTTTGATTTGGAACTTGTGGATTTGGAGTGGTTTGAGTATAACCATGGAAAATTTCAGCTTCTATGAAAGTACCTATTTTTAAATCTTTAAATGTTCCTTGTTTATCCATACCAAAAATACCACAATCATCCATATCAATTTCTGTGTTTGGCAAAATTTTGATATTCATTTTTTGCCCATAAGTAGTATCAATTAAAATGGTTTTTTCACCATCATTTATATCAACAATTGTTCCATAAATTCCATCTGCATAAGCAAAACTTGAAAGACTTAAAAAAGTCAATAATGTAGTAATTCCTTTTTTCATTTTATCTCCTTTGATTTTATATGTGAATTATATAATCTTTTAAGTGAAGCAAGAGTGAATTTGGGTATAATTTAAAATTATCAAATGAGGTATATATGAGAATGTTTTTACGTTGTTTTTTTGCTTTTTTGCTTGCAGGTTTGTTGATTGCTTGTTCTAAAAATGAGAATAAAAGTTCTACTATAAGAGCTTATGGTTTTAATGAAAATACACAAAATATTTTTGTAGAATTTAACACTAATGTCATTAATCAAGAAATAGGTGTTGTAAAAGAAAAAGAAATTGTTATTAACAATCAAAATATAAAAGTAAAATATGTGCTTGAAACACCTACAAGACTAAATATTTTTACAGCTTTAAAAGCAAATCAAAAATATGATATTTTTATAGATTTAAATGATATTTTAACTAATGAAAAAGTACAATTAAAAGTACAAACTCCTTTTGAAAAATTAGATGTTAAAGGATATTTTCAAAACATTACAAATGATGAAAGTGTATTAGTTTTAAATATTCAAAGTTTTTACACTCTTAATAAAGATGAGTTATTAAAAGCTATCAAAATCAACACGCAAGATCAAGAAATTCAAATAGAAGAAATCATTATTCAAGGTGACATAGCAAGTGTGTATTCTAAAGCACTTGGTATTAAGAATACTAATACCAACATAAAAGTAGTTTTTGATAAAGAAATCTTAGGTTTAGAAAAAAATATAGATTTAGAGTATATTTTACTTGCAAAAAGTGAATTTGTTTTTCAAAATGCAAATATAGTTAATAAAAATATAGAATTACTCTTTTCTCAAAACATTTCACAAAATCAAAATTTGAAAGAATTGATTTTTGTTACCCCTGAAGTTGATTTTAAAGCATTGGCATTTGGAAATAAAATTAAACTCACGGGTAATTTTTCTCCAAATAAAACTTATGAAATTCAACTTGCTCAAGGGATTAAAAGTGCTGATGGAATTAGCACAAAAGAAAGTTATAAAACTCAAGTAAGTTTTAAAGACTACGAACCTGCTATAAGTTTTACAAATCAAGGAGTGTTTTTATCTAGTAAAGCAAATAAAAAAATAGCTTTTAAGAGTATGAATATTAAAAAGGTTCATTTAGAGGTTTATCAGGTTTTTTCAAATAACTTAAGTGAATATTTAAGATATAAAAATCTTCAAGGTGCAAAAAAATTAAGTGATTATGATAGTGATATTTTTTCAGAGAGTGATTATACTAGTGAGGTGGTGTTAAAAAAAGACTTTGATATTAAAAACATTAAAAATCAATGGCAAGAAAATGAAATAGTACTAGATGGTTTAAAAGATTTAAGTGGTGTATTTATAGTGAAGCTTTATTTTAAAGAAGAAGATGTTGATTATGTTTTTGATGAGGGAGTGGAGAGTTGGAAAAAATATAGATTTTTCAATCAAAAGGCAAAAGTAAGTAAGAATTTAATTTTTTCAGATATAGCTTTAATTGCTCAAAATTTAAATAAAAAGCTTTTTGTAGATGTGAGAGATTTTACTACACAAAAGGCTTTGGGTGGAGTTAAGGTTGATGTGATTAGTAAGAGTAATCAAATTTTAGCTTCTAAGATGAGCGATGATAATGGTTTGGCTGTTTTTGATGATATGGATGAATCAAAAGCTTTATTCATCATTGCTTCAAAAGATAAACAAGCTTCTATCTTACGTTTAAGCTCGCCTTTATTATATGATGGTTTTGATGTAGATGGCTTGGAATTAAATTCGCAAAATAAAGTATTTATTTACACAGAAAGAGGGGTTTATAGACCAGGTGATGATATATATTTAACTATGGTTGCAAGAAATGATAAAGGAGTTATTAATCATCCTATATTTTTAAGCTTTTTTGATCCACGCAATAAAAAGCTTTTAGATAAAATCAGGCTTGATCCTTTAAGTAATGGAACTTTTTACAAAAAGATTTCACTTAGCCAACAAGCTTTAAGCGGAGTGTATCTAGCTAGAGTTGAATTTGCAAATGCGGTTTTTGATAAAGAAATTTTAGTGCAAAATATAGTGCCAAATCGTATAAAAGTATCCATGCAAGCTCCAAAAAGCATAAAAGAAAATGAAAAGTTAGATTTTAATATTAGCTCAAAATATCTTTTTGGAACACCAGCAAGTAATTTACAATATCAAGTTGATTTATTTGTGGGTAAAAAAGAATATAAAAATTCAAAGTATCCAGAATATATTTTTTCAAATCCTAGTGTTTTAGTGCAAAAATATCAAGATAATTTAAAAGGTATTTTGGATGAAAATGGCTTTACAAAACAAGAATTTGTTTTAAATGATTTTTTAAAAAATACCCCATATAATTTAGAAGCTAGTATAAGAGCTAGAGTTTTTGAGAAAGGCTCAAGATCGGTTGAAGCACTTGTAAATTCACAAGTAATATTGCATGAGCATTTTGTAGGTATTAAGCGTTTAAAAAATCATTACTTAAGTTCAGGTTCTATTATCAATTTTGAAGCCATTGTGAGTGATTTAGATGAGAATTTAATAGCAAATAATGAGATCAAATATACCATTTATGCAAATGATTATTCTTGGTGGTGGGATTATGATAATTATGATGATTTTTTAAAATCACTCAAAAAAGATAAAAACACGCAAATTATTACTCAAGGAACCATTTTAAGTAAAGATAAACCGGTTACAATAGAGTTTGATCCAAAAGAATATCATGGTGAAATGTTTATAGAGCTTGAAAATATTCAAAGCAAAACAAGCACAGGAGAGTTTTTTTATATTAGTAGTTTTGGTGCACCAAATAATACTGATATAGTGAGTTCTTTAAAGATAAAAAGTGATAAAAAAGAATATAAGCCAAACGAAACAGCTTTTATAGAGTTTGAAAGTGTTAAGGATGCAAAAGCTATCGTTACTTTAAATGATAATACAAAGGTTTTAAAACGCTTTGTGATAGATACGTATGAAGATATTACTAAGGTTGAAATTCCCATTCTTAAAGAATATATGCCAAATGTTTATGTGAGTGTGATTTTGCTCCAAGATTATAATCAATACACCAACGATAGAGCCTTAAGACTTTTTGGTGTAGTACCTTTAAATGTGGTAGATGAGCAAAGTAAAATCGAGCTTGATTTAAAAGTACCGGATAAAATCATGCCAAAACAAGATTTTGAAGTAGAAATTCAAAGTAAAAATAAACAAAGCTATACTTATACACTGGCTATTGTAGATGAAGGTTTGCTTGATGTGAATGCTTTTAAAACCCCAGATATTTGGGAGTATTTTTACCAAAAAACGCGCTTTAACATGAGTATATATGATACCTATGATAAAATCATTGCTAAAAATATTTCTAATGCTTCTAAGATATTGACTACAGGTGGTGATATTTTCTTAGAAAGCAGAGCAAATAAAAGCAAAAATGATGAAAAAGCAAGACGCTTTAAACCAGTTGTGTTGTTTCAAGAGCCAGTGCAAAGTGATGAAAATGGTTATGCAAAATTAAAATTTAATATGCCATCATACTTAGGTTCGGTTAGAGTTATGGTAGTAGCAAATAACTTAGCAGGTTTTGGTAGTGTTTCTAAAGATATCCAAGTTAGTGCACCTGCTGTGATGCTTGAAACCTTGCCAAGAACTTTAAGACTTGATGATGAGTTTAAACTTTTGGTGCAAGTATTTAAAGTAGATGATGATGTAAAAAATGCAAAACTTAAGTTAAAAACAAAAAATTCACTCATAAATTTTGAAAAAGATGAAATTTTGATTGATTTTGACAATGAAAAAACAAAAGATATTTATGTTAATGCAAGAGTAAATTCAAACAAGCTTGGAGTAGAGCAAATAGAATTAAGTTTAAGTGCAAAAGATTACACCTACACTCAAAATACACAAATTGATATAAAAGCATTAAATACTATTACTTATGAGGGTAAATCATTTAAAATTCCTGCAAATACTTCTATGGAGTTTAAAATCACACAAGATTATATCAACCCTATAGCATTTTTAAGTGTGAGTTCTAAGCCTATTTTAAATATAAATCATAGATTAAAATACTTGCAAAATTATCCTTATGGATGTATAGAGCAAAGTACTTCAGCAGTTTTACCGCAACTCTTTTTACAAAAACTTGATCAAGGAGCAAATGAGCAAAAAAATATTAACAATATCAATGCATTGTTAAGTAAGTACGCAAATTTCCAAACTGCTAATGGTGGTTTTGCTTATTGGCAAGGACTTAAGGATTCTGATGCTTGGGGAAGTAATTATGCGGGTATGTTTATGATTTTAGCCAAAGAAAGAGGCTATTATATAAGCGAGGGAATGTTTAAAGCATGGCTTGATTACCAAAAACGCTATGTTTTAAAAGCTCAAACAAACAAAGAAATTAGAATAAATTCTTTATACCTTTTAGCTTTAGCTAAAGAAGCAAATTTAAGCATAATGAATGCCATTTATGAAGATAGTGCTTATTTGCAAAGCTTAAATAATGTAAGTCTTTGGCAACTTAGTGCAGCTTATAAATTAGCGGGTTTTGATGAGGTAGCTTTAAATATAGCTAAAAATTTAAGCACAAAGCCTGATGAAAAAATTAATTATACTCACACTTATGGATCTTTTCTAAGAGATGAAGCTATTATTGCAAATGCGTATAAAATAATCTATGGTAAAAATAATGAGGAATTATTGGATGATATTAAAAAAACCCTAGAAAGCCATGCTTGGCTTAGCACCCAAAGTACAGGCTATGCTTTGTATGCTTTAGCAAATAGTTTTAGTGATGAAGGTTCTAAAACTATTAATGCAAGTGTAAAAATTAACAACGAGAACAAAAGGCTCAATACGAGTTTTTCTAAATTTGAGTTTAATCAAGGCAGTGCTTTGATAGAAGCTAAAGAAGATACCTTTGTACATTTTGGAGTAGAGGGTATTAAAAAAGGTATTGCTGAACCTTTTGCACAGCGTATGTATATAGAAAGAAGTTTTTATGATGAAAATGGAAATGAAATAGATGAAAGTGCTATAAAAAGCTCTCAAATTTTTTATATGAAATTAAAAATATCAAATAATAATTATCCAGGTGCTTCTAATATAGCTTTAACTCAAATTTTACCAAGTGGCTGGGAAATTGTGCACGATCTTTTAGAGGATGAAACCCCTGATTTTGTAAAAAATTCTTATTATGATTTTGTTGATATAAGAGATGATAAAATCATGTATTTCTTTCCTTTATATTCTGATGAGTCAAGAGAATTTTTTGTGAAATTAAGTGCTGTTACCCCGGGTGTTTATACTTTGAGTGGAGCTTATGCTGAAGCAATGTATGATAATGCTTATAGAGCTTTAAGTGAGAGTAAAAGAGTCAAAGTAGTGCAGTGAAAATTAAAATAAGCCTTGCAATATGCTTTTTAAGCCTATGTTTTTACATAGGCTTAATTTATTTTAGTTTTGATAGTAAGGACTTGTTTAAAGGCGCTTATAGTAAGGTTTTGCTTGATAAAAACAAAGAAATTCTTAGTGTATTTTTAGATGCTAATGAACAATGGCATTTAGAGAGCGAATACATACCACAAAAGCTAAAACAAGCAGTTGTTTTATATGAGGATAAAAATTTTTATTCTCATTATGGGGTAGATTTTTTAGCAATTATAAGAGCTTTTAAAAATAATCTTTTTTCAAGCAAAAGAAGTGGTGCAAGTACAATTTCTATGCAAACAATCAAACTTCTAGAGCAAAACAAACGCACATATTTTAATAAATTTAACGAAATCATCAAAGCCTTTGCTTTAGAAAGTGCTTACGAAAAAAATGAAATTTTAAGATTTTACCTAAATAATGCTCCTTATGGGGGAAATTTAGTAGGTGTTGCAAGTGCGGGTTTGTTTTATTTTGAAAAAGATTTAAAAGATCTTACTTGGAGTGAGGCGGCTTTGCTTGCTGTGCTTCCTAATAATCCAGGTTTGATTAATCTTGAAAAAAACAAAGATAAACTTTTAAAAAAACGCAATGCTTTACTTGATAGACTTTTTGAAAAGGGATATTTTTCTAAAGATATTTTAACTCTTGCAAAAGCTGAAAAACTTCCTAGCTTTAAAGCAAGGAAAAACCTGGCTCCACATTTAGCACGTAGGTTTTTAGTGGATAAAGAAAAAATCATTTCTAGTATAGATAAAAAAATTCAAATCAAATTCGAAGAAAAAGCCAAAGAGTATTCTTATAAATTAGAGCAAAAAGGCATAAAAAATTTAGCTATATTGTTAGCAGATACTAAAACAAATAAAGTTTTAGCTTATGTAGGCTCTAATGATTTTTATGATTTTGCAAGTTTTGGTCAAGTTGATGGGGTAATAGCAAAGCGTAGTGTGGGTTCAGTATTAAAACCTTTGCTTTTTGCTTTTGCTATAGATGAGGGGCTTATAGTACCTGAATCTTTAATGCTTGATGTGCCTACATTTTTTTCTAACTTTGCCCCGCAAAATGCAAATAAAAAATACCATGGTTTGATAAGTGCAAGAGAATCTTTGCAAAAATCACTCAACATTCCCTTTGTGAGTTTACTTTCAGAGTATGGTTATGAGAAGTTTTTTTATAAACTCAAAGATATTTTAAAATATGAAGATGAAAATTTTAAAAAATATGGACTTTCTTTAATTTTGGGTACTAAAGAGTTTAGTTTGGAAGATATGGTAAAAATTTATCTAGGGCTTGGAAATTATGGAAATTTTAAAGAGCTTTTATATGAAGAAAGTGCTTACAATAAAGAAGATAAAAAACTTATTAGTGATGGAGCAAGCTTTTTAACCTTACAAGTATTGAAAGATTTAGATAGGGTAGGTTTGAAGCAATATGATTTTAACACCATCATTTCTTGGAAAACAGGAACTAGCTATGGTAGAAAAGATGCCTGGGCTATAGGTGCTTCTCCAAAATATACCCTAGGAGTATGGGTTGGAAATTTTAATGGTGAAGCAAATGCAAATTTATATGGTGTGAGTATAGCAGGAGAATTATTTTTTGAACTTTTATTTTTACTTGATGGACTTAATTTAGAGTTTGAAAAGCCTAATGAATTAATTTCTATCAAGATAGAAAATCAAACAGGATATAGATATAATTATAAATTTGACTTTAAAGAGGTGCTTTACCCGCAAAATGCAAATGTCTTAAGAACTTCACCATTTTTAAAAGAAGTTTTTATGTATGAAAACAAAGAAGTTGATTCTTTAGATAAAAATTTCATCCATGCAAAGAAAAAGATTATTTTAAATTTACCATCTCATGCTCAAGCTTTTTTTGCTCAAGAAAAGCAAAATTTAAAAACATCTAATAAAAAAATAAAAATCATATATCCATTAAATAATCTTAATATTATTTTGCCAAAAGATTTAAAAGAAAAACAAAAACTACTCATAAAAATATCAAACCCTAGTAATGAAAGGATTTTTTGGTATTTGAATCAAGAATTTATCCATGAAGGAAAAGAAGACATTCTACCTATTGATTTAAATAAAGGTAAGTATATTCTTAGTGTGATTAGTGAAAATGGCATAAGTGATTTTATAATTTTTAATATATTGTAAATATAGATAGTAAAAATCATTACTTAAAAAATCCAATCCCCCCCCCCCAATTATAATATTTTTAGATTAATTAAAATATTTTTTTATTATTTTTAATAAATTAAATATATAATTAATAAGTTTTATATTTTTTTAATAATTGATTATTTATAATAAAGGAAAATTATCATCGTAATAAGGAGAAATTCGATGTTTCGTAATTTAAAACTTGGTACCAAGGTTATAGCTATTATTGTTATTACTGTTATTGTTGTGTTAGGCTGTGTTTCTTTTTTGATTATACAAAAATCAACTGACACTTTAAGTAATCAAATCAATAAGACTTTAGTAACTTCGGTTTTCCGCTATACAAATACTGCAGAAGCAGCTTTAAAATCATTCTTTATTTCAGCTATAGGAACCCAAAAGATTTTTAATACTTTACTTGAAGAAGGACCTATATCAGAAAAAAGAATACAAAATATACTTGGTGAGACTATAGATGCTAGTCCTAATATTGCCTATGGTTATTATTATTTAAAAGATGGTTCTTTTTATAGAAATTCAGGATTAAGTGATAAATATTTTGTTAATCAAAATGAATTCATGGTTTTAATGAATGATGGGGATGTGAAAAATTCTGGCGGTATGAAAGTTTTACAAGCTAGTCCTGATATAACTTCTTTAAGAGCCGTTAATCATATAATGAAAGGTGATGTATTATACTTTGGAATCCCAGATTTTTTCAATATAAATGGAATAACTTTTTTTGGCACTAGCATAGCTGTTCCTTTGCTAAATAAAGAGGGTAAAACCGTGGGTGTTTTAGGTTTAATTTTTGATATGCAAAATTTAGCAAATGATTTTAATGATGCATCAAGATCTGTATATGATGGCGATAGAAGAATTTTATTATCTACTGGTGGACTTATAGCAACTCACCCAAATGCTGATTTTGTTTCTAAAAAACTAATTGATATAAACAAAAATGCTACTAATATTATGGAGCTTTTAGATAAACCACAAGTTAAAGAGATAGACTATATATCCGATGATGGCTCTAAATATCATGGTGCTATTAGAGTATTTGAAGTTTGGCCAAATACAGGAATTTTATGGGCTATGCTTGCAGTTGCTCCTGAAAAAAATATTTTAATTCCAATAGCTGAGCTTAGAAATATTATATTAATTAGTGGAGTAGTGGCAATATTTGTTATTGTATTGGTTTTAAGTTATAGTATGAAAAGTATTGTTTCAGTCAGAATATCAAGGCTCCAAGAACATTTAATGACATTTTTTAGATACTTAAATCATGAAGTTTCAAGCGTAGAAGTTTTAACTCCTAGATATAATGATGAAATTGGAAAAATGGCTAGTATGGTCAATGAAAACATCCAAAACATACATACCTCTTTGGAAAAAGATGAAATAACCGTACAAAATATATTAGAAGTTTCTTCTAATATAGAAAAAGGTTATTTTACTCAAAGAGTCAAAACAGAACCGGTAAATCCAAAACTTATAGAGTTAAAAGAAGTATTGAATAAAATGCTTGATGATATGCAAATGAAAATCGGTAAAGATTTAAATGAAATTGAAAGAGTTTTTACAAGTTTCCAAAATCTTGATTTTTCAGATAAACTTGCTAATGCAGAAGGTAGAATAGAAAAATCTCTTAATGCAGTGGGCGAAGAAATTAAAAAAATGCTTCAAGCTTCACTAAATCAAGGAGAAATGTTACAAACTAAAGCTGATTCATTAAAAGAAAGTGTTTTAAAACTTAATGAAGGTGCACAAAAACAAGCTGATTCTTTACAAGAAAGTGCAGCTGCGGTTGAAGAAATGAGTGCTTCTATGAATGCAGTGGCAGCTAGAACTGAAGAAGTTATCAAGCAAAGTAGTGATATTAAAGATGTGACAGATGTGATTAGAGATATAGCTGATCAAATTAATCTGCTTGCATTAAATGCTGCTATTGAAGCTGCACGTGCTGGTGAGCACGGACGTGGCTTTGCTGTTGTTGCTGATGAAGTGAGAAAGCTTGCAGAAAGAACTCAAAAATCATTAGGTGAGATTGAAGCTAATACTAATATCTTAGTTCAATCTATTAATGAAATGGGTGAGAGTATTAAAGAACAAGCTTTAGGAATTTCTCAAATTAATCAATCAGTTTCAGTAATAGATAGCTTAACTAAAGAAAATTCACAAATTGCACATGCAACTAATTCTGTGGCAAACGAAGTTGATGTAATGTCAGCGGATATTGTAGCAGATGTGAGAAGAAAAAAATTCTAAAAACTACCCTTTTTTGGGTAGTTTAATTTATAAAATACTTTTGAATTCTGTTTTTATCTTCAAAAGCCATACTTTGAAAAATTTTATCCTTAAAGCCTATTTTGTATTTTGCATTGTTTTGAGTTTTAGCATAAGTTAGTGCTATGCTTAGAGCAAGTTCAAGATCTTGAAAATTGATATTTTCATCTACTAAAGAATAAGCCCCGATTAAATCAAATAGTTTTAATTCTTCATATTTTTGAGTTTTTAATTCTTTTAAAAATTGATTTTCTAATTCATTTCTACCTATTATCATTTTAGAACCATTTGGAAGTCTTAAGTGGCGACCGTATTTTAAAAGTTGTGCATCATTTACTTGCATATTTTTATCAAATTTTATAAAATCCTTGATTTTATTTGAAAAGCTTTCAAGCGTAAGTAAACATCCACCACCAGGACTTTCAAAGTCTTCAAAACCAAATTGTGTAGCAAGTTCGAGTTGTCTTTTTCTGCTTCTTCCACTGATATTTTCTAGCTTTTCCCTATCAACCCAGCCTTCGCGTTCGGGTTTAGTTAAAGGTAAATTTTTAGCACACATTGGGCGTAATATCAAATCTTCTTCATCAAATGCAAGTCTTTTTACTTTATCCATAGCATCACTTCTTTGGCTCATAGGGCGTTGTCCAATTACCTCTCCTGTGATGATAAAACTTGCATTTTCGTTTTTTAACATAGAAAGAGCAGTTTTAAACATAAAAGCATGACAATCTATACAAGGGTTAAAGTGCTTTCCATAGCCATATTGAGGGTTAAATAAAACTTCTTGTAAATAAGCATTTCTTACATCTATCATTTCAAAACTAGCTCCTGCCATAGCAGCACGTTTTGCCATGAGTTCGCTTTTATCGCTTGTACTACCAAAGCCTATATTAATATTTAAAGCTTTTACTTCTATACCTTGAGAGCTTATGAGTTTTATAGCAAGCATAGAATCAAGTCCACCACTAAAAAGTGCTAATGCTTTCATTTTTTCCTTTCGAAATTTTTGGCATATTGTAATGAATATTTTTTAATTTTTATACAAGTTTTTATTTAAAAAACTTCTTTTTCAAAGTTGTAATGAATTGCTTTTTTATTTTTTATATTTTTTTGTAGTCTATTTAAAAATAATTCTAAACTTTCCTCATCATCTAAAAAATGCACATTTTTTAAAACTTCTATTAAGTGGTTAAAAAAAATTTCATCATTTTGATAGCTTTTTTTGATTTTTTCTAAATTTTGATTGAGTAGATTGTAAATTTGCTTTTTAAAGGCTTGTTTTAAATTTAAACTTTTTAATTTATTAAAATAAGCAAGGTTGATCTTACAAATGGCATATAAAAATTCTTCTAAATTGCTTAAATTTTTGATATTTTCAAATTCATAAAGCTCTCTTATGCTAGGATCTTCAAAGTTTTTTTGCTCTAAGATAGCTTTTATAGTGTCTTGATGTAAAAAATATTCTTTTGTGCTTAAAAGTTTAAATAATCCTATGGCTTTTGGATTTTCATATAAAAATTTTAAAAGTTCTAATTCGCTGATATTGTTGATTTTAATTTGCTTTATAGGATTGGAAATATTTATGTTTTTTCTTGTGTTTTTAGAAAGTTTAATATCATCAACATTAACACCCAAAAGATTTGCTACTAAAATAGTGTAAGAATTTGCTATTAAGGGTTCAAGGCCGAAAGTATATTTTTGCACCTCTTCTAAGGCTTTTTGCTTACTAAGTGCTGAATTTAAATCAAAACTTGTAATTAAGCTTCTTATATAAAATTCTCCAAATTCTATACCTTTTTCTAAAATATTAAAAAGTAATTTTTCTTGATGGCTTGCTACAAGTTCAGCCGGATCTTTCCCACCTTCTATTAAAACCACTTTTCCATCAATTTTTGCTAAACTTAATAAATGTGCTGAACGCACAGCAGCATTAACCCCTGCATTATCATTATCAAAACACAAAATCACTCTTGCTTCTAATCTTTTTATCAAAGGTATGTGATTTTCTCCCAAAGCTGTTCCTAAAACTGCAACAGCATTTTTAAAACCTGTTTTATGAAAGGCTATAGCGTCCATATAACCCTCGCAAATGATCATTTCTTTTTGTTTATAAATAGCATCTTTAGCTAAATTGAGTGCATAAAAAACGCGTGATTTATCAAAAAGTTTGCTTTGAGGTGAATTAACGTATTTTGCCATATTATTTTCATCTAAGGTTCTACCGCCAAAGCCTATGAGTAAATTTTTATGATCATAAATGCTAAAAGTAATGCGGTTGATAAAACTTGCATAAGCACCATTTTCATTTTGTTTTATTGCACCTACCTCTAGAGCTTCTTCTTGAACGATTTGTTCATTTTGTAAAAGTCTTAGTGTTTCATTAGAACTTGGTGCAAAGCCTAGTTCAAAGGTTCTAATATCCTCATCATTTAAACCTCTTTTATAAAGATAAGCTAGAGCTTCTTTGTTTTTAGCTAAATTTTGTTTATAAAAAGCATTAAGGGTAGGTAAAATATGTGTAATAGACTTTTTATTGTCTTGTTTTTGCGAGGTATAAGTAAGTGAAAAATTACTCCAAGATGCCACTTTTTCCACTGCTTCAACAAAGTTTAATTTCTCATAATCCATTACAAATTTAAAAACATTACCTCCAGCCTTGCATGCAAAACAATGATAAAATCCTTTAATGGAATTAATATGCATACTAGGATTTTTATCATCATGAAAAGGACACACACACACGTAGCCTGAACCTTGTTTTTTTACTTCAACATAATGTGCTATAACATCAACTATATCTGTTTTTTGCAAAAGTTGTTCTATACTTGTTTGTTCTATCATATTTAAACCTTAAAGAAAATTATATAAGCAATTAGCTATAATTGTTATAAATTTGGAAGTAAAGTTGTAAGATTATGGATTTTTTCTTTGTAGAATATCGCGATCCTTTGTTCGGTCTTATTGTTTTAGCGGCTTTAGTTTTTATTATGGCTAGTTCACATTATGTATGGAGAATTTTTGCAAATAAAGATCAAAAAAGCAAACTTGATCGTTTTGTAAAAAAATTTGAAATCAATTCTACTCATCAGCAAATTTTAAAAAATGCAAATCTAAGTATAGAAAATTTAAATTTTTTAGCCCAAATTTTTACAAAAAGTGGGGAATTTGAGAAAGCTGTAGGGATTTATCTTATTGCTTTAAAAAAAACAAATGAACCTAGCCAAAAAGAATTTATATTTTTTTCTTTAGCTCAAGTTTATTTAAAAGCAGGATTTTTAGAGCGTAGTGTAGAAGCTTTGCTAAATGCTTTAAAAATCAAAGCACGTAATAAAGAAAGTTTAAAACTTTTAAAGATTGTATACTTAAAACTTAAGGATTTTAATAAAGTTTTAGAAGTTTTGGAGTGCTTGTTTGAACTTGGAGAAAATATATATACAGAAAAAGCATTAATCAAGGCTTTAAAAATTCAATCTAGTCCTAAAGATGAAAAAGAAAAAATCAAAGAAATATTAGCACTAAGTAAAGATAATGAATATATTTTAAGACTTTGTTTTTTATATTATAAAGATAAAATCACGCAAATGCCAAAATTTGAAAATGTAATTGATTTATTAAACGAATGTAAAACCCCTTTAAATTTAGAAGATGAAAAATATCAAGAATTTTTTTATGCTAAAAATTTAAGCTATAAGTCTATTGTGATTAAAAATCAGAAATTGAAAATTTTAAAAATTTTAAATGATAATAAAATTAATGCAAATCTTAGTTTTACTTATGTATGCAATAATTGTAAAAATCAAAACCACTTATTTTTCTATTATTGCCCATTTTGCCATGAATTTGGAACATGTGAGATTTATTATGAGGTAAAAGTTTGAAAAATATTGAAATTTACACTGATGGTTCTTGTTTAAATAATCCAGGTTTTGGAGGATGGGCTTATATTTTGATTTATAAAAATCATCAAAAAGAACAAAGTGGGGCATGTGAGAATACAACGAATAATCGTATGGAATTAATGGCTATTATACAAGCTTTAAAGGCTTTAAAAGAACCTTGTGAGATTAAATTATATACAGATTCAAATTTAATGGTTCAAAGTATTAATGAATGGCTTGATAGTTGGGTAAAAAAAAATTTTAAGGGAAGAAAAAATGCTGATCTTTGGAAAGAATACTTAAGTGTAGCTAAGGAACATACAATCACTGCTTTTTGGATTAAAGCACATAATGGCCATGAATTAAACGAGCGTTGTGATATTTTGGCGAAAAATGCAGCTTTAAAATTACAAGAGGAAAGGTCTAAAAATGCTTAAAAAACTCCAAAAAAAACTAAATTATCATTTTAAAGATGAACAGTTACTTATTGAAGCATTAACACATAAAAGCTATAAAAAACCTTATAATAATGAAAGACTAGAATTTTTAGGTGATGCGGTAATGGATTTAGTTGTTGGAGAATTTTTATTTTTTAAATTTCAAAAAGATTCAGAAGGCAATCTTTCTAAATTGAGAGCAGCATTAGTAAATGAAAAATCTTTTGCAACTTTAGCTCAAAAACTTGACCTTGGGATGTATATTTTCATGTCAATTGCAGAAGAAAACAACGATGGTCGCAACAAGCCTTCTATACTGTCTGACGCTTTTGAAGCATTAATGGGTGCTTTATATTTAGAAATAGGTTTTGAAAAGACTAAAATTATAGCGCTAGATTTACTTAAAGAAGTTTATCCGCACATTGATACGAAGAGTTTATTTAAAGACTATAAAACGAGATTGCAAGAAATTACCCAAGCAAATATGGCAGGAACTCCAGAATATATTGTTATAAAAGCTTTTGGACCTGATCATAAAAAACAATTTGAAATTGCAGTAAAAATTCAAGGTATAGAAATATCAAGATCAATTGCAGGTAGCAAAAAAGAAGCTCAGCAACAATGTGCTAAAATTGCATTGGAAAAATTAGGAAAATTATGAATAGTTTTGGAACAAGATTTAAATTTACAAGTTTTGGGGAATCTCATGGTGTAGCCATAGGTTGCGTGATAGATGGTATGCCAGCAGGTATTAAATTTGATAAGGTTTTTTTACAAGATATGCTTGATAAAAGAAAACCAGGTCAAAATAAATTTAGTACCCCTAGGAAAGAAGAGGATAAAGCTCAGATTTTAAGTGGGGTTTTTGAGGGATATACAACAGGAACTCCTATAAGTATAGTAGTATTTAATGAAAATACACGCTCAAAAGATTACGAAAAAGATGTGTTTCGTCCAGCTCATGCTGATTTTACTTATTATTACAAATATGGCATTAGGGATTATAAAGGAGGCGGAAGAGCTAGTGCTAGAGAAAGTGTTGCTAGGGTAATAGCAGGAGCTGTAGCTTGTATGCTTTTAAAAGAGTTTGGTATAGAAATAATGAGCGGGGTTTTTGGGGTAGGAAATATTGATAGTAAACTTAGTAATGATGAGTTTGATTTTGATTATGCTGAAAATAGTGAAATTTACGCTTTAGATAATAATTTAGAACAAAGTTTTAAAGATGAAATTTTAAAGGCTAAAAAAAATAAAAATAGCATAGGAGCTAGAATTTTTACGAGGGTTAAAAATCCCATTAAAGGCTTGGGTGATCCTTTATATGATAAGCTTGATTCTAAACTTGCTCATGCGATTATGGGGATAAATGCAGTTAAAGCAATAGAAATAGGAAGTGGTATCCAAAGCAGTTATATGTATGGAAGTCAAAATAACGATGAGTTGAAAGATGGGGTGTTTTTAAGCAATCATAGCGGAGGAATATTAGGGGGGATTTCTAATGGAGATTTTATTGATATAAAAACTTATTTTAAACCAACACCTTCTATATTTTTGCCTCAACAAACCCAAAACATACAAGGAAAAAATATTATTTATAAATTAAAAGGAAGACATGATCCTTGTGTGGGGATAAGAGGTAGTGTGGTGGTAAATGCCATGGTAGCTATATGTATAGCTGATAGTTTGCTTTTAAATGCAAGTTCAAGATTATCAAATTTGATGAAAATTTATAAATAAATTTTAATACTTACTTAGTTATTATTTTGTCGTATTAATAAAAAAGGAAGAGTACATGAAAAAAAATATTGTTTTTTTTGAAGTAAGAGGTGGAAGTGATAAAGGTGAAGATGGACATAGAAAAGATACTATGCCTATGGTAAATGCATTAAAAGAGCAAGGATGGAATGCTGAGGTTATATTTTTCGAAATAAGTAAAAAAGATGAAATTTATGAATATGTAAAAAACAATGCAGATGCCTATGTTTCTAGAATTAATCCAGGAAATTTAAAAGAAGAAAATGAATATTTTGATATGTTAAGAAAACTTTGTGCAAATGGTGTTATAGGTATGCCTCATCCTGATGCAATGATAGGATATGGTGCTAAAGATGCATTAACTAAACTCAATAAAACTGCTTTAGTGCCTGAAGATACTTATGCATATTATGATATTAAAACTTTTAAAGAAAGTTTTCCAAAAACTCTAGCAAAAGGAGAAAGAGTTTTAAAACAAAATCGTGGCTCAACAGGTGAGGGAATTTGGCGTGTAAGATTGATTGATGAATTGTCAGCAGACGTTACAAATGTGCCATTGAATGCAAAAATCAAATGCACAGAAGCTAAAGATAATCATACAGAAGAAAGAGAACTTGGTGAGTTTATGGATTTTTGTGAGCAATATATAATAGGCGATAATGGCATGCTTGTAGATATGACTTTTTTACCGCGTATTAAGGAAGGTGAAATTAGAATTTTAATGCTTTATCATACTCCAATTTATGTAGTACATAAAAAACCAGCAGAAGGTGGTGATGCTTTTTCTGCGACACTTTTTTCAGGTGCAAAATATAGATATGATGAACCAAAAGATTGGCAAGAATTGATAAATTGGTTTTTAGCAACTTTACCTGAGATTCGCTCAAAACTTGGAAATTATGATATTCCTTTGATTTGGACTGCTGATTTTATCTTAGATACAGATGAAAATGGCAAAGATAAATATGTATTAGGTGAGATTAATTGCTCTTGTGTAGGATTTACTTCTCCTGCTGAATTTGTTGAGCCTATTGCTAAAAAAGTAGCTCAAAATATTATCAATATTGTAAGCAAAAACTAATCCTTGTTAAAACAAGGATTAGTTTAACTCGCTATGCTTTTAACCATACTTTATATCATCGGAATTACTGTTGATGCTATGACAGGAGCCATTGCTGCAGGACGCCATAAAATGGATCTTTTTGGAGTGATATTTATAGCTTTAGTGACAGCGATTGGTGGAGGATCAATTAGAGATATTTTGCTTGATCATCATCCACTAACTTGGATTAAAACTCCTGAATATGTGATTTTAATTTGTGTTGCAGCTATGATTACAACAAAAATTGCTAAATATGTTATAAAACTTGAAAAACTTTTTCTGATTTTAGATGCTATAGGTTTAGTTGTTTTTAGTGTTTTGGGAGCACAAATTGCAATAGAAATGGGGTATGGTTTTATAGTGGCTGTGAGTTCAGCTGTAATTACAGGTGTATTTGGCGGGATATTAAGAGATATATTATGTGCTAGGATACCACTTGTATTTCAAAAAGAAATTTATGCAGGTGTAGCTATATTAACAGGAGCTTTATATTACATATTGTATATTTTGGGCGTAGATGAGTTGTGGGTAATTCTTGTTTCATTGATTGTAGGAACCATAGCAAGACTTTTGGCAATATATTATGGTTTATCTTTACCCATATTTTCTTTTAAAGATGAGGAAAATAAAGAAAGTTAAAATCTATCTTATAAACTCTTAAAGAGTAAGCTTCATTATATATAATATTTTCAATAAAAATTCCACTATGCTTTTCATAAAATCCTGCAAACTCTGTCAGTAGGTAAAATTTATTTATATTTTTTGTTTTCAAATCATTTTTTATAAATTTTTTAATAATTGGTTAGATATTTTGTTTCCTCTGTAATTTTCTTCAATATATAAAGCACATAAATTTGGCTCCAAATATTTTCTGTTATGAAAGTTATTTTGTATGACCCCAGCTCCAGCTATAATAGTGTTTTTATCTAAAACTAATACCACTAGGAATAGTTTGGTTGTTAAAACTACTTTTTATACTATAAAATAAATTTATTCATCTATACCCCATTTTTCAGAAAACCATTAGAAGATTTTATTGATAGGTCTTTTTTATCTGATATATTGATTATATACATAAATGAAGTCTCTTTATGGGGTTAAATTTATAATACTTTTGTATTTACACATTAAAAGAGTGGTGACCCATACGAGACTCGAACTCGTGTTACCGCCGTGAAAGGGCGATGTCCTAACCGCTAGACGAATGGGCCAAATATTTTTAAAAATGAAATTCTATCTTAATTACTTTAAAAATAGCTTAATTATTTGATAAATCGCAGATAAAGATAACCAAAAATACCAGATGCCAATGATGCTAACAAAATAGCAAAATTATCTACAAAATTAAAAACATCACTTACCTCATAAGCAAGTCCATCTATAAAAAAACTCATTGTAAAACCAATACCAGTTAAAATGCAAACCCCATAGAGTTGTTTAAAATTTGCATTTTTTGGTAAAGATGTAAGATTTAATTTTATTGCCAAATATGCAAAAGTAAATACACCAAATTGTTTTCCTAAAAAAAGTCCTAAAAATATTCCTATACTTACTCCGCTAAAAAGCATATGAGGTTGAATTCTAGAAAGATCTACTCCAGCATTTGCAAAAGCAAAAAGTGGCAATATTATAAAAGCAATCCAAAATTTAAGACCATGTTCTATTTCTTCTAGTAGAGGATGATTATCTTTTGTGTTTACTGGTATAAATAAAGCGGTTATAATACCTGCTAAAGTTGCATGCACTCCGCTCTTTAAAACACTAAGCCAAAGTAATACACCAAGAATATAATAAAATGATTTTCTTTTGTTGCTTAATCTATTTAAAATAAATAAACCAAAAATACAACAAAAAGCAACAAAAAAAGCTAGGGTAGAAAGCTCACTAGTGTAGAAAATAGCAATGATTAAAATTGCACCTATATCATCAAAAATTGCTAATGATACTAGAAATATTTTTAAAGAGTTTGGGACGCGCTGTTTTAACATAGCAAGTATTACTAAAGCAAAAGCGGTATCAGTGGCTGTTGGTATAGCCCAACCCCTTAAAACATATGGATCACTAAAATTAATCAAGCAAAAGATTAAAGCAGGTACAATTATACCACCTATAGCAGCTATTAAAGGTAAAGTGATGTTGCTAAGAGTTTTAAATTCTCCTTGAATAAATTCTTTCTTTAATTCAAGTCCTATAGCAAAGAAAAAAATTGCAATAAGTCCATCATTAATCCATAGCAAAGAAGGTTTAAAAAGTTCCCAAGTACCAATTTTAAAACCCATTTCTACGCTAAGAAAATCCATATAGTGTTCCCCATATGGGCTGTTTTTTAATACGAGAGCAAGAATAGTCGCACTTAGAAGAAGTATTCCTCCTAAAATTTCAATAGATATAAAATTTTGGATTTTTTTTAATTTCATTTTGTAAAACTATAGATAATTTTCAAATAAAAATACCCAACTATAGCACTTAATAAAGATGCAATTAGTATGGCAAGTTTATCTGAATATGCGAAAATATCACTATTTTGATAAGCAAGTCCATCTATAAAAAAACTCATTGTAAAACCAATACCAGTTAAAATACAAACTCCATAGAGTTGTTTAAAATTAACATTTTGAGGAAGTTTTGCTAGGCCTAGTTTGATACTTATAAAAGAAAATAAAAATACTCCAATTTGTTTTCCTAAAAATAAGCCTAAAATTATTCCTATGCTTACCGATGAAAACATAAAACTCGGATCCATATCCTTTAAATCCACACCAGCATTTGCAAAAGCAAAGATAGGTAAAATAAAATAACTTACCCAAGGAGTTAAATCATGTTCAATTTCTTTTAAAAACGATTTACCATTTTTTGTTTCTAAAGGTATAAATAAAGCTGTTATTACTCCTGCTAAAGTCGCATGTACTCCACTCTTTAACATACTAATCCAAAATATTATTGCAATTATAATATAAAATGATTTTTTAGTTATGTGAAAATGATTTAATAAATAAAGTGCTAACATACAAATTAATGCAGCAATCATAGCAAACACTGAAAGCTCACTTGTATAAAATAAAGCTATCACTATAATAGCACCTAAGTCATCAAAAATAGCTAATGAGAGTAAAAATAGTTTCAAAGATGTTGGAACTTTTTTTCCTAAAAGCATTAAAATACCCACTGCAAAGGCAATATCGGTGGCTGTCGGTATAGCCCAACCTTGCAAGGTAAAAGCATCTTTATAATTAAAAAAAACAAAGATTAAAGCGGGTACTATCATACCTCCAAGTGCAGCAAATACAGGTAAAGACATAGCTTTTATACTGTTTAATTGACCTCTTGTGATTTCGTATTTTAATTCAAGTCCTATAGCAAAGAAAAAAATTGCAATAAGCCCATCATTAATCCATAAAAGTAAAGGTTTGAAAATTTCTAAATTTCCTGCTTGAAAACCAAAAGGAATATTTAAAAAATTTGTGTATTGGTCTGTTAAGGAACTATTTTGTAAAATAAGTGCAAGTGTAGTAAAAAATATTAATAAAACACCAGGGAAAGTTTCACTTTTAACAAGAGCGTGAATTCTACGCATATATAGCCTTTTTTTATTTTGATTTAAAACAATATTTTAACATAAAAAGGCTATATTTTATAAGGTTTGGATACAAAAAACCATTTATACAGGTATAACGCGTATATTTGGACTAAGTTCTTCTTGTAAAATATTTTCTATAGCATATAAAGTTGCACCACTTCCACTTGAGCATCCACTGCAAGCACCAAGGTAACGAATATACACATCAATATTGTTTTTTTCACTTTTTTGTATATCAATTACTTCTAAATCTCCACCATCACCGTGTAGCATAGGACGTACATCATTATCTAAAACAGCTTCTACTGCTTTTAGTTGTTTAACCATAGTCATATCATCAAAAGCAATATCGATTTTGTTTTGATTTTTTAATCTTTCTTTTTCCATTTCCGCTCTTGTTTGAGCTAAAATATCCACAAGATAATAATCTCTTTTTTCATGGCCTCCAGCTTTTATACAGGATTTACAAAAAGCACCAGCTTTTGTATATTGAGTTATTTCTTCTACACTTTTTAAATCATTTAGTCTTATAACTTCTTTTATAGTTCCAAGACTAACTCTAGCACACTCACAAACTATAATTTGATCTTCAAAACTATCAGCATCTACACCTTTATATTGTGCTGCAGCTTGTTTTATAACGTCATAAGCCATAACAGAACAATGCATTTTTTGAGGTGGAACAGCAGGAGTTTGAGGATTATCTCTCATAGCAAATTCAACATCTAAATTTGTTATTTTAACAGCTTCATCTACCGTTTTTCCTATACAAAGCTCTACCATAGTATCACTACTTGCAATAGCAGTACCGCAGCCAAAACTTTTAAATTTAGCATCTATTATTTTATCTGTTTTTTCATCTACTAGCCAATAAAGCCTAACAGCATCACCACAGCTTTCAGCTCCAAAATCAGCAATAATCAATTTTGCATTAGCTTTTTTTGCATCATCTTGTGTTAATTCACCCATGAATTTTGGATTATTCATTCTATCTTGAACTTTTTGAGAATACTCATCCCAAATAGAACCACCTATTAAACTATTTTTCCCCATCATTTATCCTTTATACGCATAAGTACTTGATATAGTTCTAAGTCTTTGCGTAGCTTTTTTTATTTGTTCTGCAGCATAATCAATTTCATCTTCTGTATTAAACCTTGATAAAGAAAGTCTTAAAGCAGTATGTGCTAAATCATCTTCTGCACCAATTGCTTCCATTATGGGATTGCTTTCAAGTGCTTCACTAGCACAAGCTGATCCAGTACTTGCTGCTATACCATTTTTATTTAAATCCCAAAGCATAGCTTCACCTTCTACGCCTTTTATACTAGCTAAAATAGTATTTGGAACTCTATGTTCTCTACTTCCAACGACTGAAGTATGACTAATGCTTAAAATTTCATCTTCTAATTTATCTCTTAATCTTCTTACATGAGAGTATTCAAAATCTAACATTTTATCAGCAATTTTTAAAGCTTCTCCCATTGCTACTATATAAGGAACATTTAAAGTTCCACTTCTTCTTCCACCCATATGTTCTCCACCATGCAACAATGGAGTTAATTTTAATCCTTTTTTTATAAATAACCCACCAATGCCTTTTGGTCCATGGAATTTATGAGCAGAAAAAGATGCAAAATCAACACCCACTTTTGTTAAATTTACTTTTATTTTTCCTACTGCTTGAGTAGCATCAGTATGAAATAATGCTCCATATTCATGAGCAACTTGAACCATTTCTTCTATAGGAAAAATCATACCAGTTTCATTATTTGCCCACATTATGCTTACTAAAGCAGTTTTTGGAGATATAGCTTTTTTTAAATCATCAACTGAGCAAACACCTTCTTTATTAACTTTTAATTCTATAACATTTACGCCAAGACTTTTTAAAAACATAGCACAAGCTCCAACAGCTGGATGCTCAACGCTAGAAATGATAATTTCATTTCTTTCTTTATTTAAAATACGATCAAAATAAACGCCTTTTAAAACCCAATTTACACTTTCAGTAGCACATGAAGTTATAACTACATCATCAAAATCACTTGCTCCAAGACCTGTATAAATTTTATCCATAGCTTCTCTTAAAGCAGGATGAGTTTTACTTCCCCATTTATGCAAACTATTTGGATTGCCATAAAATTCTTTAAAATAAGGCAACATTAACTCATAAGCTAATGGATCCATTTGAGTTGTCGCATTATTGTCTAAATATACTTCCACTTTGTTTTCCTTTAATTAGGATATTTTTTATCTTTTTTTGTTAATATACACTAAATTATTAAATTTAACTTTAAATTTTTAATTTTTTACTTGTATAAAAATATATAGTATTTTAGCACATTAAGCCATAGCATTCAAATAAGAGTGTAAAATTTTGTTAATACTAGCTTGCTTTTTACGGTTTTCCAAAAATTGAGTATCTAAAATTTCTTTTTGAATATTAATTTTTTGAAGATCTATATTAGAATTATTTTGATTAAAATCATCCCTTATTTTTTCAAAGTCTTTTGCAATTTTTTTACTATACAAAGCATAAATAGAGCTTGAATTAACAAATTCATCCATATTGATATTATGTTGATAATTAACATATTGTTGAAAAAATATAGAAAGCTTATCTTCTGAAGTATTGTTTTTATCTACACCATTAATATGTAAATATAAATCAAAACTCATTTTTTCTTTATTATTTTCATTGATAAAATCTTGAATGTCAATTTCTCCACTCATAATTTTTTGGAAATTAATATTAGATACAATATTGATTTCAATGGGAGATAAAAAGAAATTAGATTTCATATTATTTTGTTCTTTTAAATCATGATAAATATAATTTAGCAACAACCCACTTTTTGAAACTTCTGCTTGTTTGTTTAAATAAGGCCTTAAAATAGGGTTATCAGCTGTATTTTCTATACTTGCATTAAATGCAAAGTCTCCTACTTTATTGTCAAGCATTAGAGTGTTTAAATTTATATTAAGTTTTTTTGCATCTTGTAAAATATTTATATTTTCATAAATTTTTAAAATCTTTCCTTCATGAGTATAACTATACCCTTGGTTTAATTCTAAAATTTGAGATTTATTTAAAAATGCATTATCATTATCTTGAAATTGCGGATTAATTGTTCTTAATGTATTATGATAAGTATTCAAAAGTCTAGGTAGATCTATTTTATTATAATTTAAACTTTCATCTAGTTTAATAAGTTGTTTCGAAATTTCTCTTATGCTTTTGATATTAATATCATAATCAAGTGGAATTTTTGCGGTTTTATTAAGATCTTTTTCAAAAAAACCTTGTTCGTCGATTCTAAATCCAAATTCACTTGCATAAGTTACTTTATAATCTATATTTGAATTTTTGGTTTCAAACAAATTACTTTTAACACTTATATTTTCTTTTTTTTGCTCCATATTTTCATTTTTAACAAAAGGATAATTTGCAAAATTCTGATATGGATTGATATTAGAATTTATAAACATAACTCTTCTCTTCAAAAATATTGCATAATTTTACTCAAGCAAAAGCTATGCCAAAATTTTTGAATCGAAGAGAAAAATTAAGCGTAAATGTCAAGTAATCCTGAACTAGTAATAGGAGTAATACTAGGAGTAGAATTTGCATTTACACCTTCAAGTATTTGCATTACCGCATTTTCATTGGTCTCTATGGTTTTTTTCATCATAGTAGTTGCAATGTTAAGCATTAAATTTGCTTGATTGTTAGTAACTTCACCCATAACATACTCCTTTTTTGTTTGGATTCTAAAATACTATCGGCAAAGTTTTATAAATATTAAGCTATATTATAAATTTTTGAAATATAATAATTATAATTGTTTTCTTTTGACTCAAGCATGTCAATATAATTTTTAAACTCATTTATATTTTTAAAAAGATTTTTCATTGTTGCACAAATCTCATTAGAAAAATTTTCAAGATTATTTTGCGATTTTAAGAACCTTTCTATTTGGTAAATTCTAGCAATTTCTCTTTCATATTCATCTTGAGCTATTTTATTTATATTATATTCTTGATTGAGATTTTTTTTATTATTAATAACAAATGACTTTTTTTGATTGTTTATCTTAAATTCAATTATAAATTCTTCCTGAGAATTTATAATTTTTAAATATTTTAGCTTTGATTTTTTCTCTAAAAGTTCAAAACATATACATTCTAAAAACATCTGTGTAAAAAGTTCTCTTTCAAAAATATTTTGGCAAATATCTATATATTTTAAACCTAAATTTTTTTGATGATCTGAAAATACTATATTTGACATGACCCATCCTTTTTTCATGACTTTATTATTGGTCAAAAAAGCAAAAAGTATTCCAATTGTTATGTATCAATCATTTTTAGAGTATTTATAATTTCTTCAAATTCAAAGCTTTCTTCAGGATTTTGACTTAAAAACTGTTGCATAAAATCTTTTTTCGCAATAGCTTGATCTAGTTCTTTGTCTGTTCCTTTTTGGTAAGCTCCAATGCGTAATAAAACTTCATTTTCTTTAAGTAAAGAATTTAGACGTTTAAAATTTCTAGCTGCTAACTTGTGTTCATTACTAATAATATCTCCCATAACTCTTGAAGCTGAATTCTGTATATTAATAGGCGGATAAATTCCAAAATCAGTCAATTCGCGACTAAGAACTATATGTCCATCAAGTATAGACCTACTTTGATCTGCTATTGGATCACTCATATCATCTCCATCAACAAGGACAGTAAAAAAGGCTGTTATAGTTCCTTTACCTTCTTCTTTTCCTGCTCTTTCCATGAGTTGAGGCAAAAGGCTTAAAACACTAGGTGGATAACCTTTTGTGGTCGGAGGTTCACCTAATGCAAGTCCTATTTCTCTTTGAGCCATAGCAAAACGTGTTACACTATCCATTATAAAAAGCACATCTTTTCCTTGTTCTTTAAAATATTCAGCTACGCTCATTGCACAAAAAGCACCATATTTTCGCATCAAAGCACTATCATCGCTTGTGGCAACAATGATAACAGTATCATCCAATTTTCCGCCTAAATTTTTTTGTATAAATTCAGGAATTTCTCTACCGCGTTCGCCTATTAAAGCTATAACTTTTATAGGAGCTTTGGAATTTTTTACTATCATACCCATAAGAGTTGATTTACCAACCCCACTTCCTGCAAAAATTCCAAGCTTTTGTCCTACACCACAAGTTAGAAGTGCATCGATAGTTTTAACTCCAACTGGAAAGACTTCTTCTATTAAACCTCTTTTCATCGCATCAATAGGTGCACGCATAATAGGCATAAATTTACTAGCCTCAATAGGACCTTTGCCATCTTTTGGTCGCATAAAAGGATCGACAACTCTTCCTAATAATTCATCGCTAACGCCAATTTGCATACCTGCATCATTTATAAATGCACGATCACCTATTTTAAAACCTTCTACAAAACCAAATGGACTTAGGTAGCTTAAATTCTCATCAACTTCTACCACCATAGCCATAGCTTCTTTGCTTTCATCTTCACTAGAAACTATTTTTATGATATCACCTATGCTAGTTTTTAAACCACAAATTTCTATACTGGTACTTGAAATTTTTGTAATTTGTCCAAAGACACTCGTAAGATTTTGTGAAGAAATTTTACTTCTTAACTTTTCCAAACCCATTAAAATCTAACCTGTTTAGCTGAATTTATAAGAGTAAAAAATTCTTTTCTAGTTTTTTCACTTTTTAAAAAACTTCCTCTTAAAGCTGAAGTGCTAGTGGTAGAATTTGCTTTTTGAACCCCACGCATTTCAACGCACATATGTCTTGCTTCTATCACAACTCCAACTCCTTTTGCTCCTACATGCTCCATTAGAGATTCTGCAATTTGCTCTGTAAGTTGTTCTTGAATTTGTAAACGTCTTGCAAAAACTTCTACAAGACGCGGAATTTTACTAAGTCCTACAACTTTTTTATCAGGAATATAAGCTACATGTGCTCTTCCAAAAAATGGCAAAAGATGATGTTCGCAAAGACTGTAAAATTCAATATCTCTAACCAAAACCATTTCGTTGTTTGAACTTTCAAATAAAGCATTGCTAAGTATTTGTTTTGGATCTTGTTTGTAGCCACTACTAAAAAATTCAAAAGCTTTAAAAACTCTAGTAGGTGTTTTTAAAAGTCCTTCTCTTTGAGGATTTTCACCAATGATTTCTAACATATTTTTTATTGATTGTTCAAATTTTTCTTGCATTTTTTCTCCATAAAAATTAAAATTCTAACATATTTTTATTTTTATATAAAGTGATAAGGAAAATTTTGGTATATTATTAGGAAATTTTATTTAAAAAGGGAAGATATTATGGAAGTTACAGCAAAACTAATTGATTTTGCAAATGCAAATGCTACTGTTAAAATTGCTCATGAAGCGATTAAGGCAGAAGTTGAAAAATTAGCTAAAAAAGCATCTAAAACTATGAAGATGGATGGTTTTAGGGCAGGAAAAGTTCCTGTTGCTGCTATACTTAAAAGATATGAAAAAGAGCTTACAAGAGATGCGGAGCAAGATCTTTTAAGAAATGCTGTAGATGGTGCTTTAAAGGAAGTTAAAAAAGAAGCTAAAGATTTAGTAGGTGAGCCATATTTTGAAAAATTTGATAGAAAAGATGGTAATATTGAAGCTCAAATGGTATTGTCTTTTAAACCAGAGGTAAAGTTAGATGGATATGAAAAACTAGTACCAACCTACAATACACCAAAGGTAACTCAAAAAGAAATTGATGCAAAAAAAGAAGAATTGTTAAAAAGATATGCAACTACTGAAGTAATTAAAGAAACCAGAGCAATAAAAGAAGGAGATTTTGTTAAATTTGATTTTGAAGGTTTTGTTGGTGGCAAAGCTTTTGATGGTGGCAAAGCTCAAAATTATGTTTTAGAAATTGGTTCAAAACAATTTATACCAGGATTTGAAGAAGGTATGATTGGTTTAAAAGCAGGAGAAGAAAAAGACATTAAAGTAACTTTTCCAAAAGAATATGGTGCTGCACATTTAGCAGGGAAGGATGCAATATTCAAAGTAAAAATTCATGAAATTCAAAAACTTAAAATGCCAGAATTAAATAAAGAACTTTTAAAAAGTTTACTTCCTGAAGAAAAAGAACCAAGTGTTGAAAAATTAGATACAAAACTAAAAGAGCAACTTAAAAATGAAAAAATCTTTAAATTAATTAATGATGAACTTAAAAATCAATTCGCAGAAGCATTGGTAGCTAAATTTGACTTTGTTTTACCAAAAAATATAGTAGAACAAGAAACAGATATACAATTTAGAAGCTCCTTGAGAAATTTAAGCGAAGAAGAATTAAGAGAATTTAAAGATGAAGCAAAATATAAAGAAAAAAGAGAAAGTTTTAAAGAAGATGCACAAAAAAGTGTTAAACTAACTTTTATTATAGATGAATTAGCAAAACTTAGAAATATTCAAGTGAGTGATCAAGAATTGATTCAAGCTATTTATTTTGAAGCTTATAGATACGGTTTTAATCCACAAGAGCATTTAGAAAACTATAAGAAGCAAGGTGCATTAGCAGCAATTAAAATGTCTTTGATTGAAGAAAAACTTTTTGCTGATATTTTTAAGAAAAATGAAAAAAAGAAAAATGAAAAAGAAAGTGAAAAATAAAATATGAGTTCTTATATTCCTTATGTAGTCGAAAAAACTAGCAGGGGCGAAAGAAGTTATGATATATATTCAAGACTATTAAAAGATAGAATTGTTATGCTAAGCGGTGAAATTAATGATGATCTTGCTGCTTCTATTGTGGCTCAGCTTCTGTTTTTAGAAGCAGAAGATTCTCAAAAAGATATTTATCTTTATATAAATTCACCAGGTGGGGTTGTAACAAGCGGATTTAGTATTTATGATACAATGAATTATATTAAAGCTGATGTTAGCACTATTTGTATTGGTCAAGCTGCTTCAATGGGGGCATTTTTGCTTAGTTGTGGCACTCCAGGAAAAAGATTTGCTTTGCCAAATTCAAGAATTATGATACACCAGCCATTAGGTGGTGCAAGAGGTCAAGCGACTGATATTGAAATTCAAGCAAAAGAAATCTTAAGATTAAAAGTTATTTTAAACAATATCTTAGCTAAAAATACCAAGCAAAAACTTTCCAAAATTGAAAAAGATACGGATAGAGATTTTTTTATGAGTGCACTTGAAGCTAAAGAATATGGTTTGATTGATAAGGTTTTGGAAAAAAGTTTTAAATAAGGAAAAATATAGCAATGCTAGAAGATGATTTGTTTGCTGATTTAAGCTTGAATGATGATCCAACCCCCGCTAAAGAGAACCCAAAAATTCAAAAGATCAGTGGAGGAGAGTTTGAAAGATTTGCAAAATTTATTTTAAGCGAACTTGTAAAAGATAATGTTCCTCCAACTCCTACAAATTATGGAGTTTACTTTCAAAAAATGCTTGAAGAGCGTCCAGTTGCCTTCAAAAAGAAAATTAATGAAATTATGGAATTTGAGCAAAACGATGATGGTGTTAAGCGTGCAAATATAGAACAAGAGATTAAAAAAAGCTTTAATTCAACTTCAGCAATGCTTCAATATATTGCTATGATTTATAGGCATCTTGAAACTGTAAAAGATGTACTACGAAGACGTAATTCAGAACTAGCAGTAAGTACAGGGAATTTAGCAGTATCTAATGTTGTTCATACTTTAGAAGCAGATCTTTCTAGGTTTTCTAATATTTTAGATAAATATTCAGATGAGATTAAAGAAAGTTTTAATGAAGTAAGACAAACATATAAGCATATTGAAGAACAAAGTGATTTTGATTCTAAATTTGGAATTTATAACAAAAAATATTTTTTAGAAAATTTGGAAAAAAGTATTGAGAGCAATGCAAAATATAATTATCGTACTTCTTTGATATTTTTTAGAGTAAAGGAAGAAATTTTAGAGCAAACTTATACTCAAAGAGAAAAAAATGCATTTTTGAAAAGTATTTGTAAAATTTTTAGTAAAAATATATCATCAAGTGACATAGTAGCACATTTTGGAAACAATGTATTTGCTATGATGATTTCGCATACTAATCTAGAAAAAGCACAAGAAATTTGTAGTAAAATTTTAGAGTCTTTAGAAAATTCAAATTTCTTTTTAGCTGATAAAGAAATAGAAGTTGATGTTGAAATTGTTGTAAGTGCAATAAATCAAGATAGCAAGAGTAAAGAATTAACCGAAAGATGCATTGAAGCTTTAAAGGAGTCTGGTAAGAATTTGGAGCCTTTTATAGTAGTGGAAAAAGAAAAATGATAAGAGAAATAATTACCTATCCTAATCCAAGATTATTTTTAGAATCAAAAAAAATAGAAAATTTCGATGCAGATTTGCATACGCTTTTAGATGATATGTATGAAACAATGATAGCTAATAAAGGCATAGGTTTAGCAGCTATTCAAATTGATGCGCCAATAAGGGCTTTGCTTGTAGATATTGGTGATGAAGAAGGTGAGCAAAAAGAAGACAAACAAACACTTTTGGAAATAATTAATCCCATCATTACACCTTTAGATGATGAAAAAATTTCTTGTAATGAAGGTTGTTTGAGTATTCCAGGATTTTACGAAGATGTAATGCGTTATAAAAATATACAACTTGATTATCAAGATAGATTTGGCAACTCACAAATTTTACAAGCACATGATTTTTTAGCAGTCGCTATTCAACACGAAGTAGATCATCTCGATGGACATTTATTTATAGAAAAACTTTCTTTTCTAAAGCGTCAAAAATTTGATAAAGATTATAAGAAAAAACATAAAAAGAAAAAATGAAAAAACTAAAATGTGCGAGTTTTTCTACAGAACTAGATATAATTGATGTAGAATCAACTTTTACAAGAGGTTTGCCAGGATTTAGTATAGTAGGTCTTGCAAATTCTACCATTAAAGAAAGCACTGAAAGAATCAAGGCGACTTTGTTAAGCCAAAATTTTACTTTTCCAGCCCAAAAAATCACTATCAATCTTAGCCCTTCTGATATTCCTAAAAATGGTTCTCATTTTGATTTGGCTATTGCTATTTTAATTTTATTTCAAAAAGAAACTTTAGATGATTTTTTTGTATTTGGAGAGCTTGGATTAGATGGGAGTATTAAAAGTACTACCAGCTTATTTTCTATCTTACTTTTTTTAAGCACAAAAATTCAAAATGCGAAAGTTGTGGTGCCAAAAGCTATAGCACAAAAAGCTTCTATGATTCCGAATTTAGAAATTTATGCTTTAGAAAATTTAAATGAAGCTATTGAATTTTTTAAAGAAAAAAATTATGAAAACTATAAAATCATTAACGGCCATCCTTTATTTGAAAATGCTATAGAGATTAATCATCAAAAATATATTAAAAATACTATTTATCCTTATGATTTTAAAGAAGTTAAGGGTCAAGAAAATGCTAAATATGCTTGTATAATAGCAGCTTTAGGAATGCACAATATTTTGTTTGAAGGTAGCCCAGGAAGTGGTAAAAGTATGTGTGCTAAAAGACTTCCTTTTATTATGCCACCACAAAGTTTAAAAGAAATTTTAGCTCAAAATGCCTATAAGTCTTTAAATTCTTTAGATGATGATTTTAGTGCTAGCAGAGTTTTTAGAAGTCCTCATCACACAAGTACAAGAGCTAGTATTTTTGGTGGAGGTGCTAAAAATGCAAAAATAGGCGAATTAGCTTTAGCAAATGGAGGAGTGTTGTTTTTTGATGAGTTTCCGCATTTTTCAAAGCAAATCATAGAAAGTTTAAGAGAGCCACTAGAAGATTTTAAAATTCTTATTTCAAGGGTTAATACTAAAGTTATTTATGAAACTAAATTTTTATTTGTTTGTGCGCAAAATCCCTGTCCTTGTGGAAATTTATTTTCTAAAAACCAAACTTGTCGTTGCCAAGAAATAGAGATAAAAAAATATAAAAATAAAATTTCCTCGCCAATTCTAGATAGAATTGATCTTTATGTAGCTATGGATGAAATTTCGCCTGAAGATAAAACAAGTTTAAATTCAGAACAAATGAGTGAGATGGTATTTAAAGGCTTTTTATTTCAAAAACAAAGAAAACAAGAAGAATTTAATGCTAAATTAAACGATGAACAGATGAAGCAATTTTGTGTTTTAGATTCTAGTGCAAATGAAATCTTGCAAAAAGCTATAAATTCATATTATCTTTCCCAAAGAGGAGTAAATAAAACCATAAAAGTAGCAAGAACTATAGCGGATTTAGAACAAAGTGAGTTGATTTTAAAAACTCATATTTTAAAAGCATTAAGTTTTAGAATGAAAACCATGTAGGAGTGAAAATGGAAAATAAAAGCATAGCGATTTTCATTGACGCAGAAAATATTCCATCAAAATATGCAAAGTCTATTTTTGATATTGCTTCTGACTATGGAGAAATCGTTATAAAACGTATCTATGGAGATTGGACGCAAAAAAATATACAAAATTGGAAAGAACAAATCGGACAATATTCTATTATAGCTATGCAACAATTTAATTTTACTGCCAATAAAAATTCAAGCGATATGTATTTAATCACTGAAATTATGAGTATTTTTTATGAGAAAGATATTGATATTTTTATAATTGTTTCAAGCGATAGTGACTATACTAGTTTAATTCAAAGACTTAAAGAAAGTAAAAAACAAGTTATAGGTATGGGTTTAAAACAAGCTGTAAAATCTTATGTAAATTCTTTTAGTGAGTTTTTTTATTTAGATCAAGAAGATTCTAAGGAAAAAATATTAAGTACCAAAGAATATATAAAAGATTTAATCAATATCACAGAAGCTTTAATAGAAGAAAAAGGGCGAGCAGAATATGCTCAAATTCGTATTAATATGAGCAGAAAACACGCAAATTTTATCCCTCAAAATTTTGGTTTTAAAAATTTTAGAGCCTTAGTAAAAGAATTCTTACCGAAAATGAAGCAGTTTAAAGAGGCAAATGAAAAAAATATTTATTTTCTTGAAAAAGCAAAAGGTTGAAAATGGAAAATTTTTTAATAGCTTTTTTAGTTGTTGTTATTTTTGCTTTTATATGGTTTATATTTAAAAGTCAAAAAGAAAAGGTAAAATTTGAATTTTTAACTCAAACTAATACTTCTTTGCAAAATCAACTTTTATCTTTAAAATCAGAAAATGCTTCACTTTTAGATAAAAATAATAAGCTTTTAGAAGAAAAAATAATATATTTATCAAAAAATGAAGCTTTAGAAGCTACTTTGGCTCAATATGAAAAAAATCAGCAAGAACTTTTAAACATACACTTAAAAGAGCGTGCAAATTTAAAAGAAGAATACACTCAGACTTTGATTAAATTAGAAGAAAAATACAAACAAAATTTGGCACAATTAAAGCAGGAATTAGAGCAAAATTTTCAAAAACAAAATACTAATATCTTAAATCAAAATAAACTTATGCTTAATGAGGATACAAAGAAAATTCTAGAAGAAATTTTTATACCTGTTAAAAAAAGCGTAAAAGAATACAATGAAAGATTAAATTCAAATGAAATTAGTCTTAAAACTCATATTGATAATATGTTTAAATTTAGCCAAAATATGACAGAAAACGCAGATAAACTAGCAAAAATTTTAAAGGGTGATAAAAAAATTCGTGGTAATTTCGCAGAATTACAATTAAAATCTGTTTTGGAAAATAGCGGTTTAGTAGAAGGTAGTCAGTATAAATTACAAGATAGATTTCAAGATGAGGGTAGAACTTATATTCCTGATGCTGTAGTATTTTTAGATAAGCAAAAAAGTATAATTATAGATGCGAAATTTTCTCTGCCAAGTGATTTTGCTTTTGAAGATATTAGCAAAAATACTTGTCTTGATTTAGCCTATAATCTAAAATCAAGAATAGATGAACTAGCTAAAAAACCTTATATGCAGTATGATAAACATACTTACGAATTTGTTTTGCTTTTCATACCTTATCAAAATATTTTAGATTTAATTTTAAATGTAGATCTTGAAATTTATCAATATGCTTATAAAAAAAAGGTTTATTTAACCACACCAAATACTCTTTTTATGGCATTAAATACTATAAATATTTCATGGAAAAATATTCAAAGCAATGAAAACATACTAAAAGCTTTTGATGAACTTGGTAAATTTCATGATAAATTTGCAGGAGTTTTAGAAGATTTTGAGAAAATTAAAAAAAATCTAAATGGTTTGAATTCAAACATAGAAGACATGCAAAAAAAACTTACCCATGGAAGTGGAAATATTGCTTCAAGGGTAATAAAGCTTAAAGAACTTGGTGCTAAAACTCAAAAGCTTATAAAATGTGAGATGAATGATGAAAGCAATATTTAAAGATAACTCTTGCCATGAAAAACAATTAATCGAAAAAGGTTTAGATGAGTTTTTGATGATGGAAAATGCAGGGATAGAACTTGCAAATTTCATTAAGAAAAAAAGTAAAAAATTTAAAAATACTAAGATTTTATTTTTGCTTGGTGGTGGTGGAAATGGTGCTGATGGTTTGGTAGCTCTTAGACACCTTAAAAAAGCATACGCTTGTATTGTGCCATATAAAAAAAGCACAATGTTTATCAAGCAAGAGCAAATTTTAAAAAATATGGATTTTAACTTTTTTAAAAAAGAACCTAGATTTAAAGACTTTGATATTATTGTTGATTGTGTTTTTGGTAGCGGTTTAAATAAAACCTTAGATGAAAATTTACAAAGAATTTTTAAAAAAATTGCCAAAAGCAAAGCCTTAAAAATAGCTTGTGATATACCTAGTGGGCTTGGACAAAAAGTATGTTTTAAAGCCGATTATACACTTTGTATGGGTGTTTTAAAAGAAATTTTACTAGAAGATTTTTCAAAAGAGTTTGTAGGAAAAATAAAATACGCAAATTTAGGTTTAAAACTAAAAACTAAAAATTCACAATCTTTTTTATTAGAAAAAAAAGATTTAAAACTCATTACAAAAAAGGCTAACTCAAATAAAGGCGATTTTGGCCATGTTTATATCTTTGCTAGTAAAAGTGCAGGAACCCTAGCTGGACTTGGTGCTTTAGAGTTTGGAGCAGGGCTTGTATCTTTAGTGGCTAAAGAAAGTTTTTCGCCTTTGATTATGCTAAAAGACGATATTGAAGGTAAAATAAATGCAGCTGCTATAGGTATGGGGCTTGATGATTTAAGTATTTTAAAAGATGAAAGATTGAAAAATATTCCTTTAGTCTTAGATGCAAATTGCTTTCAAAGTGAAAATTTACTTTCATATCTTGATAGAGAAGATGTTGTTTTAACTCCTCATCCTAAAGAATTTTCTATGCTTTTAAAGTTTTGTTTTGATGAGGATATAAGCGTAGAAGAAATTCAAAATAAACGCTTTTTTTATGCAAGAAAGTTTAGTTCTAAATTTAAATGTGTTTTAGTGTTAAAAGGAGCTAATCCAATCATCACGCAAAATGAAAAGCTTTTCGTGGTAAATTGTGGCAACGAAGCCTTAGCAAAAGGTGGAAGCGGTGATGTATTAAGCGGTATGATAGTAGCTTTACTTGGAGCGAGATTTAACGCCTTAGAAGCTGCAAAAAATGCAGTATTAGCTCATGCTTTAACGGCTAAAAATTATAAAAAAAATAAAAATAGTTTTGATGCTTTAAAACTGATAAAGGGTTTAAAATGTTTATAAAATTAGCAGTTTTATTTAGTGGCAATGGAAGTAATTTGGAAAATATTTTAGAAAAATTACATAAAAAGACTTTTGGTAAAAATACCTTTGAAGTGGTTTTATGCATATGCAATAAAAAAGAAGCTTATGGCATACAAAGAGCTTTAAAATATGGCCTTGATACCAAAATCATAGAGCATGAAAAATTTACTTCAAGAGAAGAATTTGATGCAGAGCTTGTGAGTTTGATTAAAGAAAATCAAGTAGATTTAACTATTTTAGCAGGATTTATGAGAATTTTAAGTCCTATTTTTACACAAAATATAAAAGCTATTAATTTACATCCTTCTTTATTACCTTTATTTAAAGGTGCTCATGCTATCAAAGAAAGTTATGAAAGTGATATGAAAGTGGCTGGAGTGAGTGTGCATTGGGTAAATGAAGAGTTAGATGGTGGTAAAATCATAGCTCAAAAAGCTTTCGAAAAAGAAAAGTTAAGTTTTGAAGAATTTGAAACTAAGATTCATAAAATAGAGCATGAGATTTTACCAGCAACTATTGTTAAAATTTTTGAGAATGATTAATTTTTCATCATTATAATTACACTTTTTATTTTTAAGGGAGCTGAATGTTTGAATGGGTTTTTAGTGTTGATGCTTGGGTAGTATTATTTACTTTAACAGCTTTAGAAATTGTTTTAGGGATTGATAATATAATCTTTTTAGCTATTTTAGTTAGTAAGTTGCCTCCTGAACATAGAGATAAAGGTAGAATTTTAGGCCTTGCTTTTGCAATGATTACTAGGATTTTATTATTACTTTCACTCTTTTGGGTTATGAAGCTTGTTACGCCTTTATTTAGTATTTTAGGTAATGAAATTTCTGGAAGAGATTTGGTGCTTTTATTGGGAGGATTATTTTTAATCGTTAAATCTATTAAAGAAATCAAAGAAAGTATAAATCACAAAGAAGAAAGCCAAAATAGTATAAAAATAAGCAATAAACTTTGGATAGTGGTGGCTGAAATAGCTGTTATAGATATAGTATTTTCATTAGATAGTGTTATAACAGCTGTTGGGATAGCTCAAGATATAGAAATTATGATTATTGCAGTTATTGTTGCGGTGTTGGTAATGCTGTTTGCTTCTAAACCAATTGCAGATTTTGTAGAAAAATATCCAAGTATTAAAATTCTAGCTTTAGCATTTTTAGTGATGATAGGTGTTGTTTTAGTGTGTGAAAGCATTGATATACATATAGATAAAGCATATATTTATGTGGCAATGGCTTTTTCTTTAGTTGTAGAAATTTTAAATATTATTTCGCAAAAAAAAGAAAAATTTAATTCATAAAACATTTGGTGTGCTTTTGCACCAAATGTTTTACTTTTTCTTGACTTTTAGTTTTTTTTTATGTAGAATAACGCTTTGTTTTGTATATCGGGGTGTAGCGCAGTCTGGTTAGCGCACTTGGTTTGGGACCAAGGGGCCGAAGGTTCGAATCCTTTCACCCCGACCATTTTTTATAAATGGTGAGTGTAGCTCAGTCGGTTAGAGCATCAGATTGTGGTCCTGAGGGTCGTGGGTTCGATTCCCATCACTCACCCCATCAGCGCTCGTAGCTCAACTGGATAGAGCGACAGACTTCGGATCTGTAGGTTATGGGTTCGATTCCTATCGGGCGCACCATTTGCCTGATATGCTATATATTATGCGCTCATAGCTCAGCTGGATAGAGCAACGGCCTTCTAAGCCGTAGGTCAGAGGTTCGAATCCTCTTGAGCGTACCACTTTTAGCGGATGTGGTGAAATTGGCAGACACGCCAGACTTAGGATCTGGTGCAGCAATGCGTGAAGGTTCAAGTCCTTTCATCCGCACCACTTCAATACCTAGAATTTAAAGTTATTTTTAAAGTAGATTTATCACAGATAGTCTTTAAATAAATTTGTAAAAATATTTTCATATAAAACATTCAAATAACTATCTTGAAAGTCTATATTATAATATATTGTTCTCTTTTATAATATTTTTTGATTATTATAATATTTTATTATTATTTATATTTAAGCTTAAATTTATAAACATAATATTAACATTTCCTAATATAAACTATTAATTAGTTATTATTATTAATACTATTAATAATTTTATATAATTACAAACATAAACACACAACAATAAATATTTTTTGAAAGGACTTTTTCAATGAATACAAATTTATCTAAAAAATACTCTATGGGGGGGGGGGACGATAGTTTTCGTTTTAGCCTAACTTCTTTACATTATAAAAAATCCAATCTTTTAAAACTTTCTTTATTAACCATTCTTTCAATCAATTCTTTATATGCAGCTACCCAAGCAAATTATGATAAAACTTTAAATGCTTATGTAATTAAAAAACATAGTTTTAATAATGAAAGTGTATATGATTATACTAATAATACTTATAAATTTTTAAATGGTATAAATTATTATGGTCAAATGGCTACTAATAAAAACCTTTCTAATATTACTTTAATTTATGATAATCCTAAATCTGCAAAAAACAATAATATAAGTGATATGATATTAAAACAAGAAATCCTTACTCCAAGTATTAAAGAAGATATATTTGTAGTTAATGGCTTTCATGGAGCATATTCTATTAATGATATTATTAGTCAAGTAAGCTATATACCTTTTTTAGTTTCTGCTTATGTATTTAATGCTAAAGCTAATAATAATACTTTAATGTTAAAAACAGGAGAGCTTTCTTCAGTATATTATTTAAAACCTAGCAATAAAGATATAATGAATCCTAAAGCTAGTGGATATGATAATAAATATAATTTCTTAATCACTCCAGCTATAGCTAGAAAGGGTGAAGCTAATAATAATACTTTAATTTACTCCAAAGATACCTATGTTAATATGGGTGTTGAAAACACCTATACTCTTCCTTTAAATGGTGCTCCTTATGTAGTAGGTGCTTTTGGTATTGATGCTAATGTAAATTATAATAGTGTTATACTCAATAAAGGAGCAAAACTAGACTTTCATGCTACCCCCTATAAGCAAAACATCTTAGGTGATAATGTATTTGATGAGAGAATGACTCATATAGTAGGTGCTATGACTTATAATGGGAATGCTAAAAATAATAAAGTTGTATTAGATGGAGCTACTTTAATTATCCATGGACCAAGTGGATCTTATTCAACATCAGCTGCTACTCATTTAGCAGGAGCCTTTGTAGATGTAAATAATAACCAAAACTATGAAGTAAGTAATAATAATGTATTCATTAATGATTTAAAACTAGATTTAAGAGTAGATACTAAAAATACTCCATTAGCTTATAATGCTGTATTAAATGGAGAAGTTTATGGTGGTAAGATAGTTCAAGGTAGCTCTAATAAAAATACTATAGAGATTAAAGACTTACAAACCTTACTTGCTCTTAATACCAATGTAGAAGTAAAAGCACTCTTAGACTTTTATGCAGGTATTACTAAAAATGGTTATGCTAATGATAATAGCATTAATGTTCATCTTAAAAAACCTTTTGAAATTAATGCTAATTTTACAGGTAAGAATGAATTTAATTTTTATGGTGGAGTAGCTACTAAAGGTGCTAATAGAAATAGTATTAATATAAAAGGAGATTTAACTCAAGAAAGTGTAGTAGAAAACTACCAAGATAAAATTCAAATCACAGCAGCTACTACAGCTAGTGGTAAAGCAAATAATAATAAAATTACTCTAAGCTCTTCTAATATCTCTATGCCTTTATATTTATATGGAGTAGCTAAAACTACTTTAGACAATAAAGACTATTATGCAAATAGTGCTAATGCTAATAGTATAACTTTAGATAATGTAAAATCAGGTAGAAATCTAACTACTATTATAGAAGCTGATAATTTAGAAAAAAATACTATACATTATAATTTAGTCCAATCTTTATCTAATGCTTCAAGTATAGATAAAGGCTCTAAAATCATTTTAAGAGCTAATGAAAATGCTAATGAAAATATTTTTAATATAAAAGATTATTCTAGTGCAGCTCATGATAATGTATATATTATTAGAGCTTATAACGAAAGTGCTAATAATAAAATCATTTTTACAAATATTGCACTAGGAACAGCTTCTGATACAAGAGAAGGAGATATATTAATTAGTGCTGGTATTGCTAAAAATACTCATGATAATTATACTCATATAACTAATTTAAATATAGATGAGTATAAAAACAATTCTACTATTTTTATAACTGCTTCTGGTATATATAATCAAGATGATAAAAGTTATAATAATAGCTTATACTTAAGTGGAACTACTAATATTTATAAAAATACTAATATAGATGTATTAGCAGGTAGCTTTTTAAGAGAAAAAACCAATGATAATACTTATATCTCAAAAGCACTTACTCATAAAAGTGGAACTAATAATCATCTTTATTTAAATACTAATATTAATGCTAAATTAGTAAATTACTTTGATCATTATAGCTTTATACTAAAAGATAATACTAAAAATTATTTAAATACTAAAGAAGCTATTTATCTAAGTGAAAAAACTTCTATTAATGTTTATACCAATAATACTTTAAAAAATAAAAGTTTTATTCTAATGCAAAGTGAAAAAGGCTTTGTAGATGAAAACAATAAACACTTAGATAAAAAAGATTTACAAAAACTATTAAATCAAATACATAAAAATCAAAAAGCCTTAGATAAAAACATTAAAGAAAAGGTTCAAAGAGCTACTTATACTTTAAGTATTAGTGATGATGCTAAAAGCATCATAGTAAATTTAAATTAAAACTACAAAAGGAGCAAATATGAAAACAACAAAACTAACTCATCATATTATACTTTCAGGTATAACAGTATCTTTACTTTTTTCTCCACTTATGGCTTTACCTAGTGGAGGTAAATTTACTCATGGAACAACAGGAACTATAAACATTAATGGTAATACTATGAATATTAATGGTCATAAAGTTAGTTCTGTCATTCAATGGGGTGGTGGATTTAGTATTAATCAAGGTGAGAGTGTAAATTTTAATGGATCTAATAAAAACTATCTAAACATTGCTCATGGAACAAGTAAATCTACTATAGCTGGTTTATTAAATGCTAATGGTAATAATGTATTTTTAATCAATCCTAATGGAGTAATCATTACTAAAACAGGAACTATCAATGCTAATCGCTTTGTGGCTTCTACTTCATCTATGGATAGTGCAGCTATGCAAAACTTTGCTAATATGAATAATTTCAATGATGGTTTAAGCTTTTCACCTGTATTTAAACCTAATAAATTAGGTAATGTGGTTAATATGGGTAATATTAAAGCAGATAATATTACCCTACAAGGTAACAAGGTAGTATTAGGCTCTGAAAACTATAACAACATAAATAAAGTTATGGCTAAAAATATAAAACTAGAAGGTAATGAAGTTTATGTAGATGTAGCTAGTATAGATGGCAATACTTTACAAGGTCTAAATGTTGATGCAAAAACAAAAGGTAATGCATATTTAAATGCTAATGGATATTATTATAATCCATATTCTTTTAGTGTGTTTTCAAAGATTAGTGGAAATAATAACTTTAAAAAAGATGCATATGTAGGTATAGGTTCTGATGTAGATTGGTGGCATTTTGCTAAAGGGTGGAATGAAAACAAAGCAGGATTTAGAACTAGTGCTAGTGAATATAGACTTACTAAAGATATAGATTTTGGTGGTAATAACAATAAAAACTATGCTAATTATTGTATAGATGGTTTAGGTTGTACTTCTATGATAGTTGGCTATGATGCTTATAATGGTTTTACCAAGACCTTTGATGGACAAGGCTATACTTTAAAAAATATTAATATAGATACAACTAATAATAGTTATGTAGGAATTTTTGGAGTTATAGATAATGCTACATTAAAAAATCTTAATGTGGATTATAATCAAGGAAGCATTATTGCAAAAAATGATGATAAAATAATTTATGCAGGTGGAGTTGCTGGGGTTATAATGAATACCAGTAAAGTAGAAAATGTAAATTTAAAAAATATCAACAAAATAGATGCACGATCAAAGACTCATATTGCTTATATTGGTGGATTTAGTGGAATAGTAGTTGATTGGGCTGGTGATTTAGATAAGTACTATGGAAAAAATTGTTATGAAGATGGAACTTGTAAGATAGATGGAAGTTCATTTAAAAATATAAAAGTTTCTAATATAAACTCTATTTATGGTAGCGGAGATTTAGCATATATAGGTGGTTTTACTGGTACTGTTTGGGTTGGAAATTATAATTATACTCACAATGGAAATGTGTTTAATAATATTATTTTGCAAAACATTAAAAATATTAGTGCACATACAAAAACACAAAGAGCAAGAGCTGGTGGATTTGCAGGGATGATTACAAATGATACTCAGATTGGTTTTGTCGGTGATAGAATTGATACGTATGATAACATAGTTATCAGTGGAACTGATAAAATAGAAGCCATTAATGAAGGAACTTATGATGATCCAGATTTTCCTGGATTGTTTAATGATGATTCTATGGCAGGTGGATTTGCAGCATATGCATTAGGTCAAAATAATTTTAATAATATAGTGCTAAATGATATTAAAAATATTCATAGCAATAGTAAAAACAAAGCAGAGTCAAGTTATGCTGCTGGTTTCATAGGATATTCTAGTGGATTTACTAGAGATGCACAATATTCTAATATTATTTTAAATAAAATGGGTTCTATTATCGCAGATGGTAGTGGATATTGGCTTGGTGGAACCACAAGAGCTGCGGGATTTATAGGTATTGATCAAGAAAATGAAACTTTTAAAAATATTTATATATTTATGAATGATAGTGCAAAAATACAAGCAAAAGATGATCCTAGCGGCGGAAGCAATAGAGCTGTGACTGGATTTTTCCATGCTGCTAAAAAAGCAGATTCAACATACAACAATATTCATATTTATTATAAAAATGGTTCTATAAATCAATCAAGTAGTGTTGCTAATATTACAGATTTAACTAAACATGAATATTCAAATGAAACAAGTGGATATGGCAGTTTTAAAAGCGATATTCAAAGCAAATTTGGTAGTGGTTTACACCAAGATGGAGATAGTTTTACCTTTACTACAGATTTTACTATCATTCAAACACCAGTATATTTACCTGATATTAACAGCATTAAAAACGAACAAGCACAATTAGACAATGATGATTTAATTAGCAATGATATATGGGATGAATATATTATCAAAGATATTGATAAAGTTAATTATAAAATAAATATGAGATTATTGGCTAAACTATTAAAAGAATATCCAGGAATTGCTAGTAAAACAGAAAATGAGCAAGTTAAATTTATGACTTCTTATTTAGGTGTTAATGAAACAGATGCTAGAGCATTACTACAAAGTTTAAGCTTTTTAAATGCATATAAAGACAACACAACAACTGGTGTTAATTTTAAAGATAATAGCGTAAAAACAAAATTTGAAACTTCGTTTAATAATGCTGGAAATAAAGTTAATGTTTTTAATACTAATAAAAACTTATGGCATAATAAATTAATTACTCTTTATAATGATACAGTTAAAGATGGTCTTTTGATTGAAGAACAATTATTAGCTAATCAAAATAAATTAGATCAAGCAATAAAAGCTTATGATAATTTTGTAATGCTAATAAAAAAAGGACTTAAAAATGAAAATGATCCAGCTTTTATCATTATAAAAGATAATATCACAAAACTAAACAAAGAAGCTAAAGAGCTTTATGCTAATTTATCAGTTTATAAAAAAGATCTTAAAGATTTTAAAACTGCAAATAATACTACTAAGGTAAGTGTTGTAGGTAATTTTAAAGATATGTTGCTTGTTGTGCCTGATGTAAATAAACCAATTAGTGGTGGTGGCGATGGAGAAGATCCAAACAAACCTGATCTTCCAAAAACTGATTTAGATTTTGAACAAACTGCCTCACTCAATCTAATAGGTGATAATACTTTAGAAGAAGAAAGTGAAAAGCAAGAAGTAGAAGAAACAGCCCTAATGCAAAAAGGAAAGATTTGTATAGTAAGTGATAATTTTAAAACTATGAATCCTTGCATAGTTAGAAGTTTTTAAAACAATCTAATATATATAAACTACTAGATTTTTCTAGTAGTTTTAAATGAGTTTAACAGCTCATTATTTAATCAATTTTAATAAACAAATAAAAAGGCATATAGATTGATAAAAATATTTAAATAAGTATTAAAAGCAAAGATATTTAATTTATTACCAAGTTTTGATTTTAATATTTATTTAATAGTTTTAACTTCTTTGTATAATAAAAACAACAATAGATTTTAAAACTATATAAAGCCCATTAATTAAAATAAAGGAAAAAACCAATATGAAAAAACTTTTACTTAGCACCATAGCAATTAGTTCTTTAGTTTATGCTAATAATGGAAGTATCACTATAACTAAAAATGATATAGGAAAAATTATAGAATTATCCCCTGATAAAAACATCCCTCAAAACAAAGCTATCAAAGAAAATCTAAAAACCCAAGATGATTATAAAAAAAGCCAAGAAGCTAAAAAAGACTTTGAAGAAAAAAAACAAGAATTAGAAGAAAAATTTAAACAAGAAGATGAAAAAGCTAAATCATCTACTAATAACTTAAACAATCAAACTAATACCAACCCAACCACTAATACAAACAATAATAAAACTAATACTAATTCTAATACAAAAGATAAAACTAATTCTAATACTACTAATAAAACCAATACTACCAAAGAAAATAATACTAATATAAATAATAATACTAATACTTCAAACAATAAAGTTAATAATACTACTAATAATACTAATTTAACCAATACTACTACTAATAAAAAAATACTCACTCAATATAAATTTGTTCTTACTAATGAAAACACTAGCTTTGAAAAACTAGGTATTAAAGAAGAAGATTTACAAAGCTTAGTGAGTGAGTTTAAAACAAGAAGATTTAGCTTACAAGATTTACAAGATATATCTAATATCATTGCTTATTATTTTCAAGTAAATGGTTATCCTGCAGCAACAGCTTATATTCCTCAACAAGAATTTGATGGAAAAAACATTCAAGTTAATATTTCTTTAGGAGTATTAGGTAAGTATATAATAAAAAATAAAACTACTATAAAAGATCATTTTTTAGAAAGTAAGCTCAATCAAAGAATCAAAGGTAAAATCATTTCTACTAAATTAATAGAAGATAGTGTATATAAAGTCAATGAAATGTATGGACTTCAAACCTTAGCAGGTTTACAAGCAGGAGAGAATGTAGGTGAAACTGATATTCTTATAGAAGTAGAACCTGATACTAAGGCTAATGTATTAATATATAGTGATAATTATGGTATTAAGAGTGCAGGAGAATATAGAGCTGGTATTAGTATGGGATTTAATTCTATACTTAATATGGGAGATTATTATAATTTTTACTTACAATCTAGTGATGAAAAACAAATCAATTATGGAGCCAGTTATACTTTCTTTGTAGGTAATTTAAAAATTACTCCTAGTATATCTCAAGGAACTTATTATTTAGGAAGAGAATATGAGGGTTTAGGTTTTAGTGGTACTTCTAGGAATTTTGGTATAGATTTTTCTTATCCTATATGGATTAATACTAATTCATCTTTTTATATAACTTCTAGTATATATCATAAAATACTTAGTGATGTAACCTTAGATCTTTTAACCTTTGATAAAAGTTCTAATGTAGGAAGTATGGGTTTAGAAGGTTTATTTAGAGGCTTTGAAAACAATACCTTAAGTTATAGTGCTAAAATAAGCATAGGTAAGGTAAAAGATGATGGAACTACTATATTTGGAGATACATCTAAAAGTGGTGGTAATGGCTTTGGTTGGTTTAGAAAACTCAATGCTAGTTTGAATAATTATTATAGTTTTAATGAGTATATTACTCATACTATTAATATAAACTATCAAAAGGTATTAGGGAATTTTGAGCTTGATTCTTCTGAAAGTTCATCTTTGGGTGGAGCTTATGGAGTAAGAGCTTATGATAATGGAGAAGGTGATGGAGATAATACTATAGTAGCTAACTTTGGTATAAGAATAAATATACCAAATACTAATTTTTATTTTACTCCCTTTTATGATATAGGTTATGCTTGGTATGAAAAAGATTCAGGTAATAGATTAGTAGATGATCATTTCTTAGATGCACTAGGCTTACAAATACTTTATAATAAAGCTAATGAGTATTATATAAAACTTGATGGAGCAAGAGCATTACACAAATACAAATTAGATGATGATCATAGAATGAAATTATATTTAAGTGGTGGGGTGTATTTTTAACACCCTAGGTTTTTTAACCTTTAAAAAACACCTATTCATTTTTTATCTTTCTTGTTCTAACTATCCAAATTTCTTTCTATCCTAATAAAACTTTAAGCTTATATAGATATAATTTCATTTCCTTTTCTTAAAAAAAGGTAAGTAAAAATTAAGATATTTCAATCTCTAATTTTTAATTGTTCTTTAAATTATTAATATTGTTAATCAAATCTTATAGTCAATCTTTGAAATCTAAATAAGTGATCGATTGAGCCAGAGATTTACTTTATTTATGTAAATCTATCAATTAAATAATTAAAGATTATTTTTATTAATCTTTTAAATACTTTTTCTTTGAAGAAAAAGATTAAACTATCTATAATTTTATGGAGAGTTTGATCCTGGCTCAGAGTGAACGCTGGCGGCGTGCCTAATACATGCAAGTCGAACGATGAAGCAACTAGCTTGCTAGTTGTGGATTAGTGGCGCACGGGTGAGTAAGGTATAGTTAATCTGCCCTACACAAGAGGACAACAGTTGGAAACGACTGCTAATACTCTATACTCCTGCTTAACACAAGTTGAGTAGGGAAAGTTTTTCGGTGTAGGATGAGACTATATAGTATCAGCTAGTTGGTGAGGTAATGGCTCACCAAGGCTATGACGCTTAACTGGTCTGAGAGGATGATCAGTCACACTGGAACTGAGACACGGTCCAGACTCCTACGGGAGGCAGCAGTAGGGAATATTGCGCAATGGGGGAAACCCTGACGCAGCAACGCCGCGTGGAGGATGACACTTTTCGGAGCGTAAACTCCTTTTCTTAGGGAAGAATTCTGACGGTACCTAAGGAATAAGCACCGGCTAACTCCGTGCCAGCAGCCGCGGTAATACGGAGGGTGCAAGCGTTACTCGGAATCACTGGGCGTAAAGGGCGCGTAGGCGGATTATCAAGTCTCTTGTGAAATCTAATGGCTTAACCATTAAACTGCTTGGGAAACTGGTAATCTAGAGTGAGGGAGAGGCAGATGGAATTGGTGGTGTAGGGGTAAAATCCGTAGATATCACCAAGAATACCCATTGCGAAGGCGATCTGCTGGAACTTAACTGACGCTAAGGCGCGAAAGCGTGGGGAGCAAACAGGATTAGATACCCTGGTAGTCCACGCCCTAAACGATGTATGCTAGTTGTTGGGGTGCTAGTCATCTCAGTAATGCAGCTAACGCATTAAGCATACCGCCTGGGGAGTACGGTCGCAAGATTAAAACTCAAAGGAATAGACGGGGACCCGCACAAGCGGTGGAGCATGTGGTTTAATTCGAAGATACGCGAAGAACCTTACCTGGGCTTGATATCCTAAGAACCTTATAGAGATATGAGGGTGCTAGCTTGCTAGAACTTAGAGACAGGTGCTGCACGGCTGTCGTCAGCTCGTGTCGTGAGATGTTGGGTTAAGTCCCGCAACGAGCGCAACCCACGTATTTAGTTGCTAACGGTTCGGCCGAGCACTCTAAATAGACTGCCTTCGTAAGGAGGAGGAAGGTGTGGACGACGTCAAGTCATCATGGCCCTTATGCCCAGGGCGACACACGTGCTACAATGGCATATACAATGAGACGCAATACCGCGAGGTGGAGCAAATCTATAAAATATGTCCCAGTTCGGATTGTTCTCTGCAACTCGAGAGCATGAAGCCGGAATCGCTAGTAATCGTAGATCAGCCATGCTACGGTGAATACGTTCCCGGGTCTTGTACTCACCGCCCGTCACACCATGGGAGTTGATTTCACTCGAAGCCGGAATACTAAACTAGTTACCGTCCACAGTGGAATCAGCGACTGGGGTGAAGTCGTAACAAGGTAACCGTAGGAGAACCTGCGGTTGGATCACCTCCTTTCTAGAGTACAAACTGATAAGTCTCACAACTATCAGTTCATATATAAACTCAATCATCCTTGTTTAGATTTCAAAGATTGATGAAAAGCTAATTTTGGGGAATTAGCTCAGCTGGGAGAGCGCCTGCTTTGCACGCAGGAGGTCAGCGGTTCGATCCCGCTATTCTCCACCATTATTAAGGGCCTATAGCTCAGCTGGTTAGAGTGCACCCCTGATAAGGGTGAGGTCACAAGTTCAAGTCTTGTTAGGCCCACCATCAAAAAAGATTTGTTTATCAATTTAAATATTAATAAGTTTTAAAACTTAAAGCAAGTATATAAATATTTAAAAGTATTTATTATATTTTTAAAACTATTTAAACTCTTTATATATACTTGCTTTAGGTTTTAAGACCTAAGTTAAATAAATAATAAAATATATAAGCTTATAAAGATTTGCATTAGTCTTAAAGTGGGTTATATTGAATTAGTTATTTAATGTTATTTGAATTATCATTGTTAAGAGTCACAAGCAAGTTTTAATAAAAACAATTTTACAGGACTTGTTAAAGGATAAAACCTAACTATCTTTTCTTTAGCTTTTAGTTAAAGATAAGTTTTAAACTCACAACTTAGTTTAAATCTAAAATAAACTTTTGGTATTTTTATTAAGTGTTTAAATGCTTTCCGTCTTAAGATAGTAAAAGTCTTATCATAAAAACTTTAACAAGGAAGTGATGCGTTTTAGAATAAAAGGTAAAAAAGGTAAGCTACTAAGAGCGAATGGTGGATGCCTTGACTGGTAAAGGCGATGAAGGACGTACTAGACTGCGATAAGCTACGGGGAGCTGTCAAGAAGCTTTGATCCGTAGATTTCCGAATGGGGCAACCCAGTATATAGAGATATATACTACCATAATGGAGCGAACGTAGGGAATTGAAACATCTTAGTACCTACAGGAAAAGAAATCAATAGAGATTGCGTCAGTAGCGGCGAGCGAAAGCGTAAGAGGGCAAACCCAGTGCTTGCACTGGGGGTTGTAGGACTGCAATGTGCAATAGGTAAGGTTAGTAGAACACTCTGGAAAGTGTAGCCATAGAGGGTGATAGTCCCGTATACGAAAACCAAACCTTAGCTAGCAGTATCCTGAGTAGGGCGAAACACGTGGAATTTTGTCTGAAGCTGGGTCGACCACGATCCAACCCTAAATACTAATACCAGATCGATAGTGCACAAGTACCGTGAGGGAAAGGTGAAAAGAACTGAGGTGATCAGAGTGAAATAGAACCTGAAACCATTTGCTTACAATCATTCAGAGCACTATGTAGCAATACAGTGTGATGGACTGCCTTTTGCATAATGAGCCTGCGAGTTGTGGTGTCTGGCAAGGTTAAGCACACGCGAAGCCGTAGCGAAAGCGAGTCTGAATAGGGCGATTAAGTCAGATGCTGCAGACCCGAAACGAAGTGATCTATCCATGAGCAAGTTGAAGCTAGTGTAAGAACTAGTGGAGGACTGAACCCGCTAGCGTTGAAAAGCTATGGGATGACTTGTGGATAGGGGTGAAAGGCCAATCAAACTTCGTGATAGCTGGTTCTCTCCGAAATATATTTAGGTATAGCGTTGTGTCGTAACTAAAGGGGGTAGAGCACTGAATGGGCTAGGGCATACACCAATGTACCAAACCCTATCAAACTCCGAATACCTTTAGTGTAATCACAGCAGTCAGGCGGCGAGTGATAAAATCCGTCGTCAAGAGGGAAACAACCCAGACTACCAGCTAAGGTCCCTAAATCTTACTTAAGTGGAAAACGATGTGAAGTTACTTAAACAACCAGGAGGTTGGCTTAGAAGCAGCCATCCTTTAAAGAAAGCGTAATAGCTCACTGGTCTAGTGATTTTGCGCGGAAAATATAACGGGGCTAAAGTAAGTACCGAAGCTGTAGACTTAGTTTTACTAAGTGGTAGGAGAGCGTTCTATTTGCGTCGAAGGTATACCGGTAAGGAGTGCTGGAGCGAATAGAAGTGAGCATGCAGGCATGAGTAGCGATAATTAATGTGAGAATCATTAACGCCGTAAACCCAAGGTTTCCTACGCGATGCTCGTCATCGTAGGGTTAGTCGGGTCCTAAGCCAAGTCCGAAAGGGGTAGGCGATGGCAAATTGGTTAATATTCCAATACCAACATTAGTGTGCGATGGAAGGACGCTTAGGGCTAAGCAAGCTAGCGGATGGAAGTGCTAGTCTAAGGAAGTAGGAGCTTATATAGGCAAATCCGTATAAGAATACTCCGAGATCTGAAAGGCTCTTCAAAGTCTTCGGACAGCGAGGAGAATTGCTGATGCCGTCGAGCCAAGAAAAGTTTCTAAGTTTAGCTAATGTTGCCCGTACCGTAAACCGACACAGGTGGGTGGGATGAGTATTCTAAGGCGCGTGGAAGAACTCTCTTTAAGGAACTCTGCAAAATAGCACCGTATCTTCGGTATAAGGTGTGGTTCGCTTTGTATTAGGATTTACTCCGAAAGCAAAGAAACTTACAACAAAGAGTCCCTCCCGACTGTTTACCAAAAACACAGCACTCTGCTAACTCGTAAGAGGATGTATAGGGTGTGACGCCTGCCCGGTGCTCGAAGGTTAATTGATGGGGTTAGCATTAGCGAAGCTCTTGATCGAAGCCCGAGTAAACGGCGGCCGTAACTATAACGGTCCTAAGGTAGCGAAATTCCTTGTCGGTTAAATACCGACCTGCATGAATGGCGTAACGAGATGGGAGCTGTCTCAAAGAGGGATCCAGTGAAATTGTAGTGGAGGTGAAAATTCCTCCTACCCGCGGCAAGACGGAAAGACCCCGTGGACCTTTACTACAGCTTGACACTGCTATTTGGATAAGAATGTGCAGGATAGGTGGGAGGCTTTGAGTATATGACGCCAGTTGTATATGAGCCGTTGTTGAGATACCACTCTTTCTTATTTGGGTAGCTAACCAGCTTGAGTTATCCTCAAGTGGGACAATGTCTGGTGGGTAGTTTGACTGGGGCGGTCGCCTCCCAAATAATAACGGAGGCTTACAAAGGTTGGCTCAGAACGGTTGGAAATCGTTCGTAGAGTATAAAGGTATAAGCCAGCTTAACTGCAAGACATACAAGTCAAGCAGAGACGAAAGTCGGTCTTAGTGATCCGGTGGTTCTGTGTGGAAGGGCCATCGCTCAAAGGATAAAAGGTACCCCGGGGATAACAGGCTGATCTCCCCCAAGAGCTCACATCGACGGGGAGGTTTGGCACCTCGATGTCGGCTCATCGCATCCTGGGGCTGGAGCAGGTCCCAAGGGTATGGCTGTTCGCCATTTAAAGCGGTACGCGAGCTGGGTTCAGAACGTCGTGAGACAGTTCGGTCCCTATCTGCCGTGGGCGTAAGAAGATTGAAGAGATTTGACCCTAGTACGAGAGGACCGGGTTGAACAAACCACTGGTGTAGCTGTTGTTCTGCCAAGAGCATCGCAGCGTAGCTAAGTTTGGAACGGATAAACGCTGAAAGCATCTAAGCGTGAAGCCAACTCTAAGATGAATCTTCTCTAAGCTCTCTAGAAGACTACTAGTTTGATAGGCTGGGTGTGTAATGGATGAAAGTCCTTTAGCTGACCAGTACTAATAGAGCGTTTGGCTTATCTTTTTTATAAGCATCACTTCCTTGTTAAGGTTTTTATAAAGCTTTAAATGTTTTTTATAAAATATTTCAATAAATGATATTTAAGCTTGATAAAATCTTTACAAGTAAAGTTTATATTAGAATTTGCTCTTAACATTGTTTTTTAAGTATTCTTACTAAAGATAGTATAAAGTCTAAAAAGAATATTTAAATAACAATGTCCGTGATTATACAGATGTGGAGACGCCTTGTCCCATCCCGAACCAAGAAGCTAAGCACATCGTGGGTGATGATACTACGCCTTACTGGCAGGGGGAAAGTAGCTCATTGCGGACTTGTTAATTTTTATTATTCTTACTACTACTTATATTCATTTTTTTGATTTAGTTTATTCTTGTTATTTATATTATTTATATTATTTATATTATTTGGGTTTTTTGATTTGCTTATGGTTTTTAGTGGTTGTTTAATTAATCTTTATTTTTATTGTTAATTATTACTTAGATTGTTATTTGTTTGGGTTGGAAAGATTGGTGTTTGGATTAAATAGTGTTATTGTTTTTATAAAATTAGTTAGGCTTGTCTTATTTGTATATAGTTAAGTAAAATTTATTGTTGGATTAGAATAAATATACTTGGTAAAGACTAATTGTTTGTGTTTTTTGTGGTGTTGTAGTTTGGTGTTTAGATTATAAGAGTTAGGGTAAATTTATTTGATTGGATTAGTATATTAGTGAATAAGATGATTAAAAAATATACTTATTTAGTTTATATGTTATTTGATTATGAGATTTAAAGTTTTTTGGGATTTATCACAAGAAAATATAATTAGGTTAATTTATTTGATCATTTAAGTATTTTTAAAAAACATAATATAATAACAAAATGGTATTAGATAGATTGATTAAATTTTTAAAAAACAATAATGTATTTCTAAGTGGTAGTGCTGGTGTAGGCAAAACATTTTTAACTATGGAAATTGTAAAGTTGTATAAAAGAAGAGAGGTAAAATGAAATCTAAATTTTTAACTTTATCAGATAATGAGATTGATAGAACAAAACAATCCTTAGCTAAAATCATAAATTTTTGTAAAAATAAAATAGAAGTAATAAATAATACAAATATAAATGATTTTGCTAGTAACAGTAATGAGTATATAAAAAAATATAAAAATTTATTTATCATAAGTAATAAAGAAAGTGAGCTTTTAGATTTAAAAATAAATTTAAAAGATTTATCTAGTTTGATTGATAATATAGATTTTCAAATAAAATTTGAAAATTGTAGAATAACATTTGCTGACTCTTGGCTTGAGGATAAAACAAAAATTAAGCAAAATTTATATTTTAGCAATTGTGATTTCACGGCAATTGAACTAAAAAATATTTGTTTTGAGAATTTTGAGATAAGCGGATATAAATACAGGAATGAACGAAAAAAATCAATAATATTTAATGCTTGTGAATTTAAAGAATTATATTTGAACAATAGTACTTTTTCGGAAAATATCAAATTTTTAGAAAAAACTAAAATAGAATGTTTATATGTAGAATTAAATAAATTTAGTAAGTATTTTTTTATACAAGATTGCGTTATAGGAAATATTAACTTGTGGAAAAATGATTTTACAAAAAGATGTTATTTTGTAGATTCTAAATTTGGATATGAACGAGATGAGAATAATAAAACAAAATTAAATTTTTCAAATGCCAATTTTAAAGATAATGCTTATTTTAACAATTCTAAATTTTATAATTACGCTGATTTTCACGAGTGTGAATTTGAAAAAATAGCTTGTTTTTACGGAGTAACTTTTGATAAAGCTCCGAATTTTTCTCAAGTGATTTTCAAAGGAAATCTAAATGTTATAAACACAAATTTAAATTTTACTTTTGATGATTTAAAAACACAAATAGAAGAAGAACAAGAAAATTTTAATAAAGATAAAAATGAACAAAATAAAAAATCTTTAAATAAATTTGCAAATGATTTTAGAGATTCTTTTAGGGTTTTTAAAAATGCATTGATAAAAGAAAATAATCTTCTGGAAGCTTCAAATTTTCATAAATATGAGCTTTATTGTAAAGAGATAGAGTTGAAACAAAATCAAAGTAAAAAAGATGAGTATGTAGAGAATGTGATAGATACGGAAAAGAATATGTGGAGAGTCCGAGAACTTGTTGATTTTTTGCTTTTAGGGTTTTATAGAAAATTATGCGATCACCACACAGATGTTTTTAAAGTTTTTAACAATCTTATATTGCTAGTTGCTTTATATGTATTGTTTTCTTCGAGTTTTATTTGGGTTCATAGTGATAAGCTTAAAGATACAAGAGTAATTTTAACCGTATATGAATTTTTTGATGGTTTTCATTCTTATGTTGATAGAGGGGTAGTGATTTTTTTATTATTGGGGTGTATGTTTACTCTTTATAAATTAAAAGCATATGAATCAAAGAATAATATTTTAAACAAACAAGAAATAAATTTTATATATATTATCAACGATTTTTGGAATTTTATTAAAAGTTTATTTTTAGCAGTATTTATTCCTTGTATTTTTTATGTTATTTTAGGGCAGATTTTTACACCTATTTTTAATTTGGATAAATACTCGTTGTTTGTAAATATTTTGTTTGTTAGCTTATATATTTGTGTGGTTTATACCAAATCTTTGTTTTTTGGTAGATATGTGGTGCTTATTTTATCTTATATGTATTTTTTTGTGATATTGATTGAGCAACCTAGTGTAATCCATCCATTGATTGGAAAAATCACAAATGAACCTGATAAAAATTTTAATTATCCGTCTTTGATGACGCTATATATATTATATACTATACTTATAGCTTTAGTGATATTCTCACTTCAAAAAACCGCACGAAAAAATTCCATAGTGCCAAGTTAATGATATAATTTGAAATTATTTAAAAAGAAAGGAAAATTATGTTACGATTTTTTATCATGCTTTTTTGTGCTTTAAATCTTTTTGCCACTACGCCAAAAGATACTATCATCATCGCAGTAGAAAATGAGCCAGAGCGTATAAACCCGCTTTTTAGCGAAGATCATGATGTGGCGATTGCTCTTGTGTTTTCAGGGCTTACACGCTTTGATGAAAACATGAACCTAGCACCTGATCTTGCTAGTTCTTGGAAAGTTAGCAAAGATGGTTTGGTATATGAGTTTGAACTAAGAAAAGATGTTCTTTGGCATGATGGTGTTAAATTTAGTGCTAAAGATGTAAAATTTAGTATAAATGCTCTAAAAGATGAGAAACTAAACTCACCATCAAAGGTAAATTTTGATGCGGTTAAAGAAGTAAAAATCATTGATGATTATCATTTAATCATTACTCTTTCAAAGCCTTTTCCAGCATTTTTAGATGCTTTAAGTGTGGGTGTTTTACCAAAACATTTGCTTGAAAAAGAAAATTTAAATACTACTAAGTTTAATCAAATGCCTATAGGAACAGGTTCTTATAAACTAAAACAATGGAAACAAGGTCAGTATATGACTTTAGAAGCAAACGAAAATTATCATTTAGCTAAGGTAAAAACTCCAAAACTTATACTAAAACACATTAAAGATCCAAGCATTAGCTCTATCGAGCTTAAAAATGGTTCTATAGATGTAGCTTTGGTGGATTTTGCACTAGCTTCAAATTTTGAAAATGATAAAAATTTTAAAATGCTTATAGAGCCTTCAGCTGATTATCGTGCTTTGATGTTTAATCTTAATCATGAATTTTTAAAAGACCAAAATGTGCGTTTGGCGCTAAATTATGCCATCGATAAACAAGCTATTATAAATTCATTGTTGCACTCTTTTGGAAAAGTGGCCAATCATCCTTTAGAAAAATCATGGGCAAACCCTAAAGAATTTGCAACTTATACTTATGATGTAAAAAAAGCAAACGAGCTTTTAGCTAAAGCAGATTTTGTAAAAAATAAAAATGGCATTTTAGAAAAAAATGGCAAAGAATTTAGCTTTGAGATGTATGCAATGAGCGAAGATCCTTTAAGAGTGGCTTTGGTAAATATCTTACAAAGTGAGTTTTTAAAGCTTGGCATTAAAGCAAAAGCCGTGGCTAAGCCAAGTGGAAGTTTTGACTATACGAAAATCGATAGCTTTTTAGTAGGTTGGGGTAGTCCTTATGATCCTGATTTTCATACCTTTAGAGTTTTTGCAAGTTCTGAAGATAGTGCTTTAAACTCAAGCGGATGGAATTTTGGTCATTATCAAAATGCTAAAGTTGATGAAGCTTTAACAAAAGCTAGAAATTCACTTGATGCAAATGAGAGAAAAAAATACTACAAAGAATTTATCAATGCTTTATATGAAGATCCTGCATTTTTATTTATAGCTTATATTGATTATCCTTTAGTTTTTGCTAAAAATATTCAAGGTATAAAACCTCACATTTTAGGTCATCATGGAGTAGGTTTTACTTGGAATGCTTATGAGTGGAGCAAAAATTAGTGCTAAAACTCATTTTTAAACGCCTCTTGTGGGCGTTTTTTTTGATAGTTTTTGCAAGTTTTTTGTGCTTTATTATGATTTATCATGCTAAAGGAAGCGTAGTTTTTGCCAGTGTGCCTCAAGGAACTAGCCTTAAAATAAAAGAAGAAATCGAGCGTAATTTAAATTTAGATCAACCTTTATTAAAGCAGTATGAAAATTGGGCTTTTAAAGCATTGAAAGGCGACTTTTCCTACTCTTTAATCAGTGGAGAAAAGGTTAGTGAAATTTTAAAAGAAAAACTTCCATATACTATTATTCTTGGAAGTTTGGCTTTTTTTGTACTTTTTGTATTATCTTTGTTTTTGGCACTTTTGTGTGTAATTTATAAAGATAGTTTTTTAGATAAAACTATTACCTTTTTGACAATGAGTTTTTTTGCATTACCTGCTTTTTCTTTATCGCTAATGCTTATTTTGATTTTTGCGGTATTTTTTAAGCTTTTTCCAAGTTCGGCAATCGCTGATATTGGCTTTGAAGATGATGTGCTTAATCGTTTGTGGCATTTGTTTTTACCGGTGTGTGCTTTGGTTCTTTCGCATTTAGCAGTTTTTGTGCGTTTTATAAGAACAAGTTTGATTGATAGTTTAAATCAAAGTTTTATAGAAAGTGCATTTGCAAGAGGGCTTAGTAAAAAAAGAATTTATTTACACTTTGTGTTAAAAGATGCTTTTGGTTCTATACTTGCGTATTTTGGTGCTTCTTTTGTAAGTTTTTTAATGGGAACTTATATAGTAGAAAGCGTGTTTTCTTATGAGGGTGTAGGAAATTTAGTGATTAAAAGCATATTGTTTAAAGATTATCCTGTGGTGCTAGCTGTAGTGATTTTTAGTATTTTGGTGGTGGTGTTTGTAAATTTGATTGTAGAAATGATTTGTAAGATGATAAATCCAAGGTTTGCTAATGCGTAAATTTTGTGTAATGATGATTTTGCTAAGCTTTATTTTAGCACTTTTTGCACCTTTGATTAGTTCATATGATCCAAATTTGGTAGATTTAAGTAAAGCTAAAATAGCTCCAAATTTAACTCATATTTTTGGTACAGACATGCTTGGTAGAGATGTTTTTACGCGTATTTTATACGCATTACGCATTTCTTTATTTGTGGGAGTAATGGCAGCTTTTTTTAGTGTGCTTTTTGCTTGTATATATGTGTTTTTAACAAGATTTTTTGCTTATGCTTTTTTTGCTAGAGTAATTGATATGCTTTTGGCACTACCATCTTTACTTGTGATTATGTTTTTTCAAAGCTTTCTAGTAGGATCTTTGTGGAGTATGATTTTTATTATTGCTTTGGGGCATTTTGCTTTTGTGGCAAAAGTACTTGATACGCAACTTAATAAATTTCAAAAACTTGAATTTTATCAAAATGCTATTATTTTAGGTTCTAGTAGAATGAAAGCTTTGCTTAGTGAGCTTTTACCTGCTTGTTGGAATTTGCTTTTTGTGCTTTTTGTTTTAAATATCGCCCATGCTATTACAAGTGAAGCCACTTTGAGTTTTTTTGGTTTGGGCGTGGAGCTTTGGATTCCAAGTTTAGGCAACATGCTAAATGAAGCAAGTAAGGCTGTGTTTTTAGGATTTTGGTGGATGATAGTTTTTCCAGTAGCTTTTATACTTATGCTTATATTGCCTTTGCTTGCTTTGGGTAATGATTTACAAGAAGAGATAAAAGCATGATAAAAATTGTAAATTTAAATCTTAGTTTTAAAGATAAGATTTTATTAAAAAATATAAATCTTAGCCTAGAAGAAGGTAAATCTTTGGCTATTATGGGTAAAAGTGGGGCAGGTAAAAGTTTGCTTTTAAAAAGCATGATTAGGCTTTTTGATAAGCACTATAAACTTTCTGCGCAAAAATTTGAGATTGGTCAAAAAAATATTTTAGATTTAAAAGAAAATGAACTAAACGCTCTAAGAGCTAAGGTAAATTTACTTTTTCAAGATGTATATGGGAGTTTTTATCCACTTGTTGATATAGGGAGTTATTTTAATATAGTTTTAAAAACTCATACTGATTTAAGTGCAAAAGAAATTAAAGAAAAGGCTTTTTATTTTTTTGAATGTTTGGGACTTAAAAATCATGACCTTTTGTGGCATTCTTTTATATATCAATTAAGTGGTGGTATGGCAAGAAGAATTCAGATAGCATTGGCTTTGCTTAGCGGGGCACAGTATTTATTATGTGATGAGATTACAAGCTCACTTGATAGAGTTAATGAAGAAAAAATTATAACTATTTTAAAGACACTAAAACAGCAATTTAAAAATTTAATCTTTATAACGCATGATTTGAATTTAGCAAAAGAGCTTTGCGATGAGGTAGTTATCATAGAAGAAAAAACCTCGGTTTATCAAATGTCTATAAAGGATTTTTTAAACAATCCAAAAGGTGTTTTTGCTAAAGAATTATTAGGGCTTTTTGAGAGTGAAAATGTTTTTAGAAGTTAAAAATTTAAGCAAATCTTATAAATTTAAAAAACACTGGTATTTAAAGGAAGAAGAAAATTTTGTTTTTAAAGATGTGAGTTTTTCTTTAAATCAAAATGAAAATTTATTGCTTTGTGGGGAAAGTGGTAGTGGTAAAAGTACTTTAGCTAAAATTCTTTGCATGTTAGAAAAGCCAAATTTTGGCGAAGTATTGTTTGAAAATGAAAATATATTAAAATTAGATTTTAACTCTCAAAGAAAATTACGCCAAAAAATTCAATACATTTTTCAAGATCAAAAGCTAGCTTTAAATCCTTATAAAACAACTAAGAAGCTTTTGTTTGATGTGTATGATAATTTTAAAATCAAACTTGATTTTGATGAATTATTTATGCTTTTTGATGATTTTGAACTTGAAAGAGATATTTTAGAATTAAAACCTTCTAAATTAAGTGGTGGGCAAAGTCAAAGACTAGGCTTGATTAGAGCTTTGATTTTAAAGCCAAAATTACTTATTTTAGATGAAATTACAGCAGCGCTTGATATACCAACTGCATATAAAATTTTAAACTATTTGTATGATTATCAAAAAATTCATGATATAACTTATATTTTTATATCTCACCAAGAAAAAATTCTACAAAAGATAACTCATAAAAAAATAATCTTATAAAAGATAAAAATTGTTTCATTTTGAAATAACTAAAAATTATTTCTTATCAATAAGTTTTTATATAGCTAAGTTAAAGTAAAATAAATTTTAATTTATGCTTTAAAGGTTTATTATGACTCATGCAACTATAGAGCATCAATACTTTGGTATATTTGTAATGCTTGTTATTGCAAGTGTTATATTTTTTACTTTGGTATATATTTCTTCAAAGATAGGTTCTAAACTAGCCTCACATAATAGAAAAAAACTTGGACTTGGAATTTATGAGTGTGGCCCTATGGCTTCTAAACAAGCAAATAAAATTAACTCTCAATTTTTTGTTTTTGCTTTGATTTTTATTTTGCTTGATATTGAAGTTGTTTTTTTATTTCCTTGGGCAGTGATTTTTAAAGACTTAACTGCAGAGCTTTCAAAATATGGTTTATCTTTATTTGTCTTGATTGAAGTTTTTATTTTTATATTTTTACTTGCGGTGGGATTTTTGTATGCTTATAAAAAAGGAGCATTTAAGTGGCAGAGTATCAAAAAATGAGTAATGCACCAGTTGTTTTAACCACGGTTGATAAGTTAGTTCAATGGGGAAGAAGTAATTCTTTATGGGTACTATCTTATGGGCTTGCTTGTTGTGCTATTGAAATGATGGCAGCAGGTGGTGCAAGATATGATTTTGACAGATTTGGAACTATTTTTAGAGCAAGTCCTAGACAATCTGAAGTGATGATTATAGCAGGCACTTTAAGTAAAAAACACGCTGAATTTACAAGAAGGCTTTATGATCAAATGCCTGATCCAAAATGGGTTATTTCTATGGGTTCTTGTGCAAATACTGGCGGTATGTTTAATACTTATTCTACAGTCCAAGGGGTAGATAGAATTATACCTGTAGATATTTATGTGCCAGGTTGTGCACCACGCCCTGAAACTTTTCAGTTTGCTTTGATGATTTTGCAAAAAAGAATTCGCAAAGAAAAAGCAAGTAGAAAAATCGCTCCAAAAAGGCTTATATGATGAGAAAATACAGCGATAAAAAAAATGCTCAATTAAAAAATTATTATGAAGATAGATTTTATCATGCTCCAAAAACTCAAAAATTAAATTTAGAAAATAGTGTTTTTGAGCAAGATTTTCTTCAAATTTCTCAAAAATTTAAGATTAAAAATTCTTTTATTGAGCTCGATTTTTGGGTGATTGAAATAGAAAAAGAAGATAATGTAATTTTGCTAAACGAGCTTAAAAATTTAGGCTATAGCTGTTTTACTGATGCAAGTGCAATTGACTTTGTCGCTCAAAAACAAGGCTTTGAAGTGTATTATCAGCTTTTAAATATGGATAAAAATTTAAGAGTTAGAGTAAAAACTTTTGTTGGTTTAAAAGAAAGACTTCAAAGTGTTATGAGTGTTTTTAAGGGTGCTAATTGGTGTGAGAGAGAAATATATGATATGTTCGGGATTTTCATTATCAATCATCCGAATTTAAAAAGACTTTTAATGCCTGATGATTGGTATGGTCATCCTTTTTTAAAAAGCTATCCTTTACAAGGTGATGAATTTGCCAAATGGTATGAGATTGATAAAATTTTTGGTAAAGAATATCGCCAAGTAGTGGGTGAAGAAAATAGAGATCCAGGCTTTGTAAATGAAAAAGATACTTTAAATTTTAGTCGGATTTATCATGAAGTTGGAAAAGGCGAGGCTTTAAGAGAAGATAAATACCTACAAGAATATCAAGAAGAAGATGGCGTTGTGTTTGTGAAAAAAGTTAAAAGAAATCAAGCTAAAATTTTAGATAAGAGAAGATAAAATGCAAATTCCTACAAAACTTAAGCCTTATTATGAAAATATAAACTTTGAGCGTGAAGATGGCACCATGATAGTAAATCTTGGCCCTCAACACCCAAGTGCTCATGGAAATTTACGCCTTATTTTAGAGCTTGATGGAGAAGAAATTACCAAAGCTGTACCTTGCATAGGCTATATGCATCGTGGTATGGAAAAAATGGCTGAGAATATGATTTATCAAGAATTTATCCCAACTACCGATAGAATGGATTATATTGCAGCTAGTGCAAATAATTATGCTTATGTAGCCGCTGTAGAAAAGCTTTGTGGCTTAAAAATCCCACGAAGAGCATGTGTTATAAGAATGATTTTACTTGAGTTAAATCGTATAGCATCGCATTTATTATGGCTTGCTACACATGCACTTGATATTGGTGCGATGACAGTATTTTTATACTGCTTTAGAGAGCGTGAATATGTGCTTGATCTAATAGAAAAATATTGCGGGGCAAGACTTACACATTCATCTATGAGAATAGGTGGGGTAATGCTTGATTTACCTGAAGGTTTTTTAGATGAGCTTTTAGCATTTTGCAATAAATTTCCAAATGATATAAAAGACTATGAAGCCTTACTTGATGATAATAGAATTTGGCGTGCAAGAACTGAAAATGTAGGAGTGGTAAGCAAAGAACAAGCACTAAGCTGGGGTTGTAGCGGGGTTATGCTAAGAGGAAGCGGGATTGCTTATGATGTTAGAAAAGAAGAGCCTTATTTACTTTATGATGAGGTAGATTTTGGCGTGCCTGTGGCTAAAATGGGTGATTCTTATGCAAGATATAAAGTTTATATGCAAGAATTTAGAGAAAGTTTGAAAATTTTAGTTCAATGTGCTAAGCTTTATCAAGACACTCCACCTGAAATTTTATGTAATCATCCTGAATATGTAAGTGCTTCAAAAGAGCAAATTATGACACAAAATTATTCGCTTATGCAACATTTTGTCCTAGTAACACAAGGCTTAAAACCACCAAAAGGAGAGGTGTATGTGCCAACTGAAAGTCCAAAAGGCGAACTTGGATTTTTTATCCACTCAGATGGTAGCGGTAGGCCATATAGATTAAGAGCTAGAACCCCAAGTTTTTTTCATTGTGCATTTTTAGAAGAAATGCTTGTTGGATCATATCTAGCTGATGCGGTGGCGATTTTAGGAAGTATTAATATAGTTTTAGGTGAGATAGACAGGTGAGACGCGTAGATTTAAGAAAAAGTCAAGATTTATTTAAAGACTTAGAGCAAGTTGTCAAAAATGCTTATACAGATGAAGTCTTAGTGGTTTTATTTGAAATAGGAGATTTTTCTAATGTAGAAAAAAGTTTTGCTTTCATAAAAGAGCAAAAATGTGAGCTTTTAAATTCTTTAAAATTTAATCAAGTAGATTGGACTATAGTATTTAAAAAGGCAGGACAATGAAATTAGCAAAATATCAAGAAGGATTAAATGCTTTATGTTTTTTGGATTTACTTTCTTTAAAAAATCCTTCACTTTGTGTAAAACTTAGCAAAAGTAAAAATTACAATGTTTCCTGTATTGAGGATAAAAATTTAAATGCAGATTTTTATAAGTGTGAAATTGCAAGTGTGCCTTTTATACTTGCTTTGCTTTGTAAGATGAGCTTAGAGGCTGAATTTAATGAGCTTGATGAGGGGTATTTAAGTGCTGAATCTTGTTTTGGAGAAGAAGAAGCTTTAGAGATTTTGGAGTTTTTAAAAGAAGCAAAATGTATTATTTTTGATGAAAATTTATACCAACATAAAGACTTTGAAAATATTAAGTATTTTTTAGAAAAGCTTTGTGAGCATTTTAATCTTTTATTGATTTGCTCTAATGAAAAAGAAGAAATCTTAACAATACAAAATTCTTTTAATGGACTTTTAGAACTTGATAATTTTGATGGAACTATCATCATGCAAGCTCCTTTAGAGGATAAAAATTTACACTGCTCTTCTTCTTTTGCTTTGATTGCTAAGGTTAAGGATGAGGATAAAATTAATTTAAAAATAAACACTCAAGAATTTACAGCTATGGTAAAAATTGATCATGATTTAAAAGGCACGGTAGCTTTGTTTGATTATGAAAGTACTGATTTTGCTTTTTCAAAAGCTCAAGTTAAGGTTATAAAATGAAAGTTATCATTAACGGTATTGAGTGCGAAGCCAATGAGGGTGAGTATATTTTAAATGTAGCTAGAAAAAATGATATTTTCATTCCTGCAATTTGTTATTTAAATGGCTGTTCTCCAACACTTGCATGTCGTATGTGTATGGTTGAAGCTGATGGTAAAAAGGTTTATTCTTGTAATACCAAAGTAAAAGAAGGTATGGTAGTAGAGAGCGATTTACCAAATTTATGGGATGAGCGCAATGCTATCATGCAAGCTTATTGTATCAATCATCCTTTACAATGTGGAGTTTGTGATAAATCTGGCGAGTGTGAGCTTCAAAATTTTACGCATAAAGCAAGAGTAAGTGTGCAAAATTATTGGATCAAAGATACTCATAAAGAGTGTAAAAAATGGGGCGAGATTAATTATGATCCTGCTTTATGTATAGTGTGTGAAAGATGTATCACAGTTTGTAAAGATAAGATAGGTGAAAGTGCTTTAAAAACTACTCCAAGAGGAGCAGATGCACCTGATACAAGTTTTAAAGAGAGTATGAGCAAAGACGCGCTAGCGATTTGGACTAAATTTCAAAAAAGCCTGATTGCACCAAGCAGTGGTAATATGCTTGATTGTTCTTTTTGTGGAGAATGTACAAGTGTATGCCCAACTGGAGCTTTGGTGGGTTCAGCTTTTCAATATACATCTAATGCTTGGGAGTTAAAAAAAATACCAGCTAGTAATCCACATTCTAGTGATTGTGAGTTGATGTATTATGATATAAAACAAACTAGCATTAATAATCAAAAGGAAAAAATTTATAGAGTGAGTAATGACTTTGCTTTTGCTACGCTAAATAAAGCTGCAAGATATGGTTTTAATACCCAAAATGAAGTTCAAGGTAAAGATGAAAAAGCTTTTGGAAAATTGGTAGAAATGATAAAAAATAGTGAAATAAAAAATATTTTATTTAATAGTTTTATTACTAATGAAGAAGCTTTAATTTTGCAAAATCTTAGCAAAAAATTTAATCTTAATCTTATCAACCACGAAGCTAAAAAATTCCAAGATTTTCTAGCTTGTTTTCATCAAAATGCAAATATGATGTATAATGCAAATACAGATGATATTACCCAAAGTGATTTTTTAATCATCACAGGTTCGTTTTTGCGTTATGATGCACCAACACTAGGATATAAAGTTAATAATGCTTTAGTGATGAATAAAGGTGCAGGACTTTATTTTCATCCTATAAAAGATAAAGGTATAGATAAATACTCTAAAAATTTCTTGCAGATTAACCATGATATTAAAGATAATGAAAGTATTTTATTATTTATCTTGCAAAAATTTGCCAAAGAACTTCCACAAGAATTTAGAAATATATTAGAAAATGCGTATTGTCAAAGTACTAAAGAAATAGAAGAAACTATCAATGAAGAAGTGATAGAAAAGATAGAAAAGCAAAGTGAAGATGGTCAAACCATTATAGAAGAAATTAAAAAACTTGTGCCTAAAAAGATTAAAAAAAGCATAGAAGTACAAAGATCAAATTATGCGAAAAATCTTGGTATAGATGAGGATACTTTAGAAACTTTATTGGCTAAAAAGCAAAAATTTACACTTATTATAGGAAGTGATTTTTACTATGATGAGCAAAGTGCTAAATTAGCAAAACTTTGTGCTATGGTGCAAAAATATACCGAATTTAAAGTCTTTTTAAATCCAACTTGCACAAATACTTTAGGTGTGAGTTTGATTTGTGATTTAAATCAGGATTTTCAAGCAGGAAAAACACTAGGCTACAATGAAAAAGGTGATTTTAGTTTCTCTTATGAAGGAAATCTTGCAAGTTCTAGTTTAAATCAACAAGAAGGTAGCTTTGTAAATTATGATAAAAGATTAGTTCCTACAAATGCGGCTTTAGAATTTAAAGGTTATTTTTTAAATGATCTGGCAAATGCTTTAGGTTTTGATGAAGAATTTACGATCAATTATACTAAGCTTTTACCACAAAATAAAGGCTTTAGGGCAATTGATTTTGATGATTTAAGTAATTATTATGACAATGGTGGAAAAAACTATCGTGGCTATGAGCTTGATTTTTCTCATTTTGAGTTTGAAAAAATCTTAAATACTCAAGAAATCAAAGAGCAAAATGAAGGAAATTTAACCCTATATCATGCAAATAGTATTCATCAGTTTTCAAAGCTTAGTAATAGAGCTTTTAATGAGGTTGGAGCTTTATTTTTATCGTCTGATATAATGCAAAAATTTGACTTAAATCAAGATGATAGTGTTATTTTAAAAAATGAAAAAACTCAAATTGCTATAAGTGTAAAATGTGATGAATCTTTAGAAAATGGTGCATATTTGGGCAATTATGATAGCAAGATTGATTATAAATCTTTATTTAATAATACTCGGTATATAAAAGTTTGGCTTGAAAAAGCAGGAGCTAAAATATGAGTGATATTACTTTTTTTGTTATAGAGACGATTATTAAATGTGTGCTTGTTATAGCTATTTTTGCTACTTTAGCAGGTTTAGCAACTTACCTTGAAAGAAAGGTTTTAGCTTTATTTCATCGTCGTTTGGGGCCTGATATGGTAGGTCCTTTTGGTTTGCTTCAAGTGGTTGCTGATATGATTAAGCTTTTTACTAAAGAAGATATAGTGCCAACTTATGCTCAAAAAGTGGTATTTTTAATTGCTCCATTAATAGCGGCAATTTGTGCTTTTGTAGCAATTGCAGCTATACCTATTTTTCCTGAATTTACTTTATTTGGTAGGGTAATTCGCCCTATCATAGCTGATATTAATGTGGCTTTACTCTTTGTTATAGGTATGGGTGGGGTTAGTTTTTATGCAATTTTTTTAGGAGGTTTGGCTAGTAACAATAAATGGTCTTTGCTGGGTGGTGCAAGAGGGCTTGTTTCTATCATCTCTTATGAGAGTGTTGCGGGACTTTCTTTGGTATGCGTTGTAATGCTTGTTGGCTCTTTATCTTTGGTAGATATTAATAATTATCAAAGTGATGGCATCCTTTCTTGGCTTATTTTTAAACAACCTTTAGCCTTTATACTGTTTGTGATAGCTATTTTTATAGAAACTAATAGAACCCCACTTTGTTTAAGTGAAAATGAAACTGAACTTGTCTCGGGTTATGGTACTGAATATAGTGGGCTTAGATGGGGTATGTTTTTTATTGGCGAATATACCGCTATGATAACTGGAGCGATTATGATATCGCTTTTGTTTTTGGGTGGTTTTAATGATTTTTGGATTATACCAGGGTCTATTATGATGCTTTTGAAAGTTTCTTTTGTGTTCTTTTGGTATTTTTGGGCTAGAGGGGCTTTTCCGCAATTACGTCCTGATCAAGTAATGAGAATGTGTTATTTGATTTTAATACCTTTGGCAGTTTTAAATTTATTAATTAGTGCTTTAGTGCTTGTGATATAGGAAAAAACAATGAAAAAAGGTTATTTTAAAGTAGATTTTGAACGTAAAAATCCTCAAAATGCTTATGAAAAATTCGTACAAATAATCAAGCGTTCTTTAAATACAGAACTTTTTATAGGTTTATTTGTAGTACTAAGAGAAATGTTTAAAAAAAATAACAGTGCAACGATTAAATATCCATTGGAAAAAGTTTCGCTAGATAATCGCTACCGTGCAGTACATCGTTTAATGCGTTTTATTGAAAGTGAAAATGAATGCTGCATCGGTTGTGGGTTGTGTGAAAAAATTTGCATTAGTAATTGTATAAGAATGGAAACATCTTTAGGCGAAGATGAGCGTAAAAAGGTTGAAAATTATAGTATTAATTTAGGGCGTTGTATTTATTGTGGATTTTGTGCTGATGTTTGTCCTGAACTTGCCATTGTACATGGTAAAGAGTATGAAAATGCAGCAGAGCAAAGATCTTATTTTGGTCAAAAGCAAGACTTTTTAACCCCTATTGATAAGCTTAAAAATCAAGTAGTGTTTGAAGGAAGTGGTAGTTTAAGAAAAGATGCTGATATTTTAGTAAAGAAAACTCCAAATTATTATGAGATAGATTTACAAAGACAGCAAGATACCCCAAAGGAAGAAAATGTTTGAAACTATAGCTTTTTGTTTGTTAAGTGTTTTGGTGTTGGGATTTTTTTTAATTAGCGTTTTAAGTACTAGCGTGCTTTATGCTATTAGTTCTTTGGCTGCTGCTATGATTTTTTTAAGTGGATTTTATTTTTTACTTAATGCTGAATTTATTGGAGCAATACAAATTATCGTTTATAGTGGAGCTATTTTGGGTCTTTATAGTTTTGCTATGATGTTTTTTGATGCTTCGATAAAAGTAAAAGAGAGTTTAAAAGGAAAGAGAATATTTATCTTTGCCGTGATTTTTAGTGCGATTTTGTTAATTAGCATTATTGTGGGCTATAATTTTGATTTAAATGAAACAAGTGAAATTTATAGTCTTGATTCTACCCAGCAAATAGGTTTTGCTTTATTTACAAAATATATGCTCGCCTTTGAATTTATGGCAATTTTACTCTTAATAGCTTTAATTTGTGCTATAGCACTTACTCAAAAAAATATAAAAAAGGATGAGTAATGATGTTAGAAAAATACTACATTGTGGCTATTTTGATGTTTATCATTGGTCTAATAGGTATTATAAAACGCCAAAATTTAATTATGCTTTTTATTTCAAGTGAAATTTTATTAAACGCTGCTAATTTAGCTTTAGTTACAGCAGGAGCTTCTCACAAAGACATAGAAGGACAAATTTTTGCTTTATTTGTAATGGGGGTTGCAGCTTGCGAAGTAGCTGTTGGGATAGCACTTTGTGTTTTATGGTATAGAAAAACAGGAACACTAGAGCTTAGCTCTCTAGCTGAAAAAGGAGAGCTAAAATGCAAAATTTAGCTTTAGTTGCACTTTTTTCTCCTTTAATATCAGCTATTATTTTAGGAATTTTTTCTTTTGGTATTAAAAGAATTTTCTTGGGTTATATGGCTACTTTATTAATAGCAGTTTCGGCGATTGCTTCGTTGATTTTGCTCATCAATGGTGCATCTTTTGATTTTAAGCTTGGGGTTTGGATTTCTTTAGTTGATGCAAATTTTGGATTTAAAATAGATTCTATAACACTTATTATGATGAATGTTGTTGGTATTGTCGCAACTTTTGTACATTTATATAGCATATTTTATATGAAAAATGATAAAGGTTTTAATAGATATTTTAGCTATTTAGGGCTTTTTGTTTTTTCTATGATGTTTTTGATTATGAGTGATAATTTTCTAGGTCTTTTTATAGGCTGGGAAGGTGTTGGACTTTGCTCTTGGCTTTTAATTGGTTTTTGGTATCATAATAAAAAATATACTTTTGCGGCAAATGAAGCTTTTATTATGAATAGAATTGCGGATTTAGCTTTGCTTTTGGGTATTTTTTTAATTTATAGAGAATTTAATTCGTTAAAATATGATGAATTTTTTGTATTACTATCTTTAGACTATGAAAATAACGATACTTTAATAGTAATTGCTATCTTATTGTTTATAGGTGCTATGGGAAAGTCTGCACAATTTCCTTTTCATACTTGGCTTGCTGATGCAATGGCTGGACCTACGCCAGTTTCAGCACTAATCCATGCTGCTACTATGGTTACTGCAGGGGTTTATTTGGTAATTCGTGCAGGAGAACTTTATTTGCAAGTTCCTGAAGTAGGGTATTTTATCGCTATACTTGGAACTTTTGTAGCACTTTTTGCTGCCTCTATGGCTATGGTGGCTAAAGATTTAAAAAGAATTATTGCTTACTCAACACTTTCTCAACTTGGGTATATGTTTGTAGCAGCAGGTCTTGGAGCTTATGCAATTGCATTGTTTCATTTGACAACACATGCTTTTTTTAAGTCATTATTATTTTTAGGTGCAGGTAATGTTATGCATGCAATGAACAATAAGCTTGATATTAGTAAAATGGGTGGACTGTATAAAAGTATGAAAATTAGTGCTATTTTGATGCTTATTGGTTCTTTAGCTTTATCAGGAATTTATCCTTTTGCTGGATTTTTTTCTAAAGATTTAATTTTAGGTTTTTCTTTTATAAGTCATCACCATGGAATATTTTTAATACTTTTAATAACAGCTTTTATGACAGCATTTTATAGCTTTAGACTTTTAATGCTTGTATTTTTTACTCCAAAAAGATACGAAGAATGTCCACATGAGGTTGATAAAATAGCTTTGCTTGCAATGATTCCTTTAGCTTTACTCGCAATTATATCAGGATTTTTTGAGCACAATTTTATGGAGTTTATGAGTTCAAAAGTAGCTTTTATTAATGCACAAAATTTTTTAGTAATGATACTTTCAAGTATTGTTGCAATATTGGGTATATTTTTAGCAGTTATTGTTTATAAGAGGAATTGGTTTAAGTTTGGTTTTTCAAAAACTAGCGTATACAAGATTTTGTCTAATGAATATCATATACCAAAATTTTATCATCATTTTATAGTGGATAAATATGTATTGTTTTGTGAATTTTTAAGAAAAGCTGATAAAGAAGTTTTAGATACTTTAATTGATAGTGTTGCGTTTTTCTTGAAAGCTTTCGCAAAAAAAATTGGCGTAGATAAAAATTTTTCTTTAGCTTTAAGAATTTCAATTTTTGCTTTTATTTGTTTGCTTTTTTTAGCTATGGTGGTGTAGAATGCTTAGTTTGTTAATATTATTTCCTTTTTTTGCCTCTTTTGTAGCTTTATTTTTGCAAAAAGAAGATAGTAGGTTTTTTGCTATTTTGGTTAGTTTTTTGATTTTAGCTTTAAATATCTTTTTATTACTAAATTATCAAGGTAATATAGCTTATGAATTTAGCTTAAATTCTTTGATAGTTAATTTTCATATAGGTGTAGATGCCATAGCACTTTATTTGATATTGCTTTGTTCTATAATGATTTTTTTATCTTTTGTGTGTTTAGATATAAAAGATAAAAGTGTTGTGGTGAGTATATTTTTATTGCAATTTTGTATTATAGGGCTTTTTTCATCATTAGATGCATTATTGTTTTATGTGTTTTGGGAATTTTCTCTTATACCGCTTATTTATTTAATAGGAAGATACTCAGATAATTATAAAGCAGGGATTAAATTTTTTATTTATGCATTTTGTGGTTCTATACTCATGCTTTTATCTATTGTTTATACAGGGTTTTTGTATTATCAAAATTTTGGATATTGGAGTTTTGATTTACTTGCTTGGTATAAAAATGATTTTACAATACCTGAAAATATACAAAATTTAATTTTTATAGGTTTTTTTATTGCTTTTGCAATCAAAAGCCCTCTGTTTCCATTTCACACTTGGGCTCCAAAAGTTTATGCAAAAAGTCCAACTTTAGTGTCTGTTATGCTTGTAAGTTTTAAAATGGCTCCATTTGGGTTTTTAAGATTTATTCTACCTTTAACTCCCGACACTTTAACTCATTATTGTTTTTTACTTTCTCTTTTATGTATCATTGCGATTTTATATGCGGCTTTAATTGCTTTTAAAACAAAAGATTTAAAAGAATTAATAGCTTATAGTTCAATTTCACATTTAGGTGTGGTGGTTTTGGGTATTGTAACTTTTACTTACAATGGAGTTAGTGGATCTGTATTTTATATGTTTGCGCATGGTATAGTAACAGGTGGTTTATTTTTGACTGCTTATATGCTTTATAAAAGATATCATACTTTTGAATTAGATTTTTATAAAAATTTAGCTAAAACAGCTCCGCTATTTAGCTTTTTCTTTGCGGTGTTGTTGTTTTCATCTATTTCATTACCTTTGACTATCTCTTTTGTAGGGGAATTTTTAATTTTACAAGGTGTAGCAAGTGTGAATTTATGGTATGCTTTACTTGCTGGTGGAGTGATCATTTTAGGGGCTATTTATATGTTAAATATATATAGAAATATGTTTTTTGCTACTTGTGAAGATAAAATAAGCGAAAAAATTGTACTGAAAAAAAGTGAAATTTTTGTTTTAAGTATCTTGAGTGCTTTAGTAATTTATTTTGGAGTTTTTCCAAGCGTGATACTCGATCAAATTGCATCTAATGTGAGTAGTATTTTTGAAATTGTACAAACAAGAAATATTGTTATAGAAAATCAAAAAATACTTGATAATATAAGAGGTTTTTAATGGATAATTTTGGTTTAGAAAAATTAAATTTTGTATTATTATTTCCTTTATTATGTTTGATTTTTTGGGCTATTGCAATGCTTTTGTTGAGTGTGTGGACAAAATTCTCAAGAAATTTTTATATAGGAGTCAGTGTTATAGCTTTATTAAGTACTTTATGTTTTTTATTGACCTATAATGGTTTTGTGTTAAATGAATCTCATGCTTTTTTTGGTCTGTTTGTAAGTGATAATTATGCCATTTTTGCTCAAATTGTAATTTTGGTATTTTCCATATTTTACTTGCTAATAGATAAAGATGAGCAAAAAGTTGATTTTTTTGCTTTATTTTTATTTATGGTAGCTTCTTTAATTTTAATGGTATCAAGTACCAATTTAATTATAATCTTTTTAGCTTTAGAGGGTTCCTCTTTAGCTCTTTATACATTGATAGCTATAAGAGGGACTCATAATGCTATTAGTTCTAGTATAAAGTATTTTACTTTGGCGGCAATTGGTGCTGGATTTTTTGTTTTTGCATGTGCTTTTGTATATTTAAAAACAAAATCTTTAGATTTAGATAATTTGCTACGCTCAGAGTATATATCAGATCCTATTCTACTTTGTTCTGGAGTAATGTTTTTGGTTATTGTGGGGATAAAACTTTCTATTGCACCTTTTCATTTTTGGCTAAAGGATGTATATTGTGGTGTACATACTAATTTTATTGCTTTTATTTCAGTAGTTCCAAAGATTGCTATGATTATAGTGGTTTTGAGGATTTTTTCTGCTTTAGGTGGTGGAGTAAAATTTGAATATATTGTAGCATTTTTGGCTATTTTTTCTATGCTTGCAGTTAGTATAGTTGCTTTAATTCAAAAAGATGTAAAAAAAATGCTTGCATATAGTTCTATTACACATTCTTCATTTGTATTAGCGGTTATTGTTTCTAGTATGAATGTTAGTTCTCAAGGTGATGGAACTTCTTATTTATTATCTGTTTTTGCTTTATTTTTGTATTGGATTTCATTTGCTTTTGCAAATTATGGAATTTTTTTGATTTTAAGTTTATTTCAAAAAAGCTCATTTGAAAGTTTTTCAGGCTTGTTTGACCAAAGACCAGCATTATCGATAATGCTTGCTATATTTATTTTATGTATCGCAGGTATTCCACCTTTTGGGATTTTTTGGGGTAAAATTTTGATTTTAGCTTCTATTTTAAATTCAGGTTATTATGTGCTTGTATTTGCCATTGCTTTAAGTTCTATGATAATGTTGTATGCTTATTTAAAAATTTTAATTTATATATTTTTTAAGCAAGGACAAGTGATAGAAAGTCTCAATTTAGATGTAAGACAAAAAATTATTTTAAGTATATGTTTTATGGGAAGTCTTTTTTGTATCTTTTTGCTTTTGTAAAATAATATTGCTATAATCACGTTCATGATAAGAATATTTGTTTTGATTTTTTTAGGTGTAATATATGCATTTTCTTTTGAAATCATTGTTAATAAAGGAGAGGAAAATAAACACCCCTTTACTCTCTTGCATTTAAAAGATGATAAAGAATTTACTTGTAAAAGTGTTTTTGAATTTGAAAAAACACATTTTGAATGCAATGTTTTAGGTGTGAGTAATATGCAATTTCAAAATAAAGAATTTGATACTTTTGCAATTTATTTTGAAAAACAGCAGACTTTTTTAACAATTAAAATTTATCCTAAAATTTTAGCAAAAATGTTTAATTATTCTCAAAATATTTTTAATATTAAAGAAATTCAAACTCAAAATAACGATACATCTAAGCATTTCGTTTTTATTTTCACAGAGGATTTAAGATATTACAAACCAAGTGATGGACTTGATTTTAATGTTTATTTTGAAGATGCTTTAATGCCATTTATTGGTGCTTTAGATTTAAATTCTAATCCTATGGAAACATCAAAAAGTGCGGATTTTAATACATATTTTAATATTAAACAAGAATATGATGCAAAAAAATATGATCAAGTTTTAAGAGATACCACCAACGCAATTAATCGTTATCAAGGCAGCATTTTTATGAATGAGTTTGAGCTTTATAAACTTAGAGCACAAAATAAACTCTACACTTATGAGCTTGATAAAGATCAGCAAATTTTGGAGCAAATGCTAGATGATGCAAAAAGATGGGTAAGAACTTATATTAATGATAAAGATTATACTGAAGTAATGTATATTATGATGAGAATTTATATGGGCTTATCACAACGATCTAATGTAGAATATGTTGTAGATACTTTAAAAACTGAACATAAGAATGATAAATTTACTATAATGGCTTTACTTGATTATGCAGATTATTTATATAATTTGGGTAAAAAAACTACAGCTAATAATATTTATCAAGATGTGTATTATTCTACTCCTAATGCAGATTTAGCTAGTAGAGCAGCGTTGTTTTTATCAAAGAATTTTTTAGAACAGCAAAACATAGGTGAAGCTAAAGAGTTGGCAAAAAAGATTTTAGATTCTAACCCTAATTTTTTCTTGAGTGAATTAGACAATTCTTTATTGTTAGCAAAAACTTTTGAAAACAACAGAATTTATGATTTAAGTTCTAAAATTTATGAGTATATTTTTGCAAATCTTACCAAGATAGATAAAGAATATGAAAGAGTATTAAAAGATCTTGCTTTGTCTTTGTTGAATGCAAATGAATATACCAAAGCTCAAAAATATCTTGATCTTTACGCAGAAGATTTTCCTTTGGGTGAATATATAAGTTTAATTAAAGAAGCACAAGATAAAAATTTTTTATATTTAAAAGATGCGAATGCTAGTTTTCTACATCAAAGATATGATGAAATTATGCAAAAATATGCAGGTGAAATTTCAAGTAAAGCTTTATTTGATAATATTAAATTATATTTTCAAGAAAAAAATTATGAAAAAGTTATTAGTTACCAACAAGATATTGAAAAATATTCCAATAAAGAAATAAAAAATCTCTTGGAAGAGGCGGCTATTTTTGTTTTAAGCGAAAAGTTAAAAAAAGATGAATGTTTAGCTGCAGTTAAAATATATGATGATTTTAAAGTTTATAATATAGGGAGCAAAATTGACAACAAAAAACAAATGCTTGAATGTTTTAAACGAACAACTCGTATAGAAGAAGCTAAAAAATATATAGTAGAGAACGAAAAAGATGACTTGATTTTTTATAAACTTCAAAATGCTGAATTAGCTTTGAAAGATAAGCGCTATAGTTTTGTTGTTAAAGCTATAAATGATATTTTAAATACAAGAACTATTATTAGTGATAATGAAAAATTTGAAGCAAATTATATTAAATTTTTTGCCGAGCTTGGACTTCAAGATTATAATGCTATGATAAAAACTTTACAAAAATTAGAACAATTCCCTATGAATTATCGTATGGTTGAACTTTATTATGAATTTTTACGTTACTGTGAAAAAAATAATTTTTTAACGAGTATTTTAACTTATGCTCCAAAGGCAATTGATTATCAAAATTTAAAAGGAGTGAATCTTTTTACACCAGATCTCGAATTTATATATATTGAAGCTTTAAAACAAAATAATCAAACCCAAGAATCACTAAACTTGTTTAAAGATTTGTTGGCTAATCCTTTAAAAGATGATGAGCGAGCAAGAGCTTTTTATATACAAAGTGGCATTTATGAGAACTTAAAAGACATAAAAAATCAAAAGCAAAGTTTGCAAAATTGTATTGATATTAATATAACAAGTAGTTGGCAGAATTTGTGTAAAGATAAGATGGATATTTTAAACACTCAACCATAATTTTTCAAAATGTAATTTTTCAAAATCTCATAAGATTTTTCAAAATGTAAGTTTTTTTTTATAAATTTTTTATTAAAAGTTCTTTGTCTTTTGGCAAGTTGTCTTGTGTGAATGATGATGAGCTCTTCGAGTTCTTTTAAATTTATTTTTTCATCTAAAAATTCTTTACATTCTTTTAAACCTATTGAATTTAACGCTTTTAAATTGTTATCATAATTATCAAATAACATTTTAGCTTCATCTATTAAGCCCTCATTTAACATATTTTTCGTGCGTACAATAATGCGTTTTTCTAAAAGTTCTTTTTGCCAAGAAATTTCAAAAATATCAAGTTTTTTAATAAGTGGTTCTTGTTTGGTTTCTTTTAAGACTTCACTTGGAATTTTATGGGTTTGCTCATAAATTCCAAGCCATTTTTTTAAACGATAACTATCATTTTTTCCTATTTTTACATGTGGATCAATTTTTATCATTAAATTATAAATTTCATCATTACTCAAAGAACTTTGGCTTTCTTTAAAATTTGCACTTAATCCATCTATTAGAGCTTTTAAATAAAAACTAGTCCCACCCGTGATAATAAGCATTTGATTATTTTTTTGAGCAAAAGCTTTTGCCTTTTTGTATTCTTCAAAAAATAAAGCAATATTAAAATGCTCATCAACATTTAATAAATTTATGCCAAAATAATCAAGTTCATTTAAGGTTTTCTCATCAGTTTTTGCAGAAGCAATATTAATTTGTTTGTATACACAAAGACTATCAAGACTTAAAATACTCCCATTAAATTCATAAGCAAGCTTATTTGCAAGTTCTGTTTTTCCACTTGCAGTGGTTCCAATGAGAGCAAATTCAAAAAACATCGTAAAAATATCCTAAATTTAAAATTATTTTAGTAAAATCATAACAAAAATATATTATAAAGAGAAAAAATGCTTTTATTATTTAAAGAAAAATTAAAAGATATTTTAGATTTAATTGTTTTTAAACATTCTATTTTTGCTTTGCCGTTTTTATTTGTTTCGATGATAGTCGCATCTATGATTTTAAATAATAGCACATGGTTTGGATTTAAGGCTTTATTATTGGGTGTTATTTGTGCAGTGAGTGCAAGAAATTTTGCTATGGCAATCAATCGCTTGATGGATGAGGATATTGATAAAAACAACCCAAGGTGTGCCAATAGACCCAATATTGATGGACGTATAGGAAAAACTAGTATTTTACTTTTCATCATTATAAATGCTATTGTTTTTGTTTTGGCAAGTTATTTTATCAATAAACTAGCCTTTGCACTTTCTTTACCGGTATTGTTTATTTTAGCTATTTATTCAGCTTTTAAAAGATTTTCATCCCTAGCACATTTAGTATTAGGATTTTGCCTAGGGCTTGCTCCTATTGCAGGTAGTATTGTAGTTTTGGGAAGTATTGAAATTTATAGTGTGATTTTGTGTTTGGGTGTTACTTTTTGGACAGCTGGTTTTGATTTGCTTTATGCTTTGCAAGATATGGAGTATGATAAAAAAACGGGTTTGTATTCTATACCTGCTAAATTTGGACTTGAAGCAACTTTATTTATTTCAGCATTTTGTCATGTTTTGGCTGTACTTTTTTGGCTTTTATTTGTTTGGGTAGCTCCAACGGGAAATATTGCTTTTTTGGGTGTGATAATTAGTGCAGTGATTTTGTTTTTTGAACACCACATTGTTAGAAAGAATTTTGCAAAAATTGACAAAGCATTTTTTACTTTAAATGGGTATTTAAGTATAGTATTTTTTATTTTTATATGGGTTGATCTTTTATGGAAATAAAGTTTTTTAAAAGTTCTTTAGAATTTGAATTTGAAGAGAGTAAAGAAAGATATGAAGAATTTTTGCAAGAATATCTTTCAAGTAATAATTATATTAATTTAAGTAAATGGAAAAAGCTTGCTTCAAGAGTAGATTTTAGCGAAGGTGAGCGGATTATTTTTGATTTGCTTATGGATATAAAGCAAGAATTATATCTAATAAAAAATGATATTAATAAAACAAAATTATTTACAGATTTAAAATACAAAGCATTTGTGGTGGGTGTAAATTTTGCACATATTCAATTTAAGGATAAATGTTTAAGACAAGATGAAGATTATTATGCTAGATTTGAAATTAACGGACAAAAAATTAGTATTTTTTTTAAAGCATTAAATGAATATGAAGCAAAAATTTCTCAAATAAAAGCCGAAGATGAACTTGCATATGATAATTTTGTGACAAATATGCAAAGAGCAATGATTAAAATCTTAAAGGAGCAAGAAAATGGATAGTGATTTGTTATTATGGCTAGTAGTAGCTTTGCTGATTTTTGCCATATTTGCTTATATGATAATTAAAGAAAAAGAAAATATTAGTAAAATTAATGAACTTGGTAAAATGATTGAAGATTTAAATAAACAATATCATTACTTAAAAAAAGAAAGTCTAGATGAACAAGAGCAAGAAAAAGAAGAAATAGACATCAAAACCATTAAAGAAGAATTAAAAGAAGAGCTTTTACAAATATTAGAACAAAAAATAAATCAAAATATTGTTCCTATTTTAAATACTTTAAAAGAAGTAGAAGAGATAATTGAAGAATTTCAAAGCGAACAAAAAAATCGTTTATTAAATTTAGAACAAAAGACTCAAAGTATTACAAAATTAAGTCCAAGTTATGATAATGAAGAGCAAAAAGTTATAGAGCTTTTTAATCAAAAAAAGTCTATAGAGCAAATTGCAAAAGATATGCGTATAGGTACAGGTAGGGTTGAGCTGATTTTAAAATTTAATAAATTAATATAGAAAAGACTTTTGAATGCTAGTGGATAGTTATGGAAGAGTTATTGATTATTTAAGAATATCTGTAACACAAAGATGTAATTTTCGCTGTCTTTATTGTATGCCAAAAACTCCTTTTGAATGGAGAGCTAAAGAAAATCTTTTATCTTTTGAAGAGCTTTTTATGTTTGTAAAAGTCTGTATAGATGAAGGGGTTAAAAAAATTCGTATTACTGGTGGTGAGCCTTTAGTAAGAAAAGATTTATATAAATTTATTGCTATGATCAATGAATATAAGCAAGATTTAGATTTAGCACTTACAACAAATGCTTCTTTGCTCAAACAACAAGCAAAAGATTTAAAACAAGCCGGTTTAAAAAGAATCAATATTTCACTAGATACCTTAAAAGAAGAGGTGGCTTTTAAATTAGCTCAAAAAAACATACTTAAAGATGTACTAAATGGTATTGATGAGGCTTTAGAATTAGGCTTTAATATTAAATTTAACACCGTAGCTCTTAAAGGGATTAATGATAGTGAATTTATCGATCTTTTAGAGTTTGCCAAAGTACGTAAAAGTCAAATTCGCTTTATAGAGTTTATGGAAAATTACCATGCTTATGGGGATTTGAAAGGCTTAAAATCAGCAGAAATTTTAAATATTATTGCTCAAAAGTATTCTTTTAAACAAGGACAAAAAAGTCCAAATTCCCCCGCAACTATTTATGAACTTAATGATGGATATAAATTTGGTATTATTGATCCGCATAGTCATGATTTTTGTGATAGTTGTAACCGTATAAGACTTTCTGCTGAAGGGCTTTTAATACCTTGTTTGTATTATGATGAGGCTTTAAGTATTAAAAAAGCTATACGCAATAAAGATATAGCCGGAGCTTGTGAAGTTTTAAGAACCGTGATTAAAAATAAATCAGAAAAAAATAGATGGACAGAAAACGAAAATAACCAAAGTTCCACAAGAGCCTTTTATCAAACAGGTGGATAATGGATATTGTTGAAACTTTTTTAAGCTTGCAAGGTGAAGGAAAATACAGTGGAAATTTAGCTGTATTTGTAAGATTTGCTAGATGTAATTTTAATTGCGTGGGTTTTGGTGTAAAAAAAGAAAAAAATTCTAAAATGCTTTTAGGTTGTGATACTATTAGAGCTGTTTTTACTAAAGAATTTAAATCTTGCTATAAAACATATACAGCTAAAGAGCTTTTCGATGAGGTTTTAAACTTATCGAATGCGTATAAACCTATTGTTGTAATTACCGGTGGAGAGCCTTTGTTGTATTATAAAGATAAAGAATTTTTAAATTTTATTAATGTGCTTTTGCAAAGTGGATTTAAAACGCATTTTGAAACTAATGCAAGTATTGAAGTTGATTTTGAAAAATATCCTTTATATAAAGAATGCTATTTTGCTTTAGGTGTAAAGCTTAGTAATAGTGGTGTAAAAAAAGAAAAAAGGATTAATGAAAAAGCTTTAAAAGCATTTAAAAACTATGCCAAGGATAGTTTTTATAAATTTGTTTTAGATAAGAATTTTTTACAAGAAAATAAAGCCTTAGAAGAAATTAATGAAATTTTACAAATTTGTGAAAATAAAGTATTTTGTATGCCTATGGGAGCAAATGAGTTAGAGATTTCTAAAAATGCCTTAAGTGTTGCTGAATTTTGTATAAAAAATGGATATAATTACTCTGATAGATTACATATTAGAATTTGGGGAGATAAAGAAGGCGTATGATTATTAGAAAAATGTTTGAATTTGAAAATGCTCATATTGTTAGATTTTGTAGCTCCAAGCGATGTAAAACAAGCATACACGGACACTCTTACAAGGTAGAAATTCTACTTGAGAGTAAATACCTTGATAATGCTGGAATGGTATATGATTTTGGTTTGTTAAAAGATGAGATAAAACAAATTATTGATAGTTTTGATCATGCTATTACGCTTTTTAAAGATGATGATAAAGTTTATTTAGAAAATATGAAAAAGCACTCACAAAGATGGGTAAGTTTACCTGTGAATGTAAGTGCGGAAAATTTTGTACGCATATTTTTTGTTTTGATTGATACTTTGCTCTTAAAGACAAAAATGATTAATGGAGAACAAGGTGTAAATTTGAAAAGTATTATTGTACATGAAACAAGAACAGGATATGCACAGGGTTTTAGAGAAGATGCTTATAATGAGTTTTTGCCAAAGATTAATCTAGGAGATATTGAATTCTCAAAAGCTATAAATGATGAGTGGAAAGATAAAGATTTCTTTAAGAAACTTCAAGATACAAATTTTGTTTTTGTCAATCAAAAGGAGGTGTGATGAAAAGGGTTTTACTAATTGTGCCATTATTACTTTTTATGGCTTGCTCAAATCAAGAAAATAAAAATACAAAAAAAGAAGTACAAACAGAGCAAGTTCAAATTGAACAAAGTGATTCTAATGTTATTATAGATGATGAAACACTTCCCATACCTGTGGATGATGATGTTAAAGATGAAAACAGCACACAAGGATAGTGATGGATCAAAGTTATGAGTTTTTTTTAGCATTACATGTGTATAGTTTATATGCAAATGGTTTTTTAATGTTGTTTTATTTATATCTAACTCAAAGTAGTTTTTCACAAGAATTTATATTTATAAAGAAAATTCGTTTGTTTTTGCCAATTTATTATTTATTTTTAGCAATTACTCTTTTTACGGGGAATTTGCTTTGGGCTTTAAAGTATTTTGAAGTTAATTTATATGTGCTTTCTATGTGGATTTGTTGGTTTTTGATTTTTATTTTGGCAATTTATCAATTTGTTTTATTTAAAAAAGCAAGGTTGTATAAACATTATGCTAAATTTAGATTTTTAAGCTTTTTTATTTTGTGTTTGGATATATTTTTACTTTTTATACCTTATTTGCTTAAAAGGTTTTATTTTTAATGCAATTTTTATATCACTCTCAAAGTGGAGATACTTGTTTAGAATTAAAAAATGAGATTTTTTTACATTTAAAAGTTAGGAGAGTTAGAGTTGGTGATGACATTGTGCTTAAAAACTTGAAAGATTCTTATGCGTATATTTATAAATGTGTTGAAATTTCTAGACATTCTTGTATATTAAATTTGCAAGATAAACAAAAAGAAAAGCAAGAACAAAAGAAATATCTTCATTTAGCTTTAGCGGTAGTTGAACCAAAAATTATAGAAAAAACTTTGCCTTTTTTAAATGAACTTGGTGTTGTTAAACTTTCTTTTGTATATATGGAATTTTCACAAAAAAATTTTAAGTTGGATTTTAAAAGAATGGAAAAAATTCTTATAGAATCATCCCAACAATGTGGTCGTGCTTCTTTAATGGAATTGGAAATTTTTGATGATTTTAAAAAATTTCAGCAAACTTATGAAAATATTGTCTTGATAGACTTTGAAGGTGAAGATTTAATGAGCTTTGAACCTAGCAAGTATATATTTTTAATTGGAGCTGAAGGAGGATTTTCGCAAAAAGAAAGAGAAAAGAATGTAAAAAAAGCAAAATTACAAGCCAATTTTATACTTAAAGCACAAACAGCTTTAGTAGGAGTTGCTTCAAAATTTTTAATTTAAAAATATGCTTAAATTTATCTATTTTTTATATAAAAATTTATATAATTACGCCTTAATGTTTTCAAAAAGGATAAACAATGAAAAAAGAAATTCACCCAGAATATGTAGAATGTAAAGTAAGTTGTGCTTGTGGAAATTCTTTTACTACTAAATCAAATAAATCAGAAATTAAAGTAGATATTTGTTCAAATTGTCATCCATTTTTTACAGGAAGTGAAAAAATTGTAGATGCTGCAGGTCGTGTGGAGAAATTTAAGAAAAAATACGCAATGCAATAATGTTATATTTTATTCCTACGCCTATAGGAAATTTAAACGATATTTCTTTTCATTCTTTAGAAATTTTACAAAAATGCAAACTCTTTTTATGTGAAGATACAAGAGTTTGCAAATCTTTAGTTCGTCTTATTAACGAAAAATTTAATTTAGAAATAAAACCTGATAAATATATAGCCTTGCACACTCACAATGAAAAAGATTTTTTAGCAAAAATAGATGAAAATTTTTTTGAACAAGATGTTGCATATTTAAGTGATGCGGGTATGCCAGGTATTAGTGATCCTGGGCAGTTTTTAATTGAATATGTCATAAAAAATAATATTAATTATGAGGTTTTATCAGGTTCCAATGCTGCTTTACTTGCTTTGGTTTCGAGTGCACTTTGTAAAAAAGAATTTATATTTATGGGATTTTTGGCCAATAAAAACCCTCAAAGACAAAAAGATATCGAAAAGTTAATGCTTAATCCTTATCCTAGTATAGTTTATGAAGCACCTACTAGGATACTTAATTTGGTAGAAGAAATTAGCAAAATTGATTCTTTGCGTGAAATTTTTGTTATAAAAGAGGCAACAAAAAAATACGAAAGTAAATTTAGATCAAATGCTTTAGAAATATTAGAAAAATTAAAAACAATAGATTTACGAGGAGAATGGTGTGTGGTAATAAGTGCCAAAGAAAAAGAATTTCATCAAAATACTTTATGCGAACAAGATATTTATGAACTTGATTTACCTTTAAAAACTAAAGCAAAATTACTTTCTAAGATTAATGCAAAATCTCCAAAAGAAAATTATCAAAAACTGCTTTTAAGTTGAATTTGGTTATTATTTAAAAATGATAGTTTATGGTAAGCAAGTGTTTTTTTATATCTTAGAAAAGCACAAAGAAAAAATTAAAGAAATTTATTTAGCAAAAGAATGCAAAAAGGCTGATTTTTCAATAATAGCAAAGGCTTCAAAAAAAATTAAAAAACTTGATTTTAAAGCCGCACAAAGTTTAGCAAGAGGTGGAAATCATCAAGGTTTTTTGATGGATATTGAAGAATTTAATTTTGATTCTTTTGAAAGCTTAAAAGAAAAAAATTTTATAATCATTTTATATAACATTAGTGATGTAGGAAATATAGGAGCTATTGTTCGTAGTGCGTATGCATTAGGAGCTGATGGAATTATTTTAGTGGCTAAAAATATGGCTATGGATGGAGTAATTCGTGCAAGTAGTGGTGCAGCTTTAGATATGAAAATAGTTTTAAATGATGATATTTTAAGTATGGTTAATGAGTTAAAGCAAAAAGGTTTTTATATCTATGCTAGTGCAAGTGGTGGCAATGATATACATACTATAAAGCCTAAAGAGAAAAAAGTTTTGATTATGGGAAGCGAGGGTTTTGGTATAGCTCCTAAAGTGCTTAAAAAATGTGATGAATGTGTGGGTATAAAAATGTATAATGATTTTGATAGTTTAAATGTAAGCGCAGCGTTTGCAATACTTTGTGATAGGATGAAAAATGGATAGTTGGAAAAAATTAGAAGATTTGAATTTGTTAGAAGTTCAAAAAAAAACTCAAATTGAGTTAGCTTGCCTTGAGTTTATTGTCAAAAAAGATTTTAAGTCTATATCCCGTTTTAATGTAAATGGTTTTATAAAAATTTTACAAAGAGAATATGAACTTGATTTTACTAGTTTTTTAGAGGAATATCATGCTTATTTAGATGAAAATGGTACGGAAAAGAAAAATCATATGCATATTTCACCTAGGGTAAATTCATATACTAGGGAAAGTTCTAATATTTGGTTTATTGTTGTTATAATTATAGTAGTTTTTCTAATTGCGTTAGCTTGGGGAATTTCAAAATTTTTTCAAAATTCCATTATAGATGAAAATATAACTAGTGTTTTAAATCAGGAGCAAGTTGTATCAGAAGAAAAAACTAATAAAAACGAAGTGCTTAATTTTTTTGTAGATGATTTTTCTAGTACAGATGAGAACAATGAAACAAATGCAAGTGTTGAAACTTTGGTGTCTTCAGATGAAAACAATATAGATCTAAATGAAACTTCTGAAAACAATATTACTTTCAATAATCTCAAAGATGACATAACACTAGTCAATGAAAGTATTATAAAACCAAATGCTGAACTTTGGCTTGGTATAGTGGATTTAAAAACTTTTAGAAAAAGTTCTATGACTATAAAAAATGATTATGTGTTGTCTTTAGATAAAGATATGTTGATTACTACAGGTCATGCTGCTTTTATTCTAAACGATGAAAATAATAATACTTTAGAATTTAAAAGCGGTGTATCTAAGTTTTTAATGATAAAAGATGGGAAGATTAAGCAAATTACAAAAACAGAATTTATTAAAGAAAATAGAGGGAAATTATGGTAAGAATTTTTATATTTTCTATTTTTTTGACTCTCAATACTTTTGCATTAAGTGCTTTAGAAGTGGCAAAACACATTGTAAATGACAGCTCTAAGGATGCAAAATTAGAACTTTTATTTGCCAAAAATAATTATAGAGATGAACGTGGAAATGTAGATATTTATACAATTTCACAAATTCTAAAAACCAACTCTTTAGCAAATTTTATACTTAATGAGCCAAAAACTTTAATTTTTAGTTTTAAGGCACAAGCTGATTCTGTTTTATTTTTTAAAACTATTAATGATACTTTAAATGAATTAGGTTATGTTTATTTTATACCTATTGAATTAACTTTAAGGGAAAATTACATTGCTTATAAATTGGCAGTGGATTCTCAATATATGCTTGACCCTGGGATATTTTATAAAGCCTTGCTTTCAAGTTCAGTTTTTATAAAAGATATTTCTAAGCTTTCAGAATTAAATTATGAGTATGAACTTGATTTTTCAAAGGCAAAGCTTAAAATAAATACTCAAATTCCTTTAAATACAACTATTCAACTTAATAAACCTTTAAGAGAATATGTTGTTGATTTACAAGATGCTAAAGGTATGGAACTAAGTGCTCATAATCTTGATTCTTGGTTTTGCAAAATTCAATTTTTAGATAAAAATTTAAATTATATTCAGGGTGTAGAAAATACACATAAACAAAACGAATTAGATATAAACATTCCATTGGGTGCAAAATATGCTATTATAGGAGATATGTTTAGTCTTGATAATATAAAAAGGGGTTTAAAAATTTACCTAAGACGCTAAAAAAGGATGGAAAATGTTTGAAGAAATTCATTTTAATACTATAGAGAGACTTCCTAATTATGTTTTTGCTGAAGTTAATGCAATTAAAATGGCAGCAAGAAGAGCTGGAGAGGACATAATTGATTTTTCTATGGGAAATCCTGATGGCAAAACTCCTCAACACATTATAGATAAACTTTGCGAAAGTGCTAATAAAGATAAGACTTCAGGTTATTCTGCTTCGAGTGGAATTTATAAACTAAGACTTGCAATTTGTAATTGGTATAAAAGAAAATACGATGTTGATTTAGAACCTGAAAGTGAAGTAGTTGCAACGATGGGTTCTAAAGAAGGCTTTGTGAATTTAGCAAGAGCTGTAATTAACCCAGGAGATGTAGCTATTGTACCTACGCCTGCTTATCCTATACATACTCAAGCTTTTATCATAGCAGGCGGTAATGTAGCAACTATGAATTTTGATTTTAATGAAAATTATGAGCTAAAAGAAAATACTTTTTTTGAAAATTTACAAAAAACATTACATGAAAGTATTCCTCGCCCAAAATATGTAGTAGTAAATTTTCCACATAATCCTACAACGGTTACAGTGGAAAAAAGTTTTTATGAGAGATTAGTTGCTATGGCAAAAAAAGAAAGATTTTATATTATTTCTGATATTGCTTATGCAGATTTGACTTTTGGTTCTTATAAAACCCCTTCAATTTTTGAAGTTGAAGGTGCTAAAGATGTAGCAGTAGAGACTTATACGCTTTCAAAATCTTACAATATGGCAGGTTGGCGTGTAGGTTTTGTGGTAGGTAATAAACGTTTAATTGCGGCTTTGAAAAAGATCAAATCTTGGTTTGATTATGGTATGTATACTCCCATACAAGTTGCTGCTACTATAGCTTTGGACGGAGATCAAACTTGTGTTGAAGAGATTAAAGCAATTTATGCAAGAAGATTAGAAGTCTTACTTGATTCGTTTTTTCAAGCAGGATGGGAGTTAAAAAAACCAAATGCAAGTATGTTTGTTTGGGCAAAACTTCCTCAAAGCAAAGCTCATCTTGGTAGTATGGAATTTTCTAAACAGCTTTTGCAAAAAGCAAATGTAGCAGTAAGCCCTGGAGTTGGCTTTGGTGAAGCGGGCAATGAGTATGTTAGAATAGCTTTAATAGAAAATGAAAACCGTATTCGTCAAGCAGCAAGAAATATTAAAAAATATTTAAGAGAATAAAATGAAAGTTGCAATTTTAGGCTATGGCACCGTAGGAAGTGCCGTTGTAGAAACTTTGTTAAAAAATCAAGATTTAATCAAAGCAAGATGTGATGAAGAAATTATTCCAGTGATTGCTTTAGCAAGAAATCCAAAACCAAATGCATTAATTCCTGTGGTTAATGATATTGATGAAGTTTTAGAGCGTGAAGATATTGATGTATTTGTGGAGTTAATGGGTGGTATTGATTTACCTTTTGAGATAATTTCAAAGATTTTAAAAAGAAAAAAATCAGTAGTAACTGCTAATAAAGCTTTGCTTGCCTATCATCGTTATGAGCTTGAAAAATTAGCGCAAGATACAGCTTTTGGCTATGAGGCAAGTGTGGCGGGCGGAATCCCTATCATTAAAATTTTAAAAGAAGGCTTAAGTGCTAATAATATTGTTTCCATAAAAGGCATTTTAAATGGAACAAGTAATTATATTTTAAGCAAAATGGCTGAAGATAATGCCAAATTTCATGAAGTTTTGAAGATGGCTCAAGAATTAGGTTATGCTGAAGCTGATCCTACTTTTGATATAGAAGGATTTGATGCTGCACACAAACTTTTAATTTTGGCCAATATTGCCTATGGATTAAGGGTTAAGCCCGAAGATATTTTGATTGAGGGTATTAGTAAGGTAAGTGATGAAGATATTTATTTTGCAAAAGAATTTGAATATACCATAAAGCATTTAGGTATTGCTAAAATAAAAGATGAGAAAATAGAACTAAGAGTTCATTCAGCTATGCTAAATAAAGATAAAATGTTAGCAAAGGTTGATGGAGTAATGAACGCTATTAGTGTTGATGGAGATATTTTGGGTGAAAGTTTATATTATGGTCCAGGTGCAGGTGGCAGAGCAACTGCAAGTGCTGTTATAGCGGATTTAATTGATATAGCAAGAAAAGAAAAAAGCAGTGCTATTTTTGGATATTTAAATGACACTTCCTACGAGCTTTTAGATAAAGAAGCTATCTATACAAGATATTATTTAAGACTAAAAGTATTAGATAAGATTGGCGTTTTATCAAAAATCGCACAATTAATGAGTGAACATCAAATTTCTATTGATACTTTTTTACAAAAACCTAAAAAGGAAAAACAAGATTGCAGTACTTTATTTTTCATCACTCATCAAACATATGAAAAAAATATACAAATTTTAATACAAAAGCTTAGAGAACAAGAATTTGTAAAAGATGATATTTTTATGATGAGAATCGAGAATTAATGGGATTAAAAGAATATATTTTTGGCATCGAAGGTGAAAATAAAGCTTGTGATTTTTTACGAATACAAGGTTTTGATATTTTAGAAAGAAATTTTCATTCTAAATTCGGAGAGATTGATATTATTGCTAAAAAAAATAATATTTTGCATTTTATTGAGGTTAAGAGTACACAAGGAAATTATGAAGTAGCTTATAGACTTGATTTGAAAAAATATAATAAAATCACTAAAGCCGTAGAGTATTACTTTATGAAACATAAAAGTCAAGAAAATTTCCAACTAGATTTGCTTTGTGTATATAAAGATGATATAAAACTTTTAGAGAATATTAGTTATTAAGATAATATTTATACTAATTTAATAGAATTTACGAAAAATAAAGGAGAAAAAATGGGAAAATATATTGATTTAACTACAGAAAATTTTGCACAAGCAAAAGAAGGTGTGGCTTTAGTCGATTTTTGGGCTCCATGGTGTGGACCTTGCAGAATGCTTGCTCCGGTAATTGATGAGCTTGCTAATGATTTTGATGGCAAAGCTAAAATTTGCAAAGTTAATACAGATGAACAAGGAGATTTAGCTACACAATTTGGTGTAAGATCTATACCTACTATTATTTTCTTTAAAGATGGTGAAATTGTTGATCAGCTAGTTGGAGCCCAGTCTAAACAAGCTTTATCAGATAAGTTAAACTCTCTCTTGTAATTTAAAAGTCGCTTTTAGCGACTTCTACTATATTTTACTATTTAATAATTTTTATTATTTATAATTAAAGAAAAATTTGTATAATAACTACAAACAAAATTACAAGGAAAATATTTATGTTGGATTTAGCTATTATAGGTGGAGGACCTGCCGGACTAAGTGCGGGCTTATATGCTACAAGAGGTGGATTAAAAAAAGTTACTATGTTTGAAAAGGGTATGCCAGGAGGACAAATTACTTCAAGTTCTGAGATAGAAAATTATCCTGGAGTTGCTCAAGTTTTAGATGGAATTTCTTTTATGACACCTTGGAATGAACAATGTATGCGTTTTGGTTTAAAACACGAAATGGTAGGAGTTGAGCAAATTAGTAAAAATTTAGATGGTAGTTTTACTGTAAAACTTGAAGGTGGAAAAAGTGAACAAGCAAAAGCAGTTATTGTTTGTACTGGATCTACCCCACGTCGTGCTGGCTTTAAAGGAGAGAACGAATTTTTTGGCAAAGGTGTAAGCACGTGTGCAACTTGTGATGGATTTTTTTATAAAAATAAAGAAGTTGCAGTTTTGGGTGGGGGAGATACGGCTTTAGAAGAAGCATTGTATCTAGCTAATATTTGCTCAAAGGTGTATTTAATTCATAGAAGAGATGAGTTTAGAGCAGCACCTTCAACTGTAGAAAAAGTAAAAAATAATGAAAAAATAGAATTAATCACTAATGCAGTTGTTGATGAAGTTTGCGGTGATAATATGGGTGTTAATAAAGTCAAGGTAGTATTTAATGATGGATCTAAAAGAGAACTTGATGTGCCTGGAATCTTTACTTTTGTTGGATTAAATGTAAGAAATGAAATTTTAAAACAAGATAATGGTAAGTTTTTGTGTGCTATGGAAGATGGTGGTCAAGTGAGTGTTGATCTTAAAATGCAAACTAATATTGCAGGATTGTTTGCAGCAGGCGATTTAAGAAAAGATGCTCCAAAACAAGTAATATGTGCAGCAGGTGATGGTGCTGTAGCAGCATTAAGTGCTTTGGCTTACATAGAAAATTTATCAGTCTAATTTTAATTTTTGTCTATTTTAATAAGAATTTGTTAAAATAGACATTTTAGTATGTGCACTATATTTATATAATTAAATTATGCTATAAGAAGAATTCTTGCAAATTTTTTTTAGACTAATATTATAAATTTTCTAGCTTTATTTAATATCACTATCAAAAGTAAAAATCCATATTTGATTGTCATTTTTTTCCTTAGGTTCTATAAAAAAGACAGCATCTGTTTTTTTGTTTTTGTAGTAAAGTTCTTTTCTATCGATATCATAAGAGTAGTTTTTAATTTTACTTTTTTTATGCTCGTTATTAACAATTCCAGTTTTTATCCCAAAGTCATTATCCCCGATAATTGCTAACGTTTTATTGTTAATTAAAGCAATTCCCTCGGCCTTTTCAATATCCCAACCATAGTCTCTTAAATTAAGAAGTAATTTTTTTTCTATAGTCTTTAATTTTTTTATATTATTAAATTCTAAATCTTCTGTATTTGGAATTTCACTAGCATTTTTTAAATCTATAATATAAATAAGATTTTGCATTATTCCATTTTGTTTTCCTTGTTCTATTATTAAAAATTTATCTTCATTTAAAAAAGTAATAGCTCCTATTTTGGCATCCGAACTATTTTTATATCCATTTCCAATTTCATAAGCATACATTTTGCTTAATTTGTTTTTTGGATTAAATTTTACAATTCTTATATATTTTGAATTTTGATTGTTTATATTTAAAACACTTTGCATTGCAAATATAATTTCTTCTTTATTGTTGATACTAATAGCTTCTATGCCGTTATTTAATTTTCTATTGTTTAAGATACTTGGTAGTATATCATTTGGAGAATACTTCTCTAATATATTACCTTTTGAATCTACTTTTATTATATAAGGACCATATTCATCACTAATCCAAAAATTCCCATTTTTGTCTACACTTATGCCTTCTGTATCTAAACCATTTTTATCATAATTTAATTCTTTAAAATTAAAGTCTAATCCTAATTCTGTATTATTTAAATTTGTCTTATTCGGTATTCCACTTACTTTTACACCATCTTGTTTTAAATTTATTTCTTTTTTTATATAGGCTTTATCTTTTTCTAATACCAAAAGTGCTATAGAAGGTGTAAAATCAGGAATGGGAAAAAATTTAGCTTCATAAAGTGAGTTTTTTTTGATAATTTTTGGTGCTTTTGTATTAGGACCTCTATCACTAATGACCCAAAAAGTTAAATTTCCTTTTTGATCCAATCCTTTAAAAAAAAGATCAGAGCCATAACTTGATGATATTTTTTTATTTAACTGTTTTGATTCTATGATAAATTTTTCAATATTTACATCAGCAGCATTTGTAAAAATACAAAAAAAAATAATGCACAAAAAAATTTTCACTTGAAATCTCCTATCTGATAAAATACTATAATAATATAATTATGAATTAATATTATTATAGTATATTTTTATATGCTATTATATCTAAATATAATATAAAGGTTTATAAGAAATGATAAATATTGGAATTCATGGAAGCAATGGACGTATGGGGAATCAAATAAGACTTTGTTTAGAAGATGATGAACATGCAAAAGTTGGTGCATTGTTTGATCAAGGATCAAATTACGAAGATTTTTTTAATAAATGTGATGTAATTATTGATTTTTCAACTCCAAAAGGTTGTGAAGGTTTGCTTTCATATGCAAGAAGTAATCCAAAGCCTTTGGTAATAGGTACTACGGGCTTGGATATTAAACAAAATGAGTTAATGCAGAGTGCAAGTATTACTATGCCTATATTGTATGCCACTAATATGTCCTTAGGAGTGGCAATTTTAAAAAAACTTTCTTATTTAGCAAGCCAAGCTTTAAGGGAATTTGATATAGAAATACTAGAAATGCATCATAATAAGAAAAAAGATGCTCCAAGCGGTACGGCAATAACTTTAGCTCGAAGTGTTGCTAAAGCTAGAAATTTAGATTTAAAGAAGGTTATGGTTAGTGGAAGAGAAGGAATTATTGGAGAAAGAAGCAAAGATGAAATTGCAGTTGTAAGCCTACGAGGTGGAGATATAATAGGCTCTCACAGAGTTGGTTTTTATAATGAAGGCGAGTTTATAGAATTAAATCATACAGCAACTTCAAGAGCAACTTTTGCAAAAGGTGCAATAAAATGTGCAAAATGGTTGATTAATCAAGAAAATGGTTTGTATGATATAGATGATTGTTTAGGAATTTAAATGTGTGCAGTGGTTGGAGTGATTAATTCAAAAAATGCAAGCACAATAGCTTATTATGCTTTATTTGCTATGCAACATCGTGGACAAGAAGCGAGTGGAATTAGCGTAAGCAATGGTTTAAATATAAAAACATATAAAGCCAAAGGTGAGGTGGGGCAGATTTTTAACACTCAAATCCTATCGCAATTACAAGGTGGTATAGCTATAGGACATAATCGTTATTCAACCGCTGGAAGTTCTTCTTTGCATGATGCACAGCCAATTGCTGCGACTTGTTCTTTGGGTGATATTTCTTTGGTACATAATGGTAATTTAATCAACAAAGAAGAAGTCAGAAAAGAGCTTATTGAAAATGGTGCTATCTTTCATTCTAATATGGATACAGAAAATGTTGTACATTTAATAGCTAAAAGTAAAAAAGAAACTTTAAAAGATAGATTTATAGAGAGTTTAATGCAAAGTAAAGGTGCATATTGTTTTATACTAGCTAGTAAAAATCAACTTTTTGTAGCAAGAGATCCATATGGTGTTAGGCCTTTGTCATTGGGGAGATTAAAAGATGGTGGATATATTGTAGCAAGTGAAACTTGTGCTTTTGATTTGATAGAGGCTGATTTTATTCGTGATATTAAACCTGGAGAAATGTTAATTTTTACACAAGGCAATGATAATTTTGAAAGCATTCAAATTTTTAATGAAGCAAATTCTAGAATTTGTGCATTTGAATATATATATTTTGCTAGACCTGATAGTATTATAGAAGGTAAAAGTGTATATGAAGTGCGTAAAAAAATGGGTGAAACTTTAGCTAAAAAATTTAAAGAAAAAGTGGATTTTGTAGTACCTGTTCCTGATAGTGGAGTGAGTGCTGCTATAGGCTTTGCACAACATTTAAAAATTCCACTTGAAATGGCAATAGTAAGAAATCATTATGTTGGAAGAACCTTTATAGAGCCAACTCAAGAAATGAGAAATTTAAAAGTTAAACTCAAGTTAAATCCTATGAAAAAAGTTTTAGATGGTAAAGATATAGCTATAATTGATGATAGTATAGTAAGGGGTACAACTTCTAAGAAAATTATTGCACTTTTAAAACAAGCAGGTGCTAGAAAAATTCATCTAGCTATTGCTTGCCCTGAGATTAAATTTCCAGATATTTATGGTATAGATACCCCCACTTTTGAAGAATTAATTTCAGCTAATAAAAATATTGAAGAAGTTAGAAAATACACAGGTGCAGATAGTTTAACATTTTTAGACATTGATGAGCTTATATCAAGTATAGGTGCTGAAAGAAAGTACTCTTTGGTTAGTTTTGATGGGGATTACTTTATTAAGTAATCCTTATTTGCATTTTAGCTGTTTAAAGATTTTGTAGCTTTGAAAATGAGGTGGTAATGCTACTTCAAAAGAAAAGTCTTTATATGTATGACCCAATAGTTGGTTTGCTATATTCACACTATATGAAATGTCTCTTTTTCTTTGATTTGCTTTTTTTATACTATCAAAATTCTGCTGATTAAAAATTTCTCCACTAATTTCATGTTTTTTATTATCATCTATAATTCTGAGTTCTAAAAAGCACTCTGAAATTTTAAAATTAGTATCATTGGTTACTCTACCTTTTACAATAATACTTTCGGTTGTTAAACGTCTATATGTTGAGAAATTACTTAGACTAGCTTTCTTTGTATATTGATCTATAGTTAGCAATAGAGAAATAGTTAAAATTAAAGCCAACATAAAACTTATAGTGCAAAAAATAATCATATGTTTTTTATTTTGTATTTTTAAATAGAGTAAAATCCAAGTTAAAATAGTTGAAATTAGCATGATAAAAATAATTAGAATATGAAAAAAAGTAAAAGATCCCATTAAAAACACTTTGAATTAATTTTTATATCAAACTTTTGATCATTTTTAAAATCGGAAAATTTTGTTTTTAAATTAATAGTTTGATTTGGTGTAATAGTTTTTTCTACAACGGTTGATTTGCTTCTTAAGGGTTTTAAAGTATGTAATATTTTTTGTAAGGTATTACTATCATCTATTTTTTTAAAAACCTCAACTTTTATTTTGCAATATTTAAAATTTTTTTTAGAAGTGTTTGTTAAGCTATAATTAATACTTAATGAATTATCATAAACGAAATATTGAACATCATCTAAACTAGTAATTCTAGATCTGATTTTGGCATCAATAAGAAAATAACCTAAATAAGCAATACTAGCAGAACATAAAATTCCCAATAAAATAACAATAAAAGCAAATATAGGTTTATTTCTAATAACTAAAGCGACAAATAAAGTGATAATGAAAAAAAATATAACTAGGGATGCCAATAAAAAATCAATTAAATGCAAATGAGTAATGTAAAAAGTCATTTGCTCTCGAATATATTGGGCATTCATTATCACTCTTTTTTTAATTTGTTATTGAACTTGTCTTTTTATTATCTTTACTATCTATCCAAATATTTGGTACAGCTCCACCAGGTGTTAAGAAAATTTTTGCATCTTTATTTACTTTTAGGGCCTCGTTAAACTGCTTTTGAGTTTCAATTTGTTTTAAATCAAGCAAAGGGTTATTTAGACTTTTTGCAATTTCTTTATTTGAATATGCTTGTGCATCAGCTTCTATTTTTACAGCACTTGCTCGACCTTTAGCACTTATAATAGTCGCATTTGCTTCCCCTTCGGCTAAAGCTGCTTTTTTAAGTGCTTCTTGATTTGCTCTTTCAACTTCATATTTAGTTCTTTCGGCTTCTTGCTTAGCAATTTGTACTCTTTCGATTTGTTCTTTTACTTTAATAGGCAAGATAATTTCTCTAAGTTGAACAGCTTGAAGTTCTGCTGGTTCATTTGGTTGACTTTCTATAGTTTTTCTAATACCTTGATCAATTTGTACTGCTATAGTATTACGATTTGTTGGGAGTTCTTCCGCAGTATATTGACCTACTACATTTCTTACTACATCTCTAACAACAGGATCAATGATTTTGTTTTCCCAATTTAAACCCCATGTTGCTATAGTCTGAGGAACTTGTAAAGGGTTTAATCTATATTGGACTGTTACATCAATGGATACAGGTAAACCTCTTGAATCAAGTACTGAAATACTATTTTTATTTACAACTCCAGATCCTATTTGCAAATTTTCATTTACACCTTCTATGGAGGCATAGTTGATTTGTCTTACTCTAGTGTCTACTATAGTAATTTTTTGCAATATTGGCATAAAAAAATGAAGTCCAGGTTCTAGGGGAGTTGGACTATATTTACCTGTAGTAGATTTAATTCCCATTTCTCCTGAATTTACAATTGCAAAAGGTTTAAAAAGTGCAAAAATTAAAATAATTGTAATTGCACTATAAATAAGTGGAGAAAATTTCCCAAAACCTTTGAAGTTAAATTCTGGTGTCTTGAAATTAAAATTTTGTTTATTATTTTGATTGTTTTTCTTATTAAAATAATCATTCAAATCAGCTGGCATTTAATTCCTTTTTATATATAAGTTAACATAGAAGCATATTTTTCATTGCGTCCATAAACTACATCAAAATACGCATTTTGAAGCTTTGTTGTTAGCTCACCTCTTTTTCCATTCCCAATAATTCTTGCATCTATATTATTAATCGGTGTTATTTCTGCTGCGGTTCCTGTGAAAAATGCTTCATCAGCTACATAAACTTCATCTCTTGAAATTCTTTGACGCATCACATTTACACCTAGATCGTGTGCAATTTTTAAAACCATATCTTGAGTGATACTTTTTAATGAAAAATCATTTGGCGGAGTGATTAATTTACCATCTTTAACCATAAAAAAGCATTCACCTGTTCCTTCTGCTATAAAACCTTCTTCATCAAGCATTAATGCTTCTTCATATCCTGCTTCGATAGCTTCATACTTAGCCATTTGAGAATTTAGATAATTTGCACTTACTTTTGCCTTACCTAGGCTAGATTTAACGCTATTTCTAGCAAAAGAAGAAATTTTAACCTTAATACCTTTTTCTAAACCTTCTTCACCTAAATACGCACCCCATTCCCAAGCAGCAATAGCCACTCTAACAGGAGCTTTAGCGTGATAAACCCCCATAGTGCCATCACCTAAAAAGATTAGAGGTCGCAAATAAGTGTTATTTTGAAAATCATTTGCTCTTAAAAGCTCAATTTGTGCATTTTCAAGTTCTTCTTGAGAAAAAGGAGAATTGATTAAAGTGATTTTTGCAGACTCTAAAAGTCTTTTGGTGTGCTCTTTTAATCTAAAAATTGCTAAACCATTTTGTGTTTTATAAGCTCTTGTTCCTTCAAAAACTGCGTTTGCATAATGTAATGAATGTGTTAAAATATGAACCTTTGCATCATCAAAATCAATGATTTTTCCATCTATCCAAATTTTTTTTGCTTTAATCATAAATAAGCCTTTATCAAAAATAAAACTAATTTTATCAAAAATATACTAATAATTGCTAGAATATAGTAAAATTCTTCATTGTTTAAAAATTAAGGAAAGTTAATGCCAATTATAAGTATTAAATTAGCTAAACCAGAATTTAGCAAAACTCAAAAAGAAGAGTTAATAGGAGATATTACAGAACTTTTGTACACAAAATATAATAAACCAAAACAAAATATAGTCATAATATTAGAAGATATTGAACCATGCAATATTGCTTTTGGTGGTAAAAGTGTAGAAAAATTAAGAGCAGAGGATAAAAAATGAAAGAATTACAAATTGGTGATAAAGCTCCTGTTTTTGAGCTTTTAAATCAAGATGGAGTTAAAATTTCTTTAAGTGATTTTTTGGGCAAAAAAATTATCTTGTATTTTTATCCAAAAGATAATACCCCAGGTTGCACTACACAAGCTTGCGAGTTTAGTCAAAATTATGAGGAATTTCTAAAACAAAATACTGTTGTCATAGGTATTAGTCCAGATAGTATAAAGTCACATGAAAATTTTATAAAAAAGTATGATTTAAAGCATATTTTGTTAAGTGATGGTGAAAAAGAAATTTGTAAACTCTATGGTGCTTGGGGTTTGAAGAAGAATTATGGTAAAGAATATGAAGGACTTATAAGATCTACTTTTATAGTTGATGAAAATGGAAATATTGTAAAAATATATAAAAATGTAAAAGCTAAAGATCATGCTTTTAAGGTGTTAAAAGAATTATGCTAGTGCATATTTGCTGTAGTGTGGATAGTCATTATTTTATACAAGAATTAAGTAAAGCCTATCCTGATGAAAAAATCATCGGGTATTTTTATGATCCAAATATTCATCCATATAGTGAGCATGAGCTTAGATTTTTAGATGTTAAACGCAGTTGTGATAAACTAGGTATTAAACTTTATAAAGGTGAATATGAGTACGAAAAATGGCTTGAAAGTGTAAAGGGCTATGAAGATGAGCCTGAAAAAGGCGCAAGATGTCAAATTTGTTTTGATTTTAGAATGCAAAAAAGTGTTGAGTTTGCACAGAAAATAGGCGAAAAAAAAATAACTACAACTCTTTTAGCTTCTCCTAAAAAAGATTTAGAACAACTAAAATTAGCATTGCAAAGAGAATGTGATAAATTTGATATAGAGTTTTTAGCACTAGATTTTCGGAAAAATGGAGGAACACAAAGACAATTTGCTCTAGCTAAACAAGATATGCTTTATCATCAAAATTATTGTGGATGTATTTATGCACTTTCTAAACAAAAAGGTAAAAAAGCCTTTATGGATGAGCTTATGAGTCCTATAAATAAACAAATATTACCATCAAGTATAGAAGAAAAAATCAAATTTTACAATCAAGTAAAAAAATTAGAAAAAAAAAGTATTAAATTTGAAATTCAAAGAGAGAAATTTTTAAATTACCGTTTGCTAAGGGCTTTGATAAAACAAAACAAACAAGCCATAAAAGCTCATGTTTTATTTTATTCACATTTTAAAAATTCTTATACTAAATTTAGTATTTTAGATGAGAATTTAAAGTACTATAAAAGTGTAAAAGATGAGATAAATTTATGGAGTTTTAAGTATTTTAACACTTTATGTAAAGCAAAATTTAAAAATTTTGATGATTTTTTGCAAAATCCTTTAAAAGTTGAGCAAGAAATAAAAATAAGACAGAAACATTTTGGTATTTATAATCTTTCGCCAGTAATTATCGTAGAAGATATTTCCAAAGGTACATATGAATTTCTAGCAAAAAGTGAAATTTATTTTGATAGTAAAGAAATAATTGTAAAGTTATAAGACTTAATTAATCTGTTAATATTTTTTTTGTAAAATCTAAATTTTGAATACATTATTAAGGCTAATTTTTATGATAGATGTTATGCAAATTCAAAAAATTTTACCACATAGGTATCCATTTTTGCTTATAGATAAAATTGTAGAATTAAAAACCAAAGAAGTTGTTAGAGGTTATAAAAATATTAGCATAAGTGATCATGTTTTTATGGGACATTTTCCTGATCATCCGATTTATCCAGGTGTATTGATTTTGGAAGGTATGGCACAAACAGGTGGTGTTTTAGCGTTTGAAAGCATGGATGATAAAGTAGATCCAAGCACTAAAGTAGTATACTTTACAGGCATTGATAATGCTAAATTTAGAAATCCTGTGCGTCCAGGTGATAGACTTGATTATGAAATGAGCGTTGTAAAAAATCGCGGAAATATGTGGATTTTTCAAGGAAAAGCTTTTGTAGATGGACAATTGGTAGCAGAAGCTGAATTAAAAGCTATGATAGTAGATAAATAATGAGTAAAATTCATCCAAGTGCAGTTGTAGAAGATGGAGCTATTATTGCAGATGATGTTGTGATAGAAGCTTATGCTTATGTTGGAAAAAACGCTAATATAGGCGCTAATAGTGTTATTAAGCAAGGTGCTAGAATTTTACCCAATGTCATTATTGGTGAAAATTCTAAAGTTTTTTCTTATGCTATAGTTGGGGATATTCCACAAGATATTTCCTACAAAGATGAAATAAATTCAGGTGTTATTATAGGTAAAAACGCAGTAATTAGAGAATTTGTTACCATCAACTCAGGAACAGCCAAAGGAGATGGATTTACAAGAATAGGCGATAATGCTTTTATAATGGCTTATTCACATATTGCGCATGATTGTATTTTAGGAGATAATATTATTTTAGCAAACAATGCCACTTTGGCAGGTCATGTTGAGCTTGGAGATTATACAGTTGTTGGGGGGCTTACTCCGATTCATCAATTTGTCAAGGTAGGTGAAGGTTGTATGATAGCAGGGGCAAGTGCACTTTCTCAAGATGTGGTCCCTTTTTGTTTAGCAGAAGGTAATCGTGCAAGTATTAGAAGTTTGAATTTAGTAGGCATTAGAAGACGTTTTGATAAAGACGAAGCAGATATTTTAAGTAAAGCCTTTAAAATTTTATTTAGACATGGTTCTTTAAAAGAAAATGCCTTAAGATTATTAGAAGAAACTCAAAGTAGTAATGTTAAAAAAATGTGTAATTTTATCTTAGAAACAAAAAGAGGAATTCCTATTTATAAGGAAAAAAATCATGGTTAAAAGATGTAGTTTTTGCAATGAAATAGAAACAAGTGAAAGAAGAATTTTAGTAAATGATTATAATAATGCCTTTATATGCGAATATTGTGCTGAGAGTGCTTGTAATATTTTCTTTGGAGAAGAAAAAGAATTAAAAAATAAAGAAATAGATAAAGAAAATTTTAAAAATATTACTCCTAAAGAATTAAAAGCATATTTAGATAAATATGTAATAGGTCAAGATAGGGCTAAAAAAATTTTTAGTGTAGGGGTGTATAATCACTACAAAAGGCTTTTTAGATCTGACTTAGAAGATGATGATACAGAACTAGCTAAATCAAATATTTTATTAGTAGGCCCAACAGGGAGTGGAAAAACTTTACTAGCACAGACATTAGCAAGATTTTTAGATGTACCTATTGCGATTTGTGATGCGACTTCTTTAACTGAAGCAGGTTATGTGGGAGAAGATGTTGAAAATATCCTTACTCGTCTTTTGCAAGCTGCTGATGGAGATGTACAAAGAGCACAAAAAGGGATTATATTTATCGATGAGATCGATAAAATCGCAAGAATGGGTGAAAATCGCTCCATTACAAGAGATGTAAGCGGTGAAGGTGTACAGCAAGCTTTACTTAAAATCATCGAAGGATCTTTAGTAAATATCCCACCAAAAGGTGGTAGAAAACATCCAAATCAAGATTTTATACAAATAGATACAACTAATATTTTATTTGTGTGTGGTGGGGCTTTTGATGGTATTAGTGATATCATTAAAAGAAAACTAGGCGATAATGTCATGGGCTTTTTTACTGATGATAAAAAGGATGAAAAAGAAGCCTTGCTTCAAAGACTAGAGCCTGATGATTTGGTACATTTTGGGCTTATCCCTGAACTTATAGGAAGATTACATGTACTAGCTTCCTTAGAAGAGCTTGATGAAGAAAGTATGGTGCGTATTTTAACAGAGCCAAAAAATGCTATTATTAAACAATATCAAAAACTTTTTGCCATTGATAATGTGGAATTAAAATTTGAAGATGAAGCATTAAGAGAAATTGCTAAACTTTCGTTAGAGCGTAAAACAGGTGCTAGAGGTTTAAGAAGTATCATTGAAGAGATGATGGTAGATTTAATGTTTGATTTGCCAGAGTATTATGGCTATAATATAATTATTACTAAAGAAGTAATTAAAGAAGGTGCTAAACCTTTATTTATAAAAAATAAAAAAGTTAAAGGCTGAGAATGATTTTAGATCAAATAATTGGATTTTTTTCGAGTGACATGGGGATTGACTTAGGTACTGCAAATACTTTGGTTTTGGTAAAAGATAAAGGTATAGTGATTGATGAACCTTCAGTTGTTGCAGTAGAACGTGAAAGATACGGTAGAGTTAAAATTTTAGCTGTTGGTAAAGAAGCTAAGGAAATGGTAGGAAAAACTCCAGGTAATATCGAAGCAATTCGTCCTATGAAAGATGGAGTGATTGCGGATTTTGATATGACTGAAAAGATGATCCGTTATTTTATAGAAAAAACTCATAGAAGAAAATCTTTTTTAAGACCTAGAATTATTATTTCAGTGCCTTATGGTTTAACTCAAGTTGAAAGAAAAGCAGTTAGAGAAAGTGCTTTAAGTGCGGGAGCTAGGGAAGTGTTTTTGATAGAAGAGCCTATGGCTGCTGCTATTGGGGCAAATTTACCAATTAGAGAGCCTCAAGGAAGTTTAGTAGTGGATATTGGTGGAGGTACAACTGAAATTGGTGTTACTTCTTTAGGTGGACTTGTTATTTCAAAATCAATCCGCACAGCAGGCGATAAACTTGACACTAGTATAGTAAACTATGTAAAAGAAAAATACAATCTTGTTATAGGTGAGCGAACAGGAGAAGAAATTAAAATTACTATAGGATCAGCAGTTCAACTCCCAAAAGAACTTTCTATGGTAGTTAAGGGTCGTGATCAAGTAACAGGATTGTTAAATAGGATAGAGCTAACAAGTGAAGATGTAAGAGAGGCTATGCGTGAGCATTTGAAAGAAATTGCTGATGCTTTAAAAATCGTTCTTGAGATGATGCCACCTGATCTTGCTGCAGATATTGTTGAAAATGGCGTTGTTTTAACAGGTGGTGGAGCTTTAATACGTGGTCTTGATAAATATCTTTCAGAAGTAGTTAAGCTTCCAGTTTATGTAGCAGATGAGCCACTTTTAGCTGTTGCAAAAGGTACAGGCAAGGCTTTAGAAGAAATTTCTTTATTGCATCAGCTAACCAATGAAGAGTAAAATCCTTAGTATACTGATTTTATCTTTTTTGGTATTTGTTTCGTTTTATTATGGAGATATAATAAAACAAAATGTTTTAAAATTAAATATTGTTATTATTGATCAATTTTCGAAAAATATTGATTTTTTGAAATTTAAATTTAATGAATATCTTAATCAAGCTCAAGAAATTAGAAATCTAAGAGAAAGAAACGCAGAACTTGAAAAAAATAATATTTATATGAAAAATTTTGCAAATGAATTAAATAATATTTTAAATGATAAAAACTCAAGCTTTTATTATCCTAATGTGGTTTTGGTAAAAGCTACTTCATATGCTCAAATTAGTGACTATCATAAGGTATGGCTTGATATTGATTATAAAGGCAAAATAAAAGGTTTGATTTATAATGGCTATACTGCCGGAATAGTAGTAGAAAAAAATGGCAGAGCTTTGGGGCTTTTGCAAGGTGATGAAGAATGTGTTTTTTCTGTTTTTATAGGTAAAAACCAGGTTCCTGGTGTTGCTCATGGTAGGAACAATTATATATTGGTTAAATATATTTCTAAGTGGCTCGAGCTTAAAATAGGAGAAAAAGTTTATACAAGTGGATTAGATGAAATTTTCTTTTCAGGAATTCCTGTTGGGGAAATTTTTAAAATAGAAGAAGAAGGTGCCTACCAAAACGCTTATGTTAAACCTTATGTAAAAACAAAAGTACCAAATTATTTTTATATGGTAGAAAACTAATTTTCCTTATTTATTTTGTTAATTTCAACTTTTAAAAAACTAATATTTGTTATAATTTGGCTAAAAATTTAGCTTAGGAAATCATAATGCCAAAAAGAACAGATATAAAAAATATACTATTAATAGGCAGTGGACCTATAGTTATAGGTCAAGCTTGTGAGTTTGATTACTCAGGAACTCAAGCAGCTAAAACTTTAAAAGAGCTAGGTTATAGAGTAGTTTTGATAAATTCTAACCCTGCTACGATTATGACAGATCCTGAATTTGCTGATGCAACATATATAGAACCAATTACCAAAGAAAGTATTTTAAATATAATCAAAAAAGAAAAGATTGATGCGATTTTACCTACTATGGGTGGTCAAGTAGCACTTAATGTTGCTATGGAAGTTTATGAAAGTGACGAGCTTGGAGATGTAAAATTTTTAGGAGCAAATCCAGAGGCTATTAAAAAAGGCGAAGATAGACAAGTTTTTAAAGAATGTATGAAAAAAATTGGTATGGATTTACCAAAATCTATGTATGCATATAACTATGAAGAAGCTTTAAAAGCAGTTGATGAGATAGGTTTTCCTTTGATGATTAGAGCTTCATTTACTCTTGGGGGTGCGGGAAGTGGTGTGGTATATAATATGGATGAATTTGCAGAACTTGCAAACACTGCTTTAGCACTAAGTCCTATCCATGAAATTTTGATTGAAGAAAGCTTGCTTGGCTGGAAAGAATATGAAATGGAGGTAATTCGTGATAAAAATGATAATTGTATTATCGTTTGTTCCATTGAAAATATTGATCCTATGGGAGTGCATACAGGCGATAGTATAACCATAGCACCAGCTTTAACACTTACTGATAAAGAATATCAAGCAATGCGTAATGCTTCATTTGCAATTTTAAGAGAAATTGGCGTTGATACAGGTGGATCAAATGTGCAATTTGCTGTCAATCCAACTAATGGTAGGATGATAGTTATTGAAATGAATCCTAGAGTTTCAAGATCTTCAGCCCTAGCTAGTAAAGCAACAGGTTATCCCATAGCTAAAGTTGCAACGCTTTTAGCAGTTGGTTTTAGTTTGAATGAAATTAAAAATGATATCACAGGAACCCCTGCTTCTTTTGAGCCAGTGATTGATTATATAGTAACTAAAATTCCTCGTTTTACTTTTGAAAAATTTCCAAATGCAAGCACTGAACTTGGCACTGCAATGAAAAGCGTGGGTGAAGTTATGGCGATAGGGCGTACTTTTAAAGAAAGTATACAAAAAGCACTTTGTTCACTTGAGAGAAATTTAAGTGGTTTTAATGTAATAGATTGTGATAAAAACGAATTAATTACAAAAATTCGTCACGCGAATGAAAAACGTTTACTTTATATAGCACAAGCTTTTAGAGAAGGTTTTAGCACACAAGAGCTTTTTGAGCTTTGCAAAATAGATCCTTGGTTTTTAAATCAAATCAAAGAAATAGTGGAATTTGAAAATCAAATAGATATGGATATTTTAAGCAATAAACAACTATTAAGAAAAGCTAAAACCTTAGGTTTTTCAGATAAAAAAATTGCTAGCTTGATTAATCAAAAAGATAATCTCGAGCTTAGTCAAAACGATATTTATTATGCAAGAATTAAACATAAAATCATCGCTCAATATAGCGAAGTAGATACTTGTGCGGGCGAATTTGAAGCATTAACTCCGTATTTGTATTCAAGCATTAATGCAAATGAAGCTACGCAAGTAAAAGAAAATAAAGATAAAAAAGATAAAAAAGTAATGATTATAGGTGGTGGGCCAAACCGCATAGGACAAGGTATTGAGTTTGATTATGCTTGCGTACATGCCTCTTTTGCTCTAAAAGATATGGGTGTAAAAACTATAATGTATAATTGCAACCCAGAAACGGTTTCAACTGATTATGATACAAGTGATATTTTATATTTTGAACCTATTGACTTTGAACATTTAAGAGCAGTTGTTGATAGAGAAAAGCCAGATGGAGTAATCGTACATTTTGGTGGTCAAACTCCACTTAAATTTGCAAAACGCCTTAGTGCTTTTGGAGCAAAGATTATAGGGACAAGTGCAAGAGTGATAGATTTAGCTGAAGATAGAAAGAAATTTGCCAAATTTATTGAAGATTTAGGTATAAACCAACCTAAAAATGGCACAGTCATAAGCGTAGAAGAAGCAATTATAAAAGCAAATGAGATAGGTTATCCTGTACTTGTTAGACCAAGCTATGTTTTGGGTGGTCGTGCAATGCGTGTAGTGCATGATGAGAGTGAGCTTAGACTTTATATGCAAGAAGCAGTAGATGTGAGTGATAAATCTCCAGTGCTTATTGATCAATTTTTAGATAATGCAACCGAACTTGATGTAGATGCAATAAGTGATGGTAAAGAAGTCTATGTAGCAGGTATTATGGAACATATTGAAGAAGCAGGAATTCATTCAGGTGATAGTGCTTGTTCTTTACCTGCTGTAAATATTGATAAAACTATGCTTGAAATGATTGAGCAAAAAACCAAAGATATTGCTTTGAATTTAGGCGTAATTGGACTTTTAAATATACAATTTGCTATTCATGAAAATAAACTTTATATGATAGAAGTAAATCCAAGAGCAAGTAGAACCGTGCCCTTTGTGAGTAAAGCTACAGGAATTCCTTTAGCTAAAGTTGCAACACGTGTAATGTGGCAAGGAAATTTAAGAGAAAGTTTAAATTTTTATGACACTTTTAAGGTGGTAGAAGAAAAAAATGGAATTTTAAGAGCTAAACAACCAAAACATATTAGTGTAAAATCAGTAGTATTTCCTTTTGCAAAACTTAGCGGAAGCGATCTTGAGCTTGGGCCTGAAATGCGTTCAACTGGTGAGGTTATGGGTATTAGTAAAGATTTTGAAAATTCATATGCAAAAAGTCAAATAGCTTCTTCAAATTTCTTACCAGAAAGTGGAAATGTTTTTTTATCTTTAAGAGAACAAGATAAAAAATACGCAGTAGATTTAGCAAATGAGTATATTAAGCTAGGTTTTAAAATTATAGCGACTAGCGGTACTTATAAAATACTGCAAGAATCAGGTTTGGAATGTGAATTTATCCATAAGATTTCAGAAGGACGTCCAAATGTGGAAGATAAAATTAAAAATTCACAAATTCATCTAGCTATAAACACAAGTGATGAAAATAGTTTTAAAGATGATACTAAAAAAATTAGAGCTAATATTTTACGCTTTAAAACACCTTATTTTACAAACCTAAGGGCAGCGTATGCAGGTGCTAAAGCGATTAAAGCTATACAAAATAAATCATGTCTTGAAGTAAAGAGCTTGCAAGAGTATTTAAAATCATGATCTATCTAGCCCAAACTGATACAACAGCAGGGTTTTTAAGCAAAGATTTAAAAGCCCTTAATGTTTTAAAAAAAAGATCTTTAAACCAAGATTGTTTGATTACCACAGCTAAATTTAGTGAGCTTAAAAAACTTACAAGAGTACCAAATCATTTTAAAAATACTATTAGAAAATCTAAAAAAACTACTTTTTTATATTCCAATTCTAAAGCAATTCGTGTTGTAAAAGATTGTAATCACGAGAGATTTTTAAAGCAATTTGACTGGCTTTATTCTACTTCAGCAAACATTCATGGAAAAGAATTTAATTTAAAATGGGCTATGCAAAACGCAGATAAAATTGTAGATAAAAACTTTTCTGAAAGCAGTGCCTCAAAGATTTTTAAGCTAAGAGGCACAAAGAAAATTAAATTGCGTTAATTATTTTTCTACAGGCCAAAAGATTTTTGGTTCTTTACCTAGTCTTGCTTCACCATGATACATTCCAAGTTTATCTTTGGTCCACGCATATCCTACTTTTCCATTTTTATCTATTGAAATAATTCCGCCTGTTCCACCAAGTTTGGCAACTTGTTTTATAGTTTCTTCAGCTGCTTTTTGTACTGAAAGTTTTTTATACTCATATAAAGAAGCTACTTCGTGTGCTGCAGCTACTCTTATATAAATATCGCCAGTTCCTGTACAAGATACTGCTACAGAATCATTGTTTGCATAATTTCCAGCTCCTATGATAGGAGAATCTCCTATACGACCTGTCATTTTATTAGTAGTTCCACCTGTGCTTGTACCCGCTGCCAAATTACCATTTTTATCTAAAGCTATCGCTCCTACTGTGCCTAAATAAGGCTCTGTGCTTATTCCTAAATGAGCTTTTGCTTTATCACTATCTAGTAATACTTCTTTACTTTTTTTAGCTTCTTGTAACTGTTTATATCTATGGTCAGTATAAAAATATTTTTGCCCAACTATTTCTAGACCATGTTTTTTAGCTAATTTGTCAGCACCTTCTCCTGCTATTAAAGTGTGAGGTGTTTTCTCCATAACAAGTCTTGCTGCTTCTATAGGATTTTTAATGGTTCTTGCCATAGCAATTGCTCCAGCTTTTAAATTTTTTCCATCCATTAAAGAAGCGTCAAGTTCATTATATCCATCAGAAGTAAAAACAGCACCTTTTCCCGCATTAAATTCAGGACTATCTTCCATAACTTTAATAGCGGCTATTACCGCATCAATTGAACTTCCACCGTTTTCAAGTATTTTTTGTCCAGCTTTTAGTGATTCTTTCATCACTTTTTCTCTTTTAGCAAATTCTTCTTTGGTTAAACCTAACCCACTTGTTCCACCATGTATTACAATGATAGGTTCAAAGCTTTTTGCAAAAACATTACTACTTGATAAAAATACCAAACTAGCTAATACTAGTAAAGATTTTTTGCTACATGCTAAAAATTTCATTACTCCTCCTTTTTTAAAATCTTATAATTTTATAACAATGTAAATTAAATATAAATTAATATTATTAAATTTATTATAAATTAATTACTAAATAATTTTAAAATACAATAAATTAATCTTATTCTAGAAAATATTTTGTAATTTTAGTTATAATTTGCACTTTTGAAAAAAGGTAGATTATGATAGAAAGAACAAAAATAAGCTCTAATTTTGGTTGGTTTATGGTTATTTTAGGTGGTTTGGTTGAGTGTTTTTGGGTAAGTGGTTTAAAATACTCTACTGAAATTTGGCATTATGTGCTTACTGCTATTGGTGTATGCATATCTTTTACTTGTTTTTTAAAAGCTTGTGAAAGACTTGAAGTAAGCATTGCTTATAGTGTTTTTGTAGGTATTGGCACGGTTGGAGTGGTGCTTAATGAGATGTTTATTTTCAATGAGCCAAGCTCTGCTACCAAACTTGCTTTAATAGCCATTTTACTTTTAAGTATCATAGGCCTTAAAATCATTAGCAAGGAAGCTAAATAATGGAATGGTTCTTTTTGTTTTTAGCGACTGCTTTTGAAATTTTTGGTGTGATTATTATGAAACAACTTGTAAGCACTAAAAATAAGCTTTATCTTTTAGCTTTGATAGTGTGTTTTGGTTTTTCGTTTGGATTTTTAAGCCTTAGTATGCAAAGTATTGCTATGAGTGTGGCTTATTCTATATGGACAGGAGCTGGAACTGCAGGTGGGGTTATCATAGGGGTGCTTTTTTACAAAGAAAGCAAAAGCTTTTTAAAGCTTTTTTTGATCGCTCTTATCATCGCTTGTACTGTGGGTTTAAAAATACTTTCATAGGTTTAAAATGAAAATATATATTAGCGGTATAGACACAGATGTTGGTAAAACTTACTTAAGTGCTAGACTTTGTAAGGAATTAGGATTTGATTATTTTAAGCTTATCCAAGCAGGAATCCCAAAAGATAGCGAGATAGTAGCTGAGTTTAGTCCAAAAACTAAGATTTTCAAAGAAGGTGTGTTTTTAAAAACTCCTGCTTCCCCACACAAAGGCAGGATTTTAGAAAATTTAAACTATAAAGCCTTTGATATACAAATTCCACAAAGTGATAAACTCATCATCGAGCTAGCTGGTGGGCTTTTTTCGCCACTTGATGATGAAAAAACAATGATTGATTATATGAGTGCGTTTAAACACCCTACGATTTTGGTAGCAAAAGATTATCTAGGTAGTATCAATCACACTCTTTTAAGTATAAAAGCACTAAAACAAAGAGATATTAAAATCCTTGCTTTAATCTTAAAAACTCAAGATAATTTTAGCAAAGATTTTATAAGCAAATATACTTCAATTCCCATTATAGAATTTGATGATAAAGTGTGTGAAAAACTTTTAAAATTTATTGTTTAAGATATTCTTGGTTTTGGTGGAAATTTATTTCTTATATACTCTTTACCTGCGTTAGTGATTGTTAATTCATTTTTATTTTCGTCATAAAGCATATATTCTTTATATATATAACTTGTTTGATTGTCTCTATTAGAAATAACATTATTAACATTTTGGAAATCATATATCCCGCCAAGTAACTGCTCGATTTTTGTTGTGTTTAATGTTTCTTTTTTATAAAGAAGCATTAAAACTAATTCATCAAAAAAAGCATTTTGATTAATTTCTTTCATTTTAAAATATCCTTTCTTTGTAAAATTATTATTTTCATATTATATTAATTTAAAATTAATCAAAATTAGAATTCATTGAAAATCTCTCTTAAAGACTGCACTACATAAGCAATCTCATCTTCATTTATAACATATGGTGGCATGAAGTAAATTGTATTTCCAAGTGGTCTTAAAAGCAAGCCTTTTTCTAAGGCTCTTTGAAAGACTTCAAGTCCTGCTCTTTGGTATTTGCTTTTTTGTATATCAAATGCACTCACCATGCCTAAATTTCTAAAATTTCCTAAAAAGTTAAATTCTTTTAAACTCTCCCATTGCGTTTTTATAAAAGCACTTTTGATTTTATTTTTTGCGATGATATTTTCTTTTTCAAAAATATCCAAAGTCGCATTAGCCGCTGCACAAGCTAGGGCATTACCCGTGTAAGAGTGAGAGTGTAAAAAGGCCTTTTGGCTCTCATAGCTATCATAAAATTTCTCATAAATTTCATCTTTAGTAAGTACCACTGAAAGCGGTAAATACCCACCCGTGATAGCTTTAGAAAGGCATATATAATCAATGCTTTGCGAGCAATAATCTAGCGCAAACATCTCTCCCGTGCGCCCAAAACCTGTGGCTATCTCATCAAATATCACTTGCACACCATAATCTTTAGCAAGCTTAATGGCTTCATTTAAATACCCAAGCTCATATATATGCATATTGCCTGCACATTGAAGTAAAGGCTCAAGTATAAAAGCACAAATTTCATGATGATGATTTTTTAAAATGCTTTCTAAAATTTCAAGTTCTTTTGTATAGTCCTTGCTAGTTGGCACAGGTGTTGTGATACTTTTTAAAAGTAAAGGCTCATAGGTTTTTTTATAAAGCGCTACATCGCCAACGCTTAATGCACCCAAGGTTTCTCCATGGTAAGAATTGCTAAGTGATAAGAATTTATCCTTTTTAGAGCCATTGTTTAAGTGGTATTGAAAGCTCATTTTTAAAGCCACTTCTATGGCTGAACTACCATTGTCTGCAAAAAAGCATTTATCAAAAGGTAAAAGCTTGCAAAGTCTTTGCGAAAGCTTTATGATAGGCTCATGTGAAAAGCCTGCAAGCAAGACATGCTCTAAATTTTGAAGCTGATCTTTGATTTTTTCATTGATATACTCATTACAATGACCAAAGATATTTACCCACCAAGAGCTAATGCAGTCTATGTAGGATTTTTCATCAAAATCATACAAATACACTCCCTTGGCCTTTTTTATAGGTATTAAAGGTAAAAACTCATGATCACTCATTTGCGTGCAAGGGTGCCAAATGTGTTTTAAGTCTAGTTCTTTTAAATTCATTTTTACTTCTTTGATTTTTATTACTAATGATACTACAATTTTTACTCAAATTTATGCTTTAAAATGAAAAAGGATTATTTAGAAAATATTTATATAATTAGCTTTTATCTTAAACTTAAAGGTAAAGTATGAAAAAAGTTTTGATTATCTTAGTGATTTTATTTTTAAATTTTGCATATTCGCAAGAGGATTTATTTGTAAAAGGATTTAAAGCTTATGAGAGTGGTGATTATATAAACGCTATAAAGTATTACAAACAAGCCTGTGATTTAAATAACGGGGACGGCTGTTCTAATCTTGGTTTCATGTATGCAAATGGACAAGGTGTAAAAAAGGATAATTTTAAAGCAGTTGAACTTTATGTAAAAGCTTGTAATTTAAATGATGGAGCTGGTTGTTTTAATCTGGGTGTTATGTATATAGATGGAAAAGGTGTAAGAAAAGATAATTTTAAAGCAGCAGAATTGTATCAAAAAGCATGTGGTTTAGAAAAAGGCTTGGGTTGTTTTAATCTGGGTGTAATGTATGCGAATGGACATGGTGTTAGAAAAGATAATTTCAAAGCAGTAGAATTATATCAAAAAGCATGTGACTTAGAAAATGGTTTAGGTTGTTCTAATCTTGGTTTCATGTATGCAAATGGACAAGGTGTAAAAAAGGATAATTTTAAAGCAGTTGAACTTTATGTAAAAGCTTGTAATTTAAATGATGGAGCTGGTTGTTCTAATCTTGGAGTTATGTATGCACTTGGCAAAGGCGTTAGAAAAGACACTTCTAAGGCTTTAGAGTATTTTGGCAAGGCTTGTGATTTAAAAAATGATTTAGGTTGTCAAGCTTACGCAAGGCTTAAACAATAATGCAAATTGCACAAATTTTAGATGAGTTAAAACAACAAGATAATTTTAGAATTCTACGCTCATTAAAACATGAGGGAAAATATGTCGTTTATAATGGGCAAAAATTGCTAAATTTAGCGAGCAATGATTATTTAAATTTAAGCAATGAAAAAGCATTAAAGCAAGATTTTTTAACACATTTAAAAGAATTTGAATTTTCTAGTTCAAGTTCAAGAAGCTTGAGTGGAAATTATGCGATTTTTGATGAATTTGAAAACTTTTTGGAAGCTAAGTTAGGTAGAAAAATCTTGCATTTTAACAACGGCTATGCCTTAAATGTTAGCTGTTTGCAAGCTTTAGCAAGCATTAAAAATACTTTATTTTTAGCAGATAAGCAAGTGCATGCAAGTATCATCGATGGTTTAAGGCTTGGCGGGGCTAAATTTATAAGGTTTAAACACAATGATATAAAGCATTTGCAAAGCTTAGTGCAAAAGCATTATAAAGAATTTGAAAATATCATTATAGTAAGTGAAGCTTTATTTAGTATGGATGGGGATTTTGCACCTATAAAAGAATTCATAAATTTAAAAAAAGAGTTTAAAAATATCAAAATTTACATTGATGAAGCTCATAGCATAGGGTGTTTTAGTGATGATGGTTTGGGTTATGTGAAATTTTTGGGCTTAGAAAAGGAAGTGGATTTTTTAGTTTTTACTTTTGGTAAGGCTATAGCTTCTATGGGAGCTTGTATGATAAGTGATGAAAAAGATTTTTTTATCAACAAAGCAAGAGCCTTTATATACTCAACTGCTATTGCACCTATAAATGTAGCTTGGACTTTGCATGTTTTTAAGCATTTGCATGAATTTAGCGCTCAAAGAAAAAAGCTTTTAGAATTAAGCGTTTGGTTTAAAAATGCTTTAGCAAGTAAAGGTGCAGTTTTAGGCGAGGCTTATGTGATATCTTTTATTTTAGGGCAAAATTCTTTAGTTAGTGAAATTTCTCAAAAGCTTTTAGAAAATGGTATTTTCGCACCTGCTATTAAAGAACCAACCGTGGCTAAAAATACAGCTAGAATTCGCTTTTCTTTACATGCTGGTTTAGTGAAAAAAGACTTAGAAAAGGTTTTGGAGGTACTTTGAAAACTCATTTTTTACATGAAAATGCAAATTCATCTGAGTTGATTTTATTTTTTTCAGGGTTTTGCTCACATTTTAGCCATTTTACGCATTTAAAAAGTGATGTAAATGTTTTAATGGTGTATGATTATACGAGTTTTGATTGGGAATTTGATCTTCATAAATTTGAAAATATCACTCTTGTTGGCTTTTCTATGGGAGTTTGTGTAGCGAGTAAAATTTTAAAAGATATAAAATTTGAACAAAAAATAGCCATAAATGGTACAAATTTACCTATAGATGATGAATTTGGGATCAAAAAAGCCATTTTTAAACTTACGATGAAAAGGTTTGCTTTAAAGGACTTTAAAGCAAATTTGCTTGAAAAAAGAATGAGTTTAAGTGATGAGTTTTACTTTGAAAAAAACGAGCATTTAAAAGAAGAGCTTTTAAGCTTATATGAGTTTTGCACTAAAGATTTAAACGAAAATTTCGCTTGGGATAAAGCCATAATTAGCAATGATGATAAAATCTTTCCACCAAAACATGCTTTTAATTTTTTCAAAGAAAAGGCAATGTTTGTCGATGAGCCACATTTTGCATTTTTTAAATACCATGCTTGGGAAGAGCTTTGCAAACTTTCATAAGAGCAAAAGACACTTATAGCACAAATACACCTGTGCAAAAAGCTATGGCTAATGAGCTTTGTAAAATGCTTAGCGAGAATGATTTTAGCGATTTTAAAGCGGTATTTGAGTTTGGCTGTGGGGTAGGGGTTTTTAGTAAGGCTTTGCAAGAAAGTATCAAATTTAAACATTATTTTTTAAATGATATTTATCCTTTTGAAAATCCTTGTAAATTTGATGAATTTGGCGTTTTTGATATGAATGAACTTAAAAATCATCATTTTTATACGAAAAAATTTGATCTTATTGCTTCAAATGCTTGTATGCAGTGGCTAAAGATAGATGAACTTCTAGAAAATCTTGCATTTGTGCTAAATAAAAATGGAATTTTACTTTTTTCTACTTTTGGAGAAAAAAATTTCACTCAAATTAAGCAAAGCACCAATTTATCGCTTGAGTATCTAAGCTTAGAGCAAATTTCGCAAAAACTTTCTAAAAAATTTAAGATCATAAAAGCAAAAGAAGAGTTAAAAGAGTTAAAATTTGATTATACTTTAGAGCTTTTTAGGCATTTGAAATTAAGCGGGGTTAATGCTTTGGGTGATAAATTTTTCATAAGCAAGGCATTTTTAAAAAACTATGAAAAAGAATTTCAAAATACCTTGACTTATCATCCTTTATTTTTTATGTGTCAAGTTTATTAAATTTGATAGATATTTTTTTGCTAATTCTTCTCTTAAATAAAGCTTGTTAAAATCACTTATATCCATACATAAAGCAAAAGCATAAATTTGATGAGTTTTTTTATCTTTTATAAAACCTACGATTTGTCCATATTTATCTAAACCCCAGCCTGTTTTTGCAAAAAATTCATAATGATCATTTTCGCTAAGTTTTATTATATTTATAACTTCTTTTTGTATATTTTTAAGATAATCTAATTTTAAATTTGCTAGTTTAAAAAGCAAAGAAGTTTGTTCTTTGGGGCTAATTTGCAAAGAATTATCAAGCCAAAATTCATCGATTTTGCTTATTTTTTGGTTGCCATAGTTTAATTTATCTAGATTTTTTTGCATTTTTTCTAAGCCTATTTTTCTAGCTAGTTCTTTATAGGCAGGTAGCTGAGATCTTTGCATAGCTAGGGCTAAATTTGCGTCATTTTTCCAAGATGGTAAAAATACTTTTTCGCCCTTGTAATGATAAAAAATTTCATTAGTATCTTTCACAATGCCTTCATTCAGTGCGATTAAAGCATTGAAAATTTTAAAAGTAGAGGCAGGTAGAATGCGTTTGTTTGCTTTTTTAAAGTCATTGCTATAATACTTTTTACCATCATAAGCTATAAAAACTCCACTTTCATTGTAATCTTTAAAAAGATCTTTTAAATTTTCATTTGCCAAAGCAAAAGAGCAAAAAAGACTAAAAAGTAAAAGTATTTTTTTCAATTTATTTCCTTTTTCATTAAAAAATTTTTCAATTCTTGTTGATCTCTTATAGCAATGTTTTCTTTGATGATTTTAAATCCTGCTTTTAAAAAGAAATTTTTAGCACTAAGACTAGCAAAAGTATAAATTTCATTATAAGGGTAATTCTTTAAAGCAAATTCTAATAAAGCTTTGCCATAACCTTGATATGCAAAATTTACATAAGTAAAGCAAAGATCGAGTGTTTTTTCTTTTAAATTTATACTTATAAAAGATATGATTTTATCTTTTTCTTCATAAACAAAACCTAGTTGCTTTTGGAATTTTTCTTCCCAAGCTTTTTGGTCTATATTAGTCCATGCATGAATTTGTTCTTTTGTGTAATCGTTTTTACAAAGCATTGATACACTTTGCTTAAAAAGCTTGATGCAAGAAGCTAAATCTTTTATATCAAGCTTTCTTATCAAGCACTTTCCTTAGAGCTAAAGAAGCTAGGGCAAGTCCAAAAGAAGCTGTCACACCCATAAATGAGCCAAGATCTTTACAATGAGCTTCTTCATCTGAAAATACCACTTCAAAATCTCCTTTAAAACCTGATTTTCTAAGCTCATAGCGGAATTTTTTAGCTAGGGCATCGCCATGGGTTTTAAATATACTCGTTGTTTTAATACGCGTTGGATCAAGCTTCCTAGCTCCACCAGTGGAAGAGATAAAAATTTGCTTTTTTAAATCAATTAAATTAGCCAAAGCAACCTTAGCAGGTATATCATCAATCGCATCAATGATTAAATCAAATTCGCTTAAATCAAAACTTTTTAAAAACTCATCATCAATTTTACTAACTATGCCTTTAGCGTTGTAAATGCGTTCAAAAACCTTAGCTTTTTCTTCGCCTATATTTTCGCTATGAAGTTGGCGGTTTTGATTAGTAGTTTCAAATCTATCTGCATCGATTAAAGTTAAATCACTAAAACCACTTCTAAAAAGTGTATCAACACAAATTCCACCAACTCCACCCAAACCACATACTAAGACTTTTGTATTTTGAAATTTTATAAAATTTTCTTCATTTACAAGCCATTTTATGCGTGTATATCTATCCATTTTTTAACCATTTTTTAAGATTTTTCATTTGTTTATAAGCTGTTAGATCAAGCATTATAGGGGTTATTGTGGCATAGCCTTGTTTTAAAAGTGCTATATCTGAGTTTTTTTCATTTTCATGATCAAGATTAGCAGCAGCTAACCAGTAGTATTCTACTCCCCTTGGATTTGTATTTGAATGTGCTTCATAGCTATAAATTCTTTTACCTGCTTTGCAAATTTTTAAGCCTTGAAAGCTTGTTTTGCTAGAAGGAAAATTGATATTTAAAAATTCTTTTTTGTCTAAAGGAAAACCTTTTTCAAAGATATTTTTGACTATTTTTTTGGTAAGTTTTAGAGCAAGTTTATAATCAAGCTCTTTTTGACTATCTTTGTAAAATTGCGATAAAGCAATAGCGGGAATTCCATGAAGCACTGCTTCCATAGCACCTGCACAAGTTCCTGAGTAGGTTATATCTTCGCCCACATTAGCACCTTTATTGATCCCACTTATGACAAGATCAGGCAAACGCTTTTTATATAAAGCATGTAAAGCTAGATACACACAATCTGCAGGCGTGCCATCATCAAGCTTGTAAAATCTTTTTTTTACTTTTTGAAATTTTAAGGGTTTGGTTAAGGTTATAGAGTGTGAGCATGCTGATTTTTCACTAGCAGGTGCTACTATGGTGATTTTTGCCTTAAAGTGTTTTCTTAACATTTTTATAAGTTTTTTTAAACCTTCACTTTCGTAGCCATCATCATTTGTTATTAAAATTTCTTTCATTTTACTTCCTTTAGTTTGAATTTTAACATAAGTAATAAAATATTTTTAAAAAAATAAATTGTTTTTTTATTTTTAAAATATTAAAATTATAATTTTAAATCAAAATTTAGGGAGGGAGAGCAATGCCAAACTTGCTACTTTTTAGTGCTTCTAGCTATAAAGACAGCGGATATTTAAATCATACTGCTGAATTTATAGATGATTTTTTAAAAGAAAATGCTATGGGTAATGAAGAAATTCTTTTTATACCTTATGCTGGAGTTAGAAGAACACCTGATGCCTATGAGGCAAAAGTAAAAGAAGGTTTAAAAAGAGATAATATCAAATCATTACACCGCTTTGAAAATTTAAAAGAAGCAATTTTAAATGCAAAGGTTTTTTTAGTTGGTGGAGGTAATAGCTTTATGCTTTTGCATAAACTATACGAAAATGATTTACTTGAAATTTTAAAAGATCGTATCAAACAAGGAGCTTGTTATATAGGCTGGAGTGCTGGGTCAAATATAGCTGGAACTAGTATAAAAACAACTAATGATATGCCTATAATTATGCCAAAAAGTTTTGATAGTTTAGGGGTATTTCCTCATCAAATTAATCCACATTTTATTAGTGGTAAAATTCCTGGACATAATGGAGAAAGTAGGGAAGAACGTTTGGAAGAATTTTTAATTGTAAATCCTAACGAGACTATTTATGCCATTCCAGAGGGTTCAGCTTTAAAAGTTAAAAATAATGAAGTAAAAATTATAGGGCATTATGATGTATTGAAAATGCAATATCCGCTTAATATAGAATATCTAAAAATTAATCAAACATATAAAATATAAAAGGAGAAAATATGCAAAGCTTTTATCTTTTAGTTGCGATATTAGGTACTATAGCAGTAGTGTATTTACTGATAAAAAAAGTTGAAACAAAAACAGCACTAATTGGTGTTGGTTTTGTTTTGTGTTTAATTGCATTTAAGCCTATTGAAGCTTTAAGTGCTTTTACGCATTCTATGATACAGCCTGCTTTAATTAAAGCTATATGTGCTAGTATGGGTTTTGCTTTTGTGATGAAAGTGACAAAATGCGATAAGCATTTAGTGAAATTTTTAACCACTCCTTTAAAAAATGTAGGATTTTTTTTAATTCCGCTTGCATTTATGGTAACTTTTTTTATTGCTATAGCTATACCTTCAGCTGCTGGATGTTCTGCTGCAGTTGGTGCCACTTTAATACCGCTATTAATGGCTTCAGGAATTCATCCTGCTATGGCAGCATCTGCAGTTCTTTGTGGAACAATGGGAGGTATACTAAGTCCAGGAGTTTCACATACAGCTTTAATTTCTGAAATTTCCGGAAAGAATATACAAGAAATTATTTTAGTTCAAACTCCAAATGCATTAACTGCAGGAGTTATTGTAATGATTTCTTTGGTGGTTATGGCTTTGATTTTTAAAGATTATCAAAAAGGTAAAGTTTTTGAGGTGGCAAACCAAAATAAAAAAGAAGAAGACAATATAGAGAAAGTAAATATACTTTATGCTCTAATGCCTTTGGTTCCTTTGGTAATTTTAATAATCGGTGCAAGTCCTTTACACTCATATGAATTTCTTGCATGGACTAAAAAGGTTGGAGTTGCTGAAGCAATGCTTTTGGGTGCTATCGTAGCTATAGTGGCTACTTGGACCAAGCCAGATGTTATTTGTAAAGAGTTTTTTAATGGTATGGGTAAGTCTTATGCAGAAATTATAGGTATTATTATAGCAGCTAGTGTTTTTGTTGCAGGTTTAAAAGCTTGTGGTGTGATTGATATCATCATAGAATGGCTCAAAAATGAACAACATTATGTACGTTTTGGTGGAACTTTTATACCATTTTTAATGGCAACTGTTACAGGAAGTGGTGATGCCGCAGCTATGGCTTTTAATAAAGCTGTTACAATCCACGCACAAGATCTTGGTTTTGATCAGGTTAAACTTGGTACAGCAGTTGCAATGTCAGCAGTACTTGGTAGATATCTTTCACCTATTTTAGGTGCTTGTATTATAGTTTCAGCTATTGCCGGAGTTAGTCCTTTAGAAATAGTTAAAAGAACAGCACTAGGTTGTGTTATTTCAGTTATTGTAATTGCTTTTGTTTTATTGTAAATTTTAAGCCTTTTTCAAGGCTTAAAATTTATTTTGCCGCTAAGATAGCAACTTCTTGTATAACTTTACTTGCAGCTTTTAAAGATTTAACAGGTAGATATTCATAAATAGAGTGAAAATTATGAGCACCGGTAAAGATATTTGGGCAAGGTAATCCTTTTTCTGAAAGCACTGCTCCATCATAACCTCCACGCATAGGAATGGTTTTTGGTGTAATATTTAAATTTTCATAAGCTTGTAAGGCTAGTTTTATAGGAAGAGAGTCTGTAGTTTTTAAAGAATTAAATACATTTTTATATCTATCATTTAATTTTATGTTAATTCTTTCTTCTCCATATAGTTTTTTAAAACTATCACATAAATTTTGCAAGAAATCCATTCTTTGAGTATATTTTATGTCATCAAATTCGCGAATGTCAATTTTTAAAATAGTTTTAGCACTGTTTCCTTTGAGTTCTTTAACCCAAAAATATCCTTCTTTATTTTCTGTATATTCTGGAGCTTCTCCATTTGGCAACATTGATATAAATTTGTGAGCTAATATTAAAGAATTTATCAATTTGCCTTTAGCACTCATAGGATGGGCTGATTTTCCTATAAATTCTACTTCACAATCTCCAGCATTCCAGTTTTCATATATAAACTCACCAATTCCACAACAATCTAAACAATATCCAAAATCAGCATCTATTTCTTTTACATCAAAAGCTTTGGCGCCTCTTAAACCTTGTTCTTCATCAGGTAAAAAGCAAGCATAGATATCGCCATGTTTAACATCAGGATTTTTAACAAAAAATTCAAGCATATTCATAATAGCAGCAATTGCAGCTTTATCATCTGCACCAAGTAAGCTTGTACCATCTGTGTGGATAATATCATCTCCTATGTAATTTTTAAGTTCTTTAAATTCACTTTCTTTTAAATAAATTTGTAAATTTTCATTTAAACAAATATCTCCTCCTTGATAGTGAGTAATTTGTGCTTTAGTGTCATTAGTTTGTTCCATACTAGTATCTAAGTGTGCAAAAAAAGCTATCTTTGGAGCATTTGGTGTGTTTGCTGGTAAAAGTGCTGTGGTAATAGTGTTATCTCTTCTTTTAACATTAATTAAACCAAGTTCTTTAAGCTCTTTTTCTAGTAGCTTTGCAAGTTCCATTTCTGTAGGATTTGATGGCATTATACCTGCTGCACCTTTTTCTCTACTAGTCGTAGTATTTATTTTAGTGTAGTTAATAAATCTTTCCACTATATCCATAAGATATCCTTTCATGTTTAATTTTCATTGAAAATTATATGATACTTTTTTTTAAAAAAATATTATATAATTATTATAATTTTTTTATATGATAATTATTGCTTGATATATAATAATATATGAGGATAAAACAATGAGTGGAAATTTCAGTGTAAAATGGTTATTTTTTATTTTAAGCTTTGTATTATTTTTTACGGCATGTTCTACAAAGGAGCAAAATATTAATCCTTTAGGTCGCTCTTTTGGAAAAATAAACGACAAAGATCCTTTAAAGTTAGGTTCAACTCCTACTCCTCCTGTAAAACAAAAAACTCCCGCGTTAATTGATGGCAAGGATTTGATTCCAGCAATACCTCTAGATCCACCAATTATAAGAACAAATTCTTTTAATGGAGATAATGCTATAAAAGGTCCTATGCCTAGATTTAAATCAAATGGCGAATTTAATGATGTTTCGGTGTTTGAAAATAGAGGTTTTCCGAGTAATTTTGTAGCTATTATGAATCCAAATGGCGCATTGTTAACGGTTTGGGCTTTAGCTGCTGGTAATTGGATTTGGGGATATACTATATTTAATAGTAAAGGTTTTGGTGATGCAAGGGTGTGGCAGTTGATAGAATTTCCAAACAACATGGTTATGATTAAAAATGCAAGGACTAACACTTGCTTAAATGCCTATGGAAAAGGAATAGTACATTATCCTTGTGATCAAACTAATCATGCGCAATTTTGGAGACTATTTCCTATGAGTAATGGATCTTTTCAAATTCAAAATTTTGCTACGCAGCAATGTATACAAACTCCAATTACAAATGTGATGAATGATTTTAATTTCAGTTTTTTTAATATTTATTTAACTAGTTGTTTGAAGTTTGGAGAAAAAAATTTGGATAGACAATGGTATATTACTACACCTCCTTTTGCAGCAAATTTACCTTATGAAGTTGAGGGTTTAAAATGAAAATAATATTGTTTTTAATATTTAGTATAAAGTTGGTTTTTGGTGCTTTGGAAAATTATAATGCAGGAACTTGGAATTTGCAAGGGTCTTCAGCATCTACTGAAAGCAAATGGAATATTAGCATAAGACAATTAGTTAGTGGAAATGATCCTTTGGATGTTTTAGCAGTTCAAGAAGCTGGAGTATTGCCATCTACAGCAATGATGACTTCAAGGCAGGTGCAGCCAGTAGGAATAGGCATACCAATTCACGAATATATATGGAATTTAGGCTCTTTAGCTCGTCCAAATTCAGTTTTTATTTATTATTCAAGAGTTGATGTTGGTGCAAATCGTGTAAATATGGCTATAGTTAGTAGGACTAGAGCAGATGAAGTGATAGTTTTGCCTCCACCAACTGTTTTATCTCGTCCTATAATAGGAATTCGTATAGGTAATGATGTGTTTTTCTCGATTCATGCACTTGCAAGAGGAGGTAATGATGCTGGAGCTATAGTAACAGCTGTAGATATGCATTTTAGGAATATGCCAAATGTTAATTGGATGATTATGGGAGATTTTAATAGAAGTCCTGGTAATCTTGTACCTTTACTTGATCCAGACTTAAGATCTCGTATTAATATAGTAGCTCCACCTTCTTTTACTCAAGTTAGTGGAAACACTATTGACTATGCTGTAACTGGAAATTCAAATCAAGGAACACTTTATACACCACCAGCTATTCTTGCTGTTTTGGCTTTAGCTGGGCTTAGAACTTTTTTAGCATCTGATCATTTTCCAGTGAATTTTAGAAAATTTTAGAAGGTTTATATGATGAAAAAAATATTCATTATAATTTTTATGTTTTTTAATTTTTTGTTTGCTGTAAATCCCTCTCAAGGAGATTTGTCTGATTTTACCCCTATGTTTGCTATTAGATCTTTAGAAACAGGAATTTCTTTAAGTCCTTTTAGAGAAACTTCAGATAGATTAGAAGATCAAAATTGGATTTTAAGAGAAATAATACTTAGTGATGAATTGAAAAAAAAAGATAATTTAGCAGAAGAATTACCTTTTGGTTATGTTCAATTTGTTAATCCAAGTGATGATGATCTTTGTTTGGCTATTTTAGAAAGTGGTTTTTTTGGCGGAAAGTCTTGTAAGGAGGATTTAAAAGATGGTAAACTAGAAACGGTTTTTTCTATAATGCCTACAACATCTTCTGCTGTTCAAATTAGATCTTTGGTTGAAGGTGGAGAAGAGTGTATGATTACATTTTTTAATCCAAATGTCCCTATAGAAAACCGCTTTGGTATACGAAAATGCACTTTAGATCCTGGATTATTTTTAGAGTTATTCGAGTTAATGTTTTTTACTCCAGCTATAGTAGAAGCAACTCCTATACAATAAATATCTATAATTATAGGTATTTATTTTTATTAATATGAAATGCCTATAATACCCGCTCCCTTTTTTTATTTTTGATATAAAGGATATTGATGAAAAAAATTCTTAGTTTGTTTGGAGCTTGTGCTCTTTTAGTTAGTTTAGTAAATGCAGAGATTAATTTATATGGTCCAGGTGGTCCTCACACTGCTTTGAAAGATGTTGCGGTTAAATTTAATGAAAAAACGAGTATAAAAGTTAATGTAAATTTTGGCCCACAAGCTACTTGGTTTGAAAAAGCTAAAAAAGATGCTGATATTTTATTTGGAGCTTCTGATCAGTCAGCTTTAGCTATTGCAAGTGATTTTGGTGATGATTTTAATATTTCTAAAATTAAACCTTTATATTTTAGAGAAGCTATTATATTAACCCAAAAAGGTAATCCTTTGAAAATCAAAGGTTTAAAAGATTTAGCCAATAAAAAAGTAAAGATTGTTGTACCTGAAGGTGCTGGAAAAAGCAATACTTCTGGAACTGGAGTTTGGGAGGATATGATAGGAAGAACTCAAGATATTCAAACTATAGCTAAATTCAGATCAAATATCGTTGCTTTTACCCCAAATAGTGGAAGTGCTAGAAAGCTTTTTGCTGAAAACAAAGCTGATGCTTGGATTACTTGGATTGATTGGTCAAAAAGCAATCCTGACATAGGCACAGCAGTGGCAATAGAAAAAGATTTGGTAGTTTATAGAACTTTAAATGTAGTTGCTAAAGAAAATTCAAGTAAAGAAGTGCAAGATTTTATAAATTATTTAAGCAGTGATGAAGCAAAAGAAATTTTTGCAAAGTATGGTTGGAAAAAATAAAAGCATTATTATAAGCACACTTTTAATTAGTGTGCTTTAATTTTTAGGTTGTTTTAAATTATCTACTTTTTCTTCTTCACATTTTTGATTGATGTAACAAGGTGGAGTCATTTTAGCATAGATAGTTAATCTTTTTTTATTACTGGAAAATTCATATTTTTCAATAGTTATGACTTGATTTCTAGGAAATAAAAATTCATATTGAGTTGGAAAAGCTGCTAAATCTTTAAGTGAAACAAACATTGTGCTAGAGTATTTTGGAACTTTTATAATTAATTCTATAGGTCTACTTTGAAATACACTATTTTGAATAGCAGTTGTTGACATAAAGCCATAATCTTTGTATTTTTTGTAATCAATAGTTTCTAGAATATGTGATGCTTTATCTGTAAATTTACCATTTTCATATATGTCTTTTAATAAATTTTTGTCTATCAATTTTGTTAAAAATCCTAAAGTTTCATATCTGTATACTTGAATATTTTCAAAGATTATAGTCTTAGACAATGCTTTATCGAGTTTTGATACCATATTCTTTTGTTGTGTATCTAGTGAAGATAAGGATATGGCATTTCTTAATTTATCATTGATTACAACAAAATGACCATAAGTATATTGATAAATAATATCTTTTTCTTCTTTTGATAATTTTAAACCATCATATAATTCACTCCACCAACTGATTACTTCTTTTCCATTAGTAAATTTTCTATATGTTTCTTCATTTGAAACATTATATTCGTTTTGTGCCATCAAAATATTATATAATCCTACAATCAATACGAAAAATATTGTTTTCATTCTTAATCCTTAATTAATAAAATACATTATTTATATCGGTAATTAAAGATAAAATTTATCCTAATTTTTTAATTATTGATATTTTATATATTTTGAGAAGATATTTTTTGTAGATTATATTATTAAGGCTATAAAACTATTGTAATTTGAACTATAAAATATAAAGATAAAACACTATACCAATTTTAAAGTATTCGTAGTTATTTGCTGAATTTTATAAATTATCAAAAATAATCGAGTATATTTATGTCAAATAAATTAAAAAATTGGTAAAATCTTGAGTTAAATTTAGTTAGAATGTTTGAGTTTTATAGAGAATGAAAAAAATATTGGTTTGCGCCCTAGAGCCATCAGCAAATTTACATTTAAAAGAAGTTTTAAAAGCTTATAAAAATGAATATAAAGAATTTGACTTAGTAGGAATTTATGATGAGAGCTTGTGTAAAAAATTTAGCTTAAATTCCAAACCACTTTATAGCTCACATGAGTTTAGTGCTATGGGTTTTATAGAGATTTTGCCACTCATTTTAAAAGCAAAAAAAGCCATAAAAGAGCTTGTAAATTTAAGTTTTTCTCAAAAGATAGATGTGATTTTATGTGTAGATTCTCCAGCTTTTAATATACCCTTTGCAAAAGCTTTAAAAAAGGCAAATTCTAAAATAAAACGAATTTATTATATTTTACCTCAAGTTTGGGCGTGGAAAAAAGGTCGCATACCTATCATAGAAAGTCATTTTGATATTTTAGCTTCTATTTTACCTTTTGATAGTGAGTTTTTTAGCAAAAGCACTTATGTAGGACACCCACTTTTAGATGAGATAAAAGAATTTAAAAACCAAGATGATATAAATTCTATACTTTCAAAAAAAGATGATGTAAAAACCATCGCATTTTTACCAGGTTCAAGAAAAAGTGAAATAAAGCGTTTAATGCCTATTTTTAGAGAGTTAAGTACCAAATTTAAAGGTAAAAAAATCCTTTGTGTGCCTGAGTTTAATTTAAAAAGACTAGAATTTTATGGGGATGTGAGTAATTTTGAAATTCAAACTAATACCCCAAAAGTGCTAAAAAATGCTGATTTTGCTTTTATTTGTAGTGGTACAGCTACACTTGAAGCAGCTTTGGTCGGCACGCCTTTTGTGCTTGCTTATAAAGCTAAAGCTATTGATGTATTTATCGCAAGATGTTTTGTAAAACTCAAACATATAGGACTTGCAAATATTTTTTTAGATTTTGCAGGAAAAAGCGAGCTTAATCCTGAATTTTTACAAGAGCACGTGAATGTGGAAAATTTATATCAAGCTTATCTTAAATACAATTATAAGGCGTTTTTTGATAAAGTAGATTTTTTAAAAGAATACTTGCAATTTGCAAGTGCAAAAAATTTAGCTAAAATACTTTATAAAATCAAATAAGGATAGATTATGCAAAAAGAACCTATGAGTAAATATGGTTATGAAAAATTAGAAAAAGAATTAGAACATTTAAAAAAAGTTGAACGTCCAAAAGTAGTAGAAGAAATCGATATAGCAAGAAGCCATGGAGATTTAAAAGAAAATGCAGAATATCACGCAGCTAGGGAAAAACAAGCTTTTATAGAAGGAAAGATAGCTGAACTTGGAAATTTAATCTCAAGAGCACAAATCATCGATCCATCAAGTTATGAGCATGATAGTGTAAAATTTGGATCAACTGTTGTTGTGGAAGATTTAGAAAGTGAAAAACAAAGTACCTATACTTTAGTAGGAGTGAATGAGGGAAATTTAGAAAAAGGTTACATATCTATAAATTCACCTATAGCAAGGGCTATGCTTGGAAAAAAAGAAGGGGATGATTTTAAAGTGCGTTTGCCAAAAGGCGAGAGTGAATTTGAAATTATTTCTATAGAATACAAAGCCTTGGAATTTTAATTTTTGCAAAAAATAATTATAAAAGAAAATGCTATTTTTATAGCTGATGCTCATGAAAATGAGAATAGGCGTGGTTTTTGGAAATTTTTACAAGCTTTAAAAAATGGCAAAATTCAAACCTCACAGCTTTTTTTAATGGGCGATATTTTTGATCTTTTAATTTATGAGATAAAAGCTACGCATAACTTTGCAAAAGATTATATAGATTTACTTGAAGAACTTGCATGTGAAATTGAAATTATTTATTTAGAAGGCAACCATGATTTTAATTTGGCTAAATTTTTTAAAAATGTTAAAGTTTATAACATAGAGCAGCAACCTTTACTTTGTGAATTTCAAGATCACACCTTGGCAAAATTAGCTCATGGGGATATTTTTTTAAAACCATTTTTGCAGTTTTGTTTAAAAAGTTTAAGGAATCGTTATTTGCTTTATTTTTTAAATTTTCTTAATAACCTTTGTAAATATAAAATTACGCATAAAATCTTGCAAAATCAAAACAAAAAAAAACTTGTTAGAGAAATTCCTAATTTTTCCAGTTTAATAAAAAAACGTCTAAAATATTATGATACAAATTTCGTAATAGAAGGTCACTATCATCAAAATATATTCTTAGAAATAAAAAACACAAAATATTTAAATTTAGCTACTTTTGCATACAAGGAAAGTTTTTTTATAGTAAAATACGAACCAGAAATTAGATTTCACAAAATAGAACTTAAGGAGGCATAATGTTTGATGAGAATGTCATTAAAACGGGTTCAAATGAAATGGAACTTGTTGATTTTCGCATCTTTAAGCAAGGCCAGGATAAAGTCTATGAGGGAATTTATGGTGTGAATGTTTCTAAGGTTAGAGAAATCATAAAAATTCCTTTTCTGACTGAAATTCCGGGAGTACCTGATTATGTTGAAGGTATTTTTGATCTTCGTGGCGTAGTTATTCCTGTAATTAATCTTGCAAAATGGATGCAAATTCAAGAGCCAGAAATGACAAATATAAAACCTAGGGTTATTATTACCGAATTTAGTAATGTATTAATCGGTTTTATTGTGCATGAGGCAAAAAGAATTCGAAGAATTAATTGGAAAAATATCGAACCGGCTACTTTTGCTACAAGTGCAGGTAGTTTGGATAAAGGTAAAATAACAGGTGTAACTAAAATTGAGGGAGATGAGGTTTTACTTATCCTAGATTTAGAAAGCATAGTACAAGAACTTGGAATTTATACTCCACAAACTGATATTGATGATGATAAAATTCAAAAAATCGATGGTATGGCATTGGCATTAGATGATAGTTCTACTGCTAGAAAGCTTGTTAAAGATCTTTTAAACAAAATTGGTTTAAAAGTAGTAGAGGCAAAAGATGGCGTTGAAGGCTTGCAAAAATTAGAAGAGCTTTATAATGCCTATGGAACAGATTTAGGTAAACATCTAAAAATTATTGTAAGTGATGTTGAAATGCCACAAATGGATGGTTTTCACTTTGCAGCAAAAGTAAGAGATGATGAGAGATTTAGGGATGTTCCTATTGTATTTAACTCCTCTTTATCAAATGAATTTATGAGTGATAAAGGTGTTAAAGAAGCTGGTGGAGATGGTTATTTGGTCAAGTTCAACGCAAGTGATTTCTTTACTGAAATTTCTCGTATTATAACAAAACATGAAAAAGGTGAGGAGTAAAAATGGAAGATATTCAAGAAATACTTGAGGATTTTTTAGTTGAAGCCTTTGAATTAGTAGAACAAATTGACCATGATTTAGTTGAGCTAGAAGCAAATCCTGAAGATTTAGAATTATTAAATAGAATTTTCCGTGTTGCACATACTGTTAAAGGCTCATCAAGCTTTTTAAACTTTGATGTTTTAACAAAACTTACCCATCACATGGAAGATGTTTTAAATAAAGCAAGACATAATGAGCTTAAAATTACGCCAGAAGTAATGGATGTAGTTTTAGAATCAATTGATATGATGAAAACCTTATTAAATTCTATTAGAGATAATGGTAATGATACTGCTATTGGACTTGATATAGTTCCTATTTGTGCAAGATTGACAGCAATTTCAGAAGGTGAAAGTTTAGATTCTGTCGCATCTGTTAAGACAGAAGAAAAAATAGAAGAAAAAATAGAAGAGTCAAAGACCGAAGAACCTGAAGTTGATGTAAACAAGTTAAGTGATGATGAAGTTGAAGCAGAAATTGAGAGACTTTTAAAAGCAAGAAAAGCTGAGGATCAGGCAAGACGTGCTGAAAAGAAAAAGGCACAAGAAGAAGTAGCTTCTACTCCTAGCAAATCAGCAACTAGTCAAAATACAACAAATCCTGCGGATAAAAAAGTTCCAGCAGCAGGTGGTGGTAATAGCGGTGCTAATATGGATCAAACTATTAGAGTTGAAGTTAAAAGACTTGACCACTTGATGAATTTAATTGGTGAGCTTGTATTAGGCAAAAATCGCTTATTAAAAATTTATGATGATGTTGAAGAAAGATATGATGGGGAAAAATTCTTAGAAGAGTTAAATCAAGTTGTATCCCAACTTAGTATTGTAACTACAGATATTCAACTTGCAGTAATGAAAACAAGAATGCAACCTATTGCTAAAGTATTTAATAAATTTCCAAGGGTTGTGCGTGATTTAGGTCGTGAGCTTGGTAAACAAATGGAGCTTGAAATTTCAGGGGAAGAAACTGAACTTGATAAGTCTATCGTAGAAGAGATTGGCGATCCTATTATGCATATGATTAGAAACTCGTGTGATCATGGTATAGAAGATCCAGCAACTCGTGTGGCTAATGGAAAACCAGAAAAAGGAACTGTTAATCTTAAAGCCTACAACGAAGGAAATCATATTGTCGTTGAAATTGCCGATGATGGTAAAGGTTTAGATGCTGATATATTAAAAGCAAAAGCGATAGAGAAAAATTTAATCACAGAACGTGAAGCTGATCAGATGAGTGATAAAGAGGCATTTGCGTTGATTTTTAAACCAGGTTTTTCAACTGCTAGAAAAATTACTAATGTATCAGGTCGTGGCGTTGGAATGGATGTTGTTAAAACTAACATTGAAAAATTAAATGGTGTAATTGAGATTGATAGTGAACTTGGAAAAGGCACTGTTATGAAACTTAAAATCCCATTAACACTAGCTATTATTCAATCTTTACTTGTTGGTACTCAAGAGGAATTTTATGCAATTCCACTTGCAAGTGTTCTTGAAACTGTTAGAGTGCCAATTGATGATATTTATACTATTGAAGGTAAAAATGTATTAAGACTAAGAGATGAAGTGTTATCTTTGGTAAGACTTTCAGATGTATTTGGTGTTAAACAAGTACTTGAAAACACAGATCAAACTTATGTGGTTGTTATTGGTGTGGCTGAAAGTAAGCTTGGTATTATAGTAGATACTTTAATAGGTCAAGAAGAAATTGTTATTAAATCTATGGGTGAATATTTACAAAATATTCAAGGTATAGCTGGAGCAACTATTCGTGGCGATGGTAGAGTTACTTTAATTATTGATGTAGCAGCTATGATGGATATTGCTAAAGAAATTAAAGTAGATATTAAAGCTCAAATGGAGTCTCAATCTAAAAAAAATACAAAAGAAGAGCCAAGTGATTATACTGTCCTTATAGTAGATGATTCTAAAATGGATAGAAATATAATGCAAAAATCACTAGAACCACTAGGAGTGAGTATTGTAGAAGCAACTAATGGTGTTGAAGCTTTAAATATAATCAAATCAGGTGAGCATGATATTGATGCTGTACTGATTGATATTGAAATGCCAAGAATGGATGGTTATACTTTAGCAGGTGAAATCAGAAAGTATTCAAAATATAAAAATCTTCCGCTTGTTGCAGTAACTTCAAGAACTAGTAAATCAGACCGCTTAAGAGGTGTGGAAGTAGGAATGACAGAGTATATTACAAAACCTTACTCTCCAGAATACTTAGAAAATGTAGTTAGAAAAAATTTAAAACTAGGATAAGAAGATGAATGATAAATTGAGCCAGGTTTTGCAAAAACAACAATCACAAATTGCAGAACCAGATGTGGATAAAGAAGAGGATATTGTTCAGCTTGTTGGTTTTGTGGTAGGAGAAGAAGAATACGCTATTCCTATTCTTAATATCCAAGAAATTATCAAGCCTATAGAATACACTAGGGTTCCAAGTGTACCTGATTATGTTTTAGGTGTGTTTAATATGAGAGGTAATGTTATGCCTTTGATTGATCTTGCTAAAAGATTTAATCAGAGTAGTTCAAAAATGACTCCTCAAACTAGATATATTGTTTTAAAAGGTATGTCTAATGGTAATCAAACTCCTGCAGGTAATGCAGGATTTGTTATTGATAGATTAACCGAAGCTATCAAAATTCATAGAAATAGAATTGATCCACCACCTGAAACCTTACTAAAAGAAAAAGGCATGATTTTTGGTATAGGTAAAAGAGAGGAAAATATTTTAACTATATTAAAAGCTGAAGCTTTGCTAAAGCGTGAGTTTTAATGATTAAACTTTGTGCTTTTGATTTTGATTCTACGCTAATGGATGGGGAAACTATCGATATATTAGCAGATGAATATAATGTTGGTGATGCTGTTAAAACAATCACCAACAAAGCAATGAATGGTGAGCTTGATTTTTTTGAAAGCTTAAGTGCTAGAGTGGCTTTGCTCGAAGGTATGTCTGTTGAGCAAGTAAAAAAATGCTGTGAAAATTTACCTTTGATGAATGGTGCAAAAGAATTGTGTGAATACTTGAAAGGTAAAAACATAAAAATAATTGTTTTTAGTGGTGGATTTCATGAAGGAATTGATTTAATACAAAACAAACTTCATTTTGATTTTGGTTTTGCTAATTTTTTACATAATAAAAATGACATCTTAACAGGAAAAGTTGGCGGAGAAATTATGTTTAATAACTCAAAAGGTATTATACTACAAAGACTTAAGAAATTTTTAAACTTAAAAACAGAAGAAATTATGTGCGTAGGTGATGGAGCTAATGATATTTCTATGTTTAAAGAATGTGGTTTAAAAATAGCTTTTTGCGCAAAAGAAATTTTAAAATCTCATGCAGATATTTGTATAGATAAAAAAGATTTAAAAGAAATAATAAAGGTAATACAATGAAAAAATTTTCTTTGTGGTGTGATTTTATAGAAAATGAATTTTTAGATCATGAATTTTTAGACTTAATTAATTCAAAAACTATTAATGGTGCTACTTCAAATCCAGCTATTTTTAAAAATGCGATTTTAAACTCAGCTATTTATAAAGAAAAAATCAAAAAATCAAGTCTTAAAGATAAAAAAACTTTATATGAGTATCTTGCGGTAGAAGATATAGCCAAGGCCGCGGATAAATTAGCTATTAATTATTATGAAAATAATGATGGTTTTATTAGCATTGAAATTGACCCAAGATTAAAAGATAGTACTAGTTTATCTTTAGCCGAAGCAAAAAGATTATACACGCAAATTGCAAAAGAAAATGTGATGATAAAAATTCCTGCCACAGAAGCTTCTTATGAAGTAATGCAAGAATTAATGAAAAGTGGTATTAGTGTCAATGCTACATTGGTTTTTGATTTTGAACAAACCAAAAAATGCTTCGAAGTATTAAATTTAGGTTTAAAAGAATTTAGAAAAAATAATATTGCAAGAAAAAAAGAACCACAAGCTGTTATTAGTATTTTTGTAAGTCGTTTTGATAGATTATTAAATAATCAAGTTTTAGATAGAAACTATATAGGAATTCTTACTGCAACTAAAGCTTATAATTATATTATCAGACAAAATGAAGCAAATATTAGAGCGTTATTTGCTAGTACTGGTGTTAAAGGTGATGATTTAGAAAAAGATTATTATATTAAAGAATTGCTCTACGATAAAGCTATTAATACTGCACCATTAGATGCTATTGAAGCTTTTAAGAGTAAGCAAATTGCATTTAAAGAGCCTTTAAAAGATGAATGTATAGAGAAAAAATTGAATGCAAATATCTCAAAAGATGCTTTAAGTAAAGCTTGTAAAGATTTACTCGATGATGGTTTAGAACAATTTTGCATTGCTTATGAAAATATTTTAAAATCTTTATAATATATTTTATATTGGCAATAATTTTTAGAAATTTATTAAATATTTAAATTACTTAAGTATCTAGTAAAATATAAATATTTGCATTATTGTATTATAAAATTTATTAAATTATAAACTTATTTAGATATAATCAATATTTTATTTTATTTAGAAAGGAAAGAGATGTTAGAAGGCATTATTAGAGAGAGTATCGGTAGAAAAGCTGCTAAAGCTTTAAAAAGAGATGGTTATCTAATCGCAAACATCTATGGGAAAGGATTAGAAAATATTAATGCTGCTTTTAAAATCAATGATTTTATTAAAGAAGTGCGTAAAAAAACTACTTTAGCTTTTGATATAAAAGTTGGAGGTAAAGTATTAAATGTTGTTGTAGTAGACTATCAAAAAGATCCTGTAACTGCACAGCTAAAACATGTAGATTTAAAAGTTGCTCAAAAAGGTGTTATTTCTAAATATATGGTTCCTGTTAAAATAATAGGAACAGCTATGGGACTTAAAAACAAAGGCGTTTTAATTCAATCAAAAAGAAGATTAAAAGTAAAATGTAAAGCTGAAAATTTACCAAATCACTTTGAATTAGATGTAACTAAACTTGATGTAGGTGATGCACTTTTAGTTCGTGATGTAGTTGTACCTGAGGGTGTAACTATTGTAGATGCTGATAGAGTAGCTGTAGTTGGTGTAGAAAAAGCAAGATAAAATGACCTTGGTCGTAGGACTTGGTAATATAGGAGAACAATATGAGCAAACCCGACATAATGTAGGGTTTATGCTAATTGACTTGCTTTTAAAAGATTTAGAGACAACTAGGCTTTCAAATGTTAAATTTAAAGGAGAACTTTTTAAAAGTTCTTCTACTCTTTTTTTAAAACCTTCCACTTATATGAATTTATCCGGAGAAAGTGTAAAAGCTGTTAGTGAGTATTATAAATGTGATAGGATTATTGTAATTCATGATGATATAGATTTAAATTTAGGTACATTGAGGTTTAAAATAGGTGGGAGTAGTGGCGGTCATAATGGACTTAAAAGCATAGATAGTCTTTGCGGTAATACCTATGAAAGAATACGCATAGGGGTAGGAAAAGGACAAGATGTAATTTCTCATGTTTTAGGTAGATTTACTCAAGGTGAAAAGGAAAGCTTAGCTAAGGTTTTAGAGCATAGTAAAAAAGCCTTACTTGAGCTTTTGGATTCTAATATCAAAGAAATTGCTTCAAAATATTCTCTAAAAAGTTAAAGCAATGAATATATTTTTTCGTTATATTTCATCCCTATACTTGAAATCTTTTTTTATCTTATTTTTTTCTCTTACATTTTTTTTTGTGGCTATTGATTTTTTGGTGAATTTTAATAAATTACCAAAAAGTGCAAATTTAGAATTAATGTATATTTTCTTTTTAACTTGTTCTGCGGTTTCTTATATTTTACCTTTAGCTATTGTTCTCGCTTTAGTTTTATGCGTTTTTAACATGATAAGATCTAATGAATTTGTTAGCTTATATGCTTTGGGTTTAAGCAAAAATCAAGTGATTTTTTATCCTTTTATTTGGGCTATGTTTTTTTGTTGTATATACGTGGGTTTAAATTTTACTCCTTTTGCATATGTGGATGAATATAAAAGTAATATTATAAAACGAGGTACTGTAAATAGAGAGGGTGGAGAAATTTTAATTAAATATAATGATAAATTTATTTATATAGAGAAAATCGCAAATGAAATTTTGTATAATGTTAAAATTTTTGATACATATAATTTAGATATTCAAAGTATGATAAATGCAAAAGATGCTAATTTTGATGGTGTTTCATGGGGGTTAAATAACGTAACAATAGTTAACATACCACGAAATTTAATCGTATCAAAAGAAGGTTTAAGTGTAGAAGAATTTAAAAATATTAATGGATTAGAAGATTTTTCTCCAAAAATTTTAGAAAGAATTTCTTTAACTGATAGCAATCCTTCTTATTCTATTTTAGATGCATTAGAGAGCATGATAATTTATACAAAACAAAATATATCCACTAGTGCTCTTAGAAGCAGTTTGTATTCGTTGATATTTACACCTTTTTTTGCACCCTTTTTAATGTTAATTATATATTATTATTTTCCCTTAATATCGAGATTTTTTAATCTTGCATTTTTGGCTTTCGTGTTTTTTGTATGTATACTTTTAGTTTGGGGCTTATTATTTTTATTAACAAGATTAAGTGAAAATGAAATTTTATCCCCAGAGCTTGGTATAATTTTGCCAGTATTTATCTTAATGTGTATAGGAAGTTTTTATTATTTAAAACACAAATAACTACTAGTGAGGTTTTATATGGATTATTTAAAATTAGCAAAAGAATACAATACTCCTTTTTATATTTATAATTTTGATAAAATCAAAGAACGCTTTACAATATTAAAGGATGCTTTTAAAGCAAGAAAATCGCAAATTTTTTATGCGGTAAAGGCTAATTCAAATTTAAGTATTTTAAAGCTTTTGGTTTCTTTAGATAGTGGTTTTGATTGTGTGAGTGCAGGTGAAATTTATAGAGCTTTAAAAGCAGGAGCTAAAAATTATAAAATTATTTTTAGTGGAGTAGGTAAAAATGTTGATGAAATAAAATATGCATTAGATCAAAATATACTTTACATAAATTTAGAAAGTTATGAAGAAATGCTTCTTTTAGAGCAAATTGCCAAAGAAAATCAAAAAAAGGCACGTATTAGCATTAGAGTAAATCCCAATGTAGATGCAAAAACTCATCCTTATATTTCAACAGGATTGCATGAAAATAAATTTGGTGTAGATATAGAAAGTGCAAAAAAAATGTATATTTATGCCAAGAAATCAAAATTTTTAGACCCCATTGGAGTGCATTTTCATATAGGTTCTCAAATTCTTGACATTAGTAGCATTCATGAAGCTTCGGTAATTGTTGCAAAATTAGTAAAAGAGCTTTTAGCTTTAAAAATCAATATTAAATTTTTTGATATAGGCGGAGGTTTAGGAGTTTGCTATAAAAATGAACAAGAACCAAATTTATATGATTATGCTCAAGGGGTTTTAACAAGCTTGCAAGGACTTGACATGTGTATAGGTATGGAACCTGGTAGGTTTTTAGTAGCAAATGCAGGAGAATTTGTAACAAAGGTTTTATATGAAAAATTTAATGAAAAAAAGCGTTTTGTAATTGTTGATGGAGCAATGAATGATTTGTTACGTCCAAGTTTATATAATGCCTATCATGAAATTAAGCTTTTAAGTGAAAATAATGAAGAAAGTCTTTGTGATATTGTTGGTGGAATTTGCGAAAGCGGAGATTTTTTAGCTAAAGATAGAAAATTAGCTAAAACTAAAGCAGGGGATTTAATCATAGTTAAAAGTGCAGGAGCGTATGGTTTTAGCATGAGTAGTAATTATAATTCACGCAATAGAGTTTGTGAGTTAGCTTGTGAAGACGGTGTGGTAAAAATGATTAGAAAAAGAGAAAGTTATGAGGATCAAATTGCTTTAGAAATCGAGTGTTTAAAGGATTAAAATGCTATTTTTAGATGTACAAGGAACTTTAATTTCAGATCATGATAAAAGTCCTATAAATGGTGCCTTAGAACTCATTAAAACCTTAAATAAAGAAAAAATTCCTTATGTGATTATTACTAATAACACTAAAAAATTAGATTTTTTAAATCATTTGCGAAATTTAGGTTTTGAGATTGATGAAAAAGTTTATATTGATCCTTTTAGCGTTTTAAAAGAACATTTAAAACCTTGCAAAATAGCAGCTTTTGGAGCAAAAGAATTTATAAATTCACTTCAAGAACTAGGTTATGAACTTGATTATAAAAATCCAAAAGCTTTTTTAGTAGCAAGTTATGATGATTTTAAATTTCAAGATTTTGCTAGCATGATAGAATATATTAAAGATGGTGTACAAGCTATAGCAATGCACGAAAGTAGCATCTATAAGAAAAATTCAAGACTTTATCCAGGTGTTGGAAGTATTATGTCTATGCTTAAAAATGCACATGAATTTGATTATAAAGTGATAGGAAAACCTAGCAAGACTTTTTATGAAAGTGCGTTAAAATTGCTACAAAAACAAGATAAAAATGCAAATTTTGAAAAAATTTTGATTATTAGCGATGACTTTAAAGGTGATTTACTCGGTGCTTATGAGCTTGGTATGCAAACAGCTTTAGTGTTAAGTGGAAAAATTTCTAACACTCAAGGTTTGGATACAATTAAACTTAATTTTATATATGATAATATTAGGGAATATTATATATCGAGGTTTAAATGAAAGAAATAGAAAAATTACGCAATAAAATTGATTCTATTGATGATAAAATTTTAGCTTTGCTTAATGAAAGAATGCTTCATGTAAAGGATATTGGAGTAATTAAGCAAAATTTAGGTGGAAGTATTTATAGACCTGAACGTGAAAGGGCTATCATAAATAGACTTAAAAATTATAATTATGGTTTATTAGATCAAAATGCAATCGAAGCTATATATCAAGAAATTTTTGCTGTTTCAAGAAATTTAGAAATGCCTCAAAGTATAGCTTATTTAGGGCCTGAGGGAAGCTATACACATCAAGTAGCAAGAACGCGTTTTGGTGCAATGAGTCGTTATATTCCACTTGCAAACATAGAAGATGTTTTTAAGGAATTATCTCATAAAGAAGCAAAATATGGTGTAGTACCTATAGAAAACAATACAGCAGGAGCTGTTGGGGTAACACTTGATTGTTTAGGTAAATATGAAGATGTAAAAATCTTTGCTGAAATTTATATGGATATACATCATTCTTTTATAAGTATGAGTGAAAATTTAAAAGATATTAAACGCATATATTCTCACCCTCAAGGTTATAATCAGTGTAGAAATTTTTTAGAAAGTCATGATTTAAGTGAAATAGAATTTATAGCAAGTAAATCTACAGCCCATGCAGCATATTTGGCTTCACAGGATATTTTTTCAGCTGCAATTTGTTCTAAAATTGCTGCAAAGCTTTATAATGTACCTATTTTATTTGAAACTATCGAAGATAATTTAGCAAACAGGACAAGATTTTTAATTTTAAGTGATATTAAAATTCCACAAGTATCTCATTGTAAAACTTCTATTTTAGCTCTTGCTGCACATAAACCTGGTGGTCTTAGTGATTTATTATATGAATTTAAAAAAGAAGGAATTAATCTCACAAAACTAGAATCACGTCCAGTAAAAACTAGAGAATTTATTCATAGCTTTTATATAGATTTTGAAGGACATATTGATGATGAAAATGTTCAAAGGGTTTTAAAAAAAGCTGATGATATAAAATGGCTTGGATCATATTTATCAGGAGAAAGTAATGAAATTTAATCCTTTTTTAGAAGCTATTAAAACTTATGAAAGTGGTAAGGATATGGATTTAATTGCTAAAGAATTTGGTTTAAAAGAAGTCATTAAATTAGCAAGCAATGAAAATCCATATGGAACAAGCCTTAAAGCTAAAGATGCTATTGCAAATAATGCACATTTAGCTCATTTATATCCTGATGATACTATGAGTGAATTAAAGCAAGCTTTGGTACAAAAATATGATATTTTAAATGAAAATCTCATCATAGGAAGTGGAAGTGATCAAATTATTGAATATATTGTACATGCAAAGCTTGATCATTCTAAGGCTTATTTACAATGTGGAGTTAGTTTTGCAATGTATGAGATTTATGCAAAACAACTTGGAGCTAAAGTTTATAAAACTTTAAGCATAACCCATGATTTAAATCAACTTTATGAGCTTTATCAAAAACATAAAAATGAAATAAAAGTGATTTTTTTATGTTTACCAAATAATCCTTTAGGAGAGTGCTTAGATGTAAAGGATGTTTATGATTTCTTAGAAAAAATTGATGAGGATTGCTTGGTAGCTATTGATGGAGCATATAATGAATTTGCATCATTTAAAGATAGTAAAAAACATATTAACCCAAAAGAATTAATTGATAAATATGCAAATGCAGTGTATTTGGGAACTTTTTCTAAACTTTATGGTTTAGGTGGTATGAGAGTGGGCTATGGTATTGCTTCTAAAGAAATTATTAGTACTTTTTATAAATTACGAGCTCCTTTTAATGTGACAAATTTAAGTTTAAAAGCAGCTGTTGCAGCTTTAAGTGATAAGGATTTTATACAAAGAACTTTAGAAAATAATTTTTCACAAATGAAAATTTATGAAGAATTTGCAGAAAAACATCAAATAAAATATATTCCAAGTTATACAAATTTTATCACTTATTTTTTTGATGAAAAAAATAGTGCAGATTTATCTGAAAAATTGCTTAAAAACGGTATAATAATAAGAAATTTACAAAGTTATGGTTTAAATGCTGTACGTATAAGCATAGGTACGGCATATGAAAATTCAAGGTTTTTCGAAGAGTTTTCTAAAATTTTTTAATTTATGGGAAATAAATGGATTATAAAACTATACTGCACCAAGTAGGTCAGCTTTATCAGAATTTAAGTTTAAGACAGCGTATTATTATTGCTGCTTCTATTGTAGTTGTAGTTGGATTTTTAGTGTTTTTAACCCTTTTTAGAAGTGGTTCTACGGTTGCTAGTGAAGCTGGATATTCGGTATTATTTGAAAATGCTAATACAAGTGATTCAGCAATGATAGTGACTCAGCTTGAAAAAAGCGGAGTTCCTTATATTTTGCGTAACGAAGGAACTATTTTAGTTCCAAATGATCAAGTCTACAAACAGCGTTTAGCAGTTGCTTCAGCAGGATTGCTCCCAAAAGACAATAAAGTAGGTTTTGAGCTTTTTAATAAACAAGAATTTGGTGCAACTGAAGCTGAACAAAAGGTAAAATATCAAAGAGCATTAGAAGGTGAACTTGCAAGAACTATTGAAAGTTTAGAACCTATACATAGTGCAACTGTACATATTGCTTTTGCCAAAGATACACTTTTTACTAAGCAACAAGTGCCACCAACTGCTTCTGTTGCCTTAACAATTAAAGAGGGCTTAAAACTTAATAAAAAGCAAATCATGGGAATTAAAAATCTAATTGCTTCTTCTGTTACAAAACTTACACCTGAAAACGTAAAAATAATGGATCAAAAAGGTATTCCTTTGGATGATGAAGGTGCTTTTGAAAGTGATTTAATTGCAGCACAAATTAAATATAAACGAGATCAAGAGTATGAATTAGAACAAAAAATTATTGCTTCTATTGCTCCCTTTGCTGGGGGATATGATAGAGTAGTGGCAAAGGTTAGCATTGATTATGATTTTTCTAAAGAAGAATCTCAAAGTGAATTTTATGATCCAAATACTGTTGTGCGTAGCGAACAAACTTTAGAAGAACATAAGGAAGGATATAAAGATAAAGAAATTCAGGGTGTACCTGGAGCGGTTTCAAATATTGGTCCTGTAGAAGGTTTAGATGGTAAAGATAAGCGTGAAATTTATACTAAGAATCAAACTACTACTAATAACGAAATTTCTAAAAAAATCACCAATACTACTAAGCAGTTTGCAACTGTAAAAAGGATTTCAGCTGCAGTTGTAGTGGATGGTAAGTATAAGGTTGTTACAGATGATCAGGGAAATGTAACAAATGAATATGTTCCTTTGAATGATAAGGAGATACAAGCTATTGAAAATCTAACTAAAGGTGCTATAGGATTTAATCTTGCTAGAGGTGATGCAGTTGAAGTAAATAATTTGGAATTTCATAGAACAGCTAAGGTTGAAAACAAAGTTCAAACTTTTTATTCAAGATTTGTTGAGCCGTTTATTCCACCTGTTAAGTATGTATTTGCTGCAATTTTACTCTTTATTTTTTACAAGAAAGTTATTGTTCCTTTTTCGCAAAAAATGCTCTCAGATATCAAGCTTGAAGAAGAAATGGAAGGAAAAGAAGGGCAAATTATTGATGAAGCTGAAGATGCAATTGAGAAATTTAATGCAGCACGAAGAAAAGTGGAAGAGCAACTTGGATTTGGAGATAATTTTGATGAAGACGCATTACAATATGATGTCTTACTAGAAAAATTAAGAGCTCTTGCGAATGAAAAAAGTGAAGAAGTTGCTTTGTTATTGCAAAAACTTGTTGAAAATGAAGCTGAATTCGGAGAGAAGGATATTTAATGATAAAGCTTAGCGAAGAACAAAAAATGGTTTATGATGACCTTTCAATGCCAGAAAAGGTCGCAATTTTTTTAATTCAACTTGGAGAAGATGTAACGACAGTTTTGTTTTCTCATATGGATATTAATGTTATCACTGAAATTTCTCGCTATATTGCTTTAGCAAAAAATGTAGATAAACCAGTTGCTACTGCTGTTCTTGAAGAATTTTATACTCTACTTCAATCAAGTCAATACCTTAAAAGTGGCGGTTTGGAATATGCAAAAGAAATTTTATTTAGAACTTTTGGTCCTGAAATTGCCAATAAAATTTTGGAAAAACTTACCAAAAGTATGGAAAATAACCAAAATTTTGCTTATCTTTCTCAAATTAAACCACAACAACTTGCAGATTTTATCATTAAAGAGCACCCACAAACTATAGCTTTGATTTTAGCACATATGGATACTACTCAAGCTGCTGAGACTTTGGAGTATTTTAGTGATGAGTTAAGAGCTGAAGTTGTAATAAGAATGGCAAATCTTGGAGATATTTCACCGTCAATCATCAAAAGAGTTTCTGCTGTGCTTGAAAGTAAGCTTGAAAGCCTTACTTCTTACAAAGTTGAAGTGGGTGGTCCAAGAGCAGTTGCGGAAGTACTTAATCGCTTAGGTCAAAAAGCCTCTAAAACAACGCTTTCTTATATTGAGCAAAGTGATGAAAAACTTGCGACAACTATTAAAGACTTGATGTTTACTTTTGATGATATTTCTCAACTTAGCACCAATGCAATTAGAGAAGTTTTAAAAGCGGCTGATAAGCGTGATTTAATGGTAGGTTTAAAAGGTGCAAGTGAAGATTTGAAGCAAAAATTTATGTCTAATATGTCTACACGTGCAGCTGAAGCTTTTGTCGAAGAAATGGGATTTTTAGGTGCAGTGCGTGTAAAAGATGTTGAAGAAGCACAAAGAAAAGTCGTGGAAGTAGTGCAAAAACTTGCTGAACAAGGTCTTATCCAAGTGGGTGAGGCAGATGAAATGATAGAGTAAGATAATGGCAAAATTAACTAATGTAGTTTCAACAAATAATATAGCAAGTCATGTTATAGAAGGATATCATTTTAAAGTAATGAGTGAAATGACTCCAAGCGGAGAGTCAAATATAGAGGAAATTCAACAAGCAACCAAACCTCTTCCTACGCAAGATAATACAATTACAGAGGATTTGATTGTAGTAGAAAATCAAACCCAGTCTACTCAACCTCAAATTCAACCCGACTTTGTAGAAGATTTGCTAAAGAAAACTGATGAAATGTCTGGAAATATCATTAAACTTCAAATGCAAATAGAAAGTCAAGAGGCTGAATTTAATAATCGACTAAATTCGGAATTAGAACATGCAAAGGAAAAATATACCAAAGAAGGCTATGAACAGGCACAAAAAAAATTTGAAAATGAACTAGAAACTTTAAGAGATAAGTATCTTAAAAGTGTCGAAAAGCTTGAAAATACGGTGCAAACTTTGAATGAATTTTTATCTAAGAATGAAAAAGAATTGGCGGATACTGCTGTAGTTATTGCAAAAGAAGTTATTGCAAAAGAATTAGAGGAGAATTCATCACTTATAGCTTTAAATTTAGCTAAGGAACTTATAAGTGAACTTAGAAATGCCACTAAAATAGAATTAAAATTAAGCCCCAATGATTATGAATTTGTTAAAACTCGTTTGCAAGAACAAAATAATATTAAATTTAGTCTTGATGATGCTATTAGTAAAGGGAGTGTCTTAATATTATCTGATGCAGGCAATATAGAATCAAATCTTAATAATCGCTTACAAAAAATAAAAAATATGGTCAATGAATGATAGATTTAACTAACTTAAATATTAAAAATATGCAAATAAAAGAATTAGAGAATTTAGCTTGTAATTTTCGTGAGATTATTATAGATACGGTAAGTAAAAACGGAGGACATTTATCTTCAAATTTAGGAGTTGTAGAGCTTAGTATAGGAATGCATTATGTTTTTGATGTGCAAAAAGATCCTTTTATTTTTGATGTTTCACATCAATCTTATCCTCATAAGCTTTTAAGTAATAAAATTAGTAATTTTCACACATTAAGACAATTTAATGGCTTGAGCGGTTATACAAAACCTGATGAAGGGGATTATTTTGTAGCAGGGCATTCAAGCACCTCTATATCTTTAGCTGTTGGAGCATGTAAGGCTATAAGATTAAAAAAAGAAAATCGTTTGCCAGTAGTTTTAATAGGTGATGGTGCATTAAGTGCAGGAATGGCTTATGAAGCCTTAAATGAACTTGGTGATAGAGAATATCCTTGTGTAATTATTTTAAATGACAACGAAATGAGTATTTCAAAACCTATAGGAGCTATTTCAAAATATCTTTCACAAGCTATGGCAACACAGTTTTATCAAAAATTTAAAAAACGCATAGAAAATATTTTAGAATATTTTCCTCAAGGTACATCTTATATGGCAAAACGTTTTGAAGAAAGTCTTAGGCTTATTACACCAGGACTTTTGTTTGAAGAACTAGGACTTGAATATATAGGTCCTATAGATGGACATAATTTAAATGAGATTATTAATGCACTAAACCAAGCTAAAGCTATGAATAAACCTTGTGTGGTTCATGCACAAACTACTAAAGGTAAGGGCTATGCATTAGCTGAAGGTAAAAATTCAAAATGGCATGGAGTTGGTGCATTTGATAGGAGCAATGGAGAAAATTTAAAGCAAAACTTAAATAAGAAAAATGCGACCGAAATTTTCTCAAATATACTTTTAGGTTTAGCTCAAAAATATGAAAACATAGTTGGTGTTACTGCTGCTATGCCAAGTGGCACTGGACTTGATAAATTAATAGAAAAATATCCGGAACGCTTTTGGGATGTAGCTATAGCAGAACAACACGCAGTCACTTCAATGGCAGCTATGGCTAAAGAGGGTTTTAAACCTTATATAGCTATTTATAGTACATTTATGCAAAGAGCATATGATCAAGTTATTCATGATTGTGCAATTATGAATTTAGATGTGGTTATTGCAATGGATAGAGCAGGTATTGTAGGAGAAGATGGAGAAACTCACCAAGGTGTCTTTGATGTAAGCTTTTTAAGTGCTATTCCAAATATTACTATTGCTGCTCCAAGAGATGAAGCTATGATGGAAAAAATTATGGAATATGCTTATTTTCACCAAGGTGTTTTTGCTTTTCGTTATCCTAGAGGAAGTTTTTTGTTAAATAATGACTTTATTCCTTGCGAAATTAAACTGGGTAAAGCTCAAATTTTATCTAAAGAACATAGTGATAAAATTTTTTTGGGTTTTGGACAAGGTGTGGGAAAAGCAAAGCTTGTATTGGATGAAATAGGAAAAAATTATGCAAGCTTGGTGGATTTGGTTTTTGTAAAACCATTAGATGAAGATCTTTTAAAGCAATTAGCTAAAAACACAAAAACTTGGTTTGTTTTTTCAGATAATGTTAAAATAGGTGGTGTGACTAGTTTAATAGCTAGTTTTTTGCAAAGAGAAAACTTACATCATATAAAATTAGTAAGTTTTGAATATGAAGATCATTTTATAACTCATGGTAAAACTAGCGAAGTAGAACAATTTTTAGAACTTGATGTAAATTCAATATGCCAAAAAATTAAACTTTATTAAAAGATAAAAAATATCCTTTAATATAATTATTTTTTTATAAAAAAATTGTTATACTAAGTAAAAAATATGGGAGAATTATTATGGAACTTATTCAAATGCTTAAAAATTGTGATTTAAAAGCTACTCCACAAAGACTTTGCATTTTAAAAATTTTACAACGCCATGAACATCCTAATATCGAATCTTTGTATGAAAGTATTAAAGAAGAATATCCATCGATTTCTTTAGCTACAGTGTATAAAAATTTAAATACTCTAAAAGAGCAGGGTTTAGTAGTAGAAATTAATACTCTAAATCAAAAAACTTGTTATGACATTTATGAATATCCTCATATTCATGTGGTTTGTAATAAATGTAATCATATAGAGGATGTATGTTACGAAGATAGTGGACTTAGCCAATATCAAGAAAATCTTGAAAAAAAAATAGGAAATATTATTGATTATTTAGGTGTATTTGCTTATGTAAATGGTTGCAAAAATTGCAAAAAATAAAATGGTTTATGAAGTTCAAAGACGCTTTTTACTCCCAAATGATGATTTTTTAAAAATTTTAAAAAAAGAAAAGATTGTTTATTCTAAGGACAAAATACGTGTTTTTTTTACGCGTATAAGTCCTTTTTGTGATATTAAATATAAAAAAATAAATCAAAATTATTATCAGTTTTCACTTTATAAACTACATGATATTCTAGATAAAAAGACTTGTAAAGTTTCTAAAAAAGATTTTCAACGTCAATATAAAAAATCCATAGGCAGTATTATCAATAAAACTAGAATTGGTTTTGAAATTAATGATTTAAAATTTTATATTTATAAATTTAAGAATAATTTGCAAGATTTGGTAATTTTAAAGATTATTTTTCCTACTTTTGAAAAGGCGAAGCAATATAATCTACCTCTTTTTTTTAATAATTTTAAAGAAATTACAGACGATGAAAAATTTTATACTAAAAATTTAGCATTATATGGAGATTTTTCCAAATTTTTTAATAGTACTAAAATCATTAAAATTTTAGATAAGCAAGAAAATATTGATTTAAATTTTCCAAGTCAAATTCAAAGCTTTGTGGCTTGTAAAATTTTACTTTTCATTCTTTTAAAAAGATTAAAAAATGAAAAAAATCAATTCTTGCAAAATGTAAATATAAATTCTATCAAACAATTCTCTTTAAGTCTTTATCAAATCAATATTTTTTTAGAAATTTTCCATAATATTTTTGAAAAAAACATTATGGAAAAACTTAAAAATATTTTTTTAGCCTTAACAGAACAAATTGATATAAATAAAACACAAAAAATCGACTTAGAAAAATATGTTTTTGTTTTAAGTGATAAAAAAATTGATAATATTTTTTTTGACTTGGAATTTATTTTAAAGAATGATTGTAATTTTTATCAAGGAGAAAAAGAACAGATTTTAAAGCGTTTAATAGCTTTTAAGTTAAGAAGAGAATTGGTTTTTTTAAAGAAAAAAATTGTACAATCACAAATGGATCTTAAAAAAGAATTGGATAGAATAAATTTTTTGTTATACTATTTTGCAACAATGTTTGAAGAAAAAAGTATTAGTAGATTAAAGTCTTATTTTGACTATAGTTATTCAGAAAAAATTCTTCTTAAATATAATAAAGTAATTAAAAGAATTAACAAAAATACTAAAAAATTAAAAATATATAGCTAGGAAAAACATGCAAAAACAAGAAAAAATAGTCAAAATGTTTGATGATATAGCACCAACTTATGATAAAGCTAATAGAATTTTAAGTTTTGGTACTGATGTAAGTTGGAGAAGGAAAGCTTGTTTGAGTGTTTTTAAGTACTCTAATAACGAGCTCGATGTTATAGATGTAGCTTGTGGCACAGGTGATATGATTATAGAATGGCAAAATCAAGCTTTAAAATCAAATAAAAATATTATTAGTATCAAAGGTATAGATCCAAGTGCAGGTATGCTTGAAGTGGCGAAGAAAAAAATCCCGAATGCAGCTTTTATACAAGCAAAAGCACAAGATCTTCCACTTGAAAATGAAAGTGCAGATGTTATAAGTATAAGCTATGGCATACGTAATGTAGTAGATAGAAAAGAGGCTATAAAGGAATTTGCACGAGTATTGAAAAAAAATGGAATTTTACTTGTACTTGAATTTACTAAAAGAGAACAAGGAGGCTTTGTAGCAAATTTTAGAGATTTTTATTTAAAGAATATTTTGCCAAGAATAGGTGGATTTATTAGTAAAAATTATAGTGCATATGAGTATTTACCAAATTCTATAGAAGATTTTTTAAGTAAAGAAGACTTTATTAAAGAATTGAGCGAACATTTTGAAATACTGGAGTATAAAAGCTTTAGCTTTGGTGTATGCTCTATGTTTATTGCAAGAAAAAAATGAAAGTTTCAGAACTTAATTTAAAAGCTAAAAGTCTATTAGAATTTCATCTTGATGACATAGAATTAAGTGGAGAAATTTCTAAGATTACTATCCATAATTCTGGACATTGGTATTTTGACTTAAAAGATGAAAAGTCAAGCATAGCTTGTGTAATGTTTAAAGGCTTTAATCAATTTGTACAAGCTAAACCTAAAGTGGGTGATATGCTTGACCTTAGGGGCTATGTAAGTTTATATGAAGCAAGTGGTAAGTATCAATTTATTGCTAAAAGTATGCAAAAAACAAGTTTTGGAGATTTAGAAGCTAAATTTTTAGCTCTAAAAGAAAAGCTTGAGAAAGAGGGCTTGTTTGATACTAGCTTAAAAAAAAATATTGTTAAATTTCCTAAAAAGATAGGTATAATAACTTCTTTTACTTCAGCAGCCTTGCAAGATATGTTAAAGCTGATTTCGCAGAAAGAATATAATCTTTGCAAAATAACTATTTTTAATGCTCTTACTCAAGGGCAAAGTGCTCCAAATTCTTTGATAAATGCTTTAAAGAAAGCAGATGAATATAGCCTAGATGCAATTGTTTTAGCAAGAGGTGGTGGAAGTAGAGAGGATTTGTTTTGTTTTAATGATGAAGAACTTGCAAGATGTATTTTTTCTTTAAAAACTCCTATTGTTTCTGCTATTGGGCATGAGATAGATTATGTTATTAGTGATTTTGTAGCAGATTTAAGAGCACCAACTCCAAGTGCGGCTATTGATATGATCTTTCCTAATAAATTAAGTCTAGAGCAAGGACTTGATGAGCTTAGTATGCGATTAAAAAATCAAATATTAAACCATCTTAAATTATACCAAAACAAAATTGATTATTTACAAAATTTAGCCAAGGCAAAATCTTTAGAAAATGCTTTTTTTCTTAAAAAACAAAAGCTTGATTTTTTACAAGTTCAGTTAAAGAGTGTTTTAAATTTAAAATTATTAAATTATGAAAATAAACTTGACAATTTTGAAGAGCTTTTAGTTCAACATAAAAATTTTTTTGATAAAAGCAAAAATTTGATAAATTTACAAAAAGATGGCAAAAATATCTCTCTTGAAAAGCTAAAAAAAGGAGATATTATAAAACTTTGCTCTATAAATAAGAGCAAAGAGGCTCAAATACTATAAAAAGGAGAGAAAATGAGAGTAATGAATTTTAGTGCAGGTCCTTCAAACTTGCCTGATGAGGTTTTAAAAGAAGCACAAGAGCATTTGTTTGATTATCATGGTAAAGGCTTTTCTATTATGGAAGTTTCTCATCGTGGAAAGGTTTTTGAAGAGGTGCATTTTGAAGCTATTAAAATGGCAAAGGAACTTTATGGTGTAAGTGATGATTATGAAGTACTTTTGATGCAAGGTGGAGCTAGTTTACAATTTGCTATGATACCTATGAATTTATATATGGGCGGGGTTTGTGAATTTGCTAATACTGGAGTTTGGACTAAAAAGGCTATAAAAGAGGCTGAAATTTTGGGAGTAAATACAAAAATAGTGGCAAGTAGTCAAGAAAGTGAATTTAATCATATTCCGCAATTTGAATTTAGTGATAATGCAGATTATGCTTATATATGCTCTAACAATACTATTTATGGAACCCAATATAAAGAATATCCAAAAACTAAAAGTCCTTTGATAATTGATGCTTCTAGTGATTTTTTCTCTAAAAAGATAGATTTTTCCAATATTGCTATGCTTTTTGGAGGGGTGCAAAAAAATGCTGGAATTTCAGGACTTGCATGTGCTTTTGTGCGTAAAGATATGATAGAACGTAGTAAAAATAAAAATATACCTAGTATGCTAAAATACAGCATTTATGCTGAAAATAATTCTTTGTTCAACACTCCTGCAACCTTTGCTATATATATGTTTAATCTTGAAATGAAGTGGCTTTTAAATCAAGGTGGTTTAGATAAAATTAATGAGCAAAACATACAAAAGGCTAAAATTTTATATGATGTGATTGATGAGAGTAGTGGTTTTTATAAAGGTCATGCTAAAAAAGAAGATAGATCGTTAATGAATGTTAGTTTTAACATAGCTCATGATAGAAATTTAGAACCAATTTTTGTAAAAGAAGCAGAGGAAAATGGTATGATAGGACTTAAAGGACATAGAATTTTAGGTGGAATTCGTGCTAGTATTTACAATTCTATTGATCTTGAAAAAATTAAAAAATTAAGTGAATTTATGAGGTTTTTTATTGGAAAACATGCTTAAGATATTTTCATTTATAACAAGAAATTATAAATAAATTATTATAATAGAGATTTCACTAATATAAAAATGTTTATATTAGTGAAAATTATTTTACTTAGATTGAAAACTCAAAGTAGCTGTTAGTTGTAAAGTGTCACCATATCTATCCAGATTATATGGAATTTTTATATTTGCAGCTATAATTTGTAATCTTTCTTTTGGTTTTGTTAGTGTTATTGTTGCTATGCCGTTATCGTTTGTTGTAATATTTTCAATATCATCATTTTGATCTTCAAACTCTACTCCTTTTATTGGTTTTCCATCTAATAAAACTTGTAATTTTAGCTTGTCTCCTTCTTTTAGTATTAAAGGATTTTGCAAAGGAATAATTTCAAATTTTAATCCCAAAGGCTTGTTAGATCCTTCATTCCAACTAAAAATACTTTTTCCCATTTTAAATATTTTTCTTGTTTGAACAACTTCGTTTGCTCCGGCAATATCAGTTATTTGTGATCTATTTTGTGCGTAGTGTTTGCCATTTCTTGTAAAGGTATAATATCCAAAATCATAATTAACACTTGCTACAGCAGGTGTTCCATCTATGAAAATTTTATCGTTTTGGTAGTCATACCCTGCTTTTAGTAGTTTCCCTTTTGAATCTTTTGCACTAATTCCAAAAATTCTATCAGGTTGATATTGGCCCCAATGATCATCAGCCCAAAAACCTACTTTATATCCATCACTAGTTTGCATTGGAAAAAATTGATGTGCTAAAGCAGAACTAGTAATAAAAAATCCTAAAAAAACAATTTTTGAAAATTTCATTTTCTGTCCTTTAAATTAATTTTGATAATCATTATATAATATTTTAATTTATATGATTCTTAAAATTAATTTGAATAATAAAGAAGTATTTTATTTTACTTATGTAAAATATAAAATTCATTTTTAATTATAGGAAAAATTATGGATGATAATATAAATATTATTGGTGCTAAAGAAAACAACCTCAAAAATATAAATTTAAAAATTCCTAAAAATAAACTTATAGTTTTTACAGGACTTAGTGGAAGTGGTAAATCAACCTTGGCGTTTGATACACTTTATGCAGAAGGTCAACGTCGTTATATTGAAAGTTTAAGTGCTTATGCAAGGCAATTTTTGGATAAAGTTGGTAAACCAAATGTAGATAAGATAGAGGGTTTGACTCCTGCAATAGCAATTGATCAAAAAACTACTTCAAAAAATCCTCGATCGACTGTTGGTACTATTACTGAAATTTATGATTATTTAAGACTTTTGTATGCAAGAATTGGAGAACAATACTGTCATCAGTGTGGTCAAAAAATTTCGTCTATGAGTGCAGCAGATATTGTGGGAGAAATTTTAAAGCTTCCAAAAGGGGCAAAAATTATTATTTATGCACCTTTGATTAAAGAAAAAAAAGGAAGCTTTACTGACCTTTTAGAAAATTTAGTTGCAAAAGGTTATGTGAGGGCTCAAATTGATGGTGTTTTAACTCGTCTTGATGAAGATATTGAGCTTGCCAAGACAAAAAAACATACTATAAAACTTGTTATAGATAGGCTTGAAGTGCAAGAAGATATGCTAGCAAGACTTGCAAGTGATATAGAAAAAGGTCTTAGTGAGAGTTTTGGTGAGGTAGAAATTGAAGTTTTAAACAATGAGGAATTAAATATAGCCAAGCATTTTCATTATAGCGAGCATAATGCTTGTTTTGATTGCAAAATTTCGTTTCCTTTACTTGAACCTTTGAGTTTTTCGTTTAATTCTCCAAAAGGAGCTTGTCCTTCTTGTGATGGGCTTGGTATAAGATATACATTAGATATGAAAAAGCTTATTAATGAAGAATTGAGTTTAGAATCAGGAGCCATAAAACTTTTATACGGATTTAATAAAAGTTATTATTATAAGTTTTTAATGGCCTTTTGTGAGCAAAATGATATCAGGGTAAAAATTCCATATAATGAGTTAAGTGAAGAAGAAAAGCGTCTAGTGCTTTATGGTAATGCAAAGGATATTAACTTTTTGTGGAAAAGACATAGATTAAATCGTAAATTTGAAGGTGCGGTAAAATACGCTTATGAAATGTTAAAAGATGAAAAAGATTTAAGCGAATATATGAGTGAAAAAACTTGTAAAGATTGCGGAGGTCATCGTTTAAGAGCTGAGAGTTTAGCTGTGAAGGTGGCAGAAAAAAATTTAGGTGAAATTTTAGATATGAGTATAGAAAACACCACTATATTTTTTTCAAAAGAAGCTAATTTTGCGTATTTAAGCGAACAAGAAAGATTGATTGCTAAGCCTATTTTTAAAGAAATTAATGAAAGATTATTTTTTCTTTATGATGTGGGACTTGGGTATTTATCTTTAGGGCGTGATGCAAGAACTATTAGTGGAGGTGAAGCTCAAAGAATTCGTATAGCTTCACAAATTGGTAGTGGTTTAAGTGGAGTAATGTATGTTTTAGATGAGCCAAGTATAGGTTTGCATGAGCGAGATACCGCAAAATTAATTAAAACATTAAGAAATCTTCAGCAAAAAGGCAATACTTTAATAGTAGTTGAACATGATAAAATGACCATAGAAAAAGCGGATTTTATAGTAGATATTGGACCAAAAGCAGGTAAATTTGGAGGTGAGGTTGTATTTAGCGGAACTTATAAAGAATTATTAAAAAGTAAAAGTCAAACCGCACTTTACATGAGTGGTAAAAAGCAAATTGCCCATCAAAAAAATAGAGAACAAAAAGAATTTATAAGTTTAAAAGATGTGAATATTAATAATATCCAAAATTTAAATGTAGATTTTCCATTACATAATCTAGTGGCAATTACAGGGGTTTCAGGAAGTGGAAAAAGTTCTTTAATTTTACAAACCTTACTTCCATTTGCAAAAGAAGAATTAAACCATGCCAAGAAAGTTAAAAAACTAAGTGGAGCTAAGATAGATGGCCTGGAAAAGCTAGATAAGGTAATTTATCTTGATCAAAGTCCTATAGGTCGCACCCCTAGATCAAATCCTGCTACTTACACAGGTGCTATGGATGAAATTCGTAATCTTTTTGCAGCTACTAAAGAAGCTAAAATGCGAGGCTATAAAGCAGGACGTTTTTCTTTTAATGTTAAAGGTGGAAGATGTGAAAAGTGTAGTGGAGATGGAGAAATTAAAATAGAAATGCACTTTTTACCTGATGTGATGGTAACTTGTGATATATGTAATGGAAAAAGATACAATGATGCGACGCTCGAGATTAAATATAAAGGAAAAAATATAGCTGATGTATTAAATATGAGTATTATCGAGGCAAGTGAGTTTTTTACTTCTGTGCCAAAGATAAAACAAAAGCTTGATACTTTGGTAAAAGTTGGGCTTGATTATCTTACTTTAGGTCAAAATGCTACGACTTTGAGTGGAGGAGAAGCTCAGCGCATAAAGTTAGCTAAAGAGCTAAGTAGAAGTGATACAGGTAAAACTCTTTATATACTTGATGAGCCTACAACTGGACTTCATTTTGAAGATGTTAATAAGCTTATTTTGGTTTTGCAGCATTTAGTTGATCTTGGAAATAGTGTATTTGTGATAGAGCATAATTTAGATGTGATAAAAAATGCTGATTATATTATAGATATGGGACCAGAAGGTGGAATTAAAGGCGGTAAGGTAATAGCTAAGGGTAGTGTAAAGGAACTTGCTAAAAATCACAAAAAAACTGGATCTTATACAGGACATTATTTAGACTTAGAAATCAAAAATAAATAGCAAAATTATTTAATATAGTTTGTGTTTATTTGATATTTAACAAGCTATCATAGTGTTAAAACAAACAATTTGAATATATGTTCTTTTTGAGAAGTTTTGTTTTCATTTTAATTGTCAATTGTGTTATTAAGATAAAAATAAATTTCTTAAAGAAGTTATTAAATCTAGTGATAAATCTTACCACTAGATTTTAATTTTATAAAGGACTTTTATAAATTTTGATTATGTCTTTATTTTCGTTGTTGCGATCTAGTACATAAATCATATCGTTTTTAATTGCAAGTGATTTTGGATTGTCAAGACCATTGATTTCGTAAGCATCAATGATTTTTGCGTTTTTATAATCAATTACAAGAAGTGTGTTATAGCGTAAGCTCAATGCTAACATTTTATCACCGATAATATCTGCTCCAACGATATAATAATCATTAATGTTTTTACCTTCTTTTATTTTTAAATTTTCACCGACACTTAAAACTTTTTCTCCACTTAATAAATAATCTTTGGTACTTGCATAAGAAAGAATAAGTTTTTTGCTAAATTTATTTGGGACTGTAATTAAATACAAAAATTGTCCATCATTAGCATAAGAATGTACATAATTTTGCTTAGCTCTTATAGTTAAAACATACTTTCTAGAAGGCTCATACCAGCTTTCGCCTTTTTTAGTGTAAAATGCAGGAGCTATACCTTTTGTAGTTTCTTTAAAGGTTTGCCATTCTAGCATTTCATCAATAGGTTTATCTGTTTTTTCTGTTCCAGCAAAAGTTTTATTTGATGCTCCAATGACAAATTTATTTCCTATGAATGTGGCATCTGCAATGTATCTCATATCATTTCCATTGGTTTTATCAAATAAAACAAAGCCAGTTGATTCTTTGAAATCTTTAGTGTAAGATACAGCCATTTCATTTGTTACTAAAGCAAATTCATCGTTGTTTTTGTTATAAGCTATAGCATTGATATTTTTGAATTTTTTAAGTTCAGGTATGTTTATTTCTTGACTATCTAAAAATTCTATATTTTTAGTAATTTCAAAAGCTCCATTTGAAGCATTTTTATCAAAACTTAAATTTTTTGGTTCAACTAAATCTTTAATAAAAACATCTTCTGGAACATTTTTTCCTAAAAGACTAAAATCACCAAGTCTTTTCCAAACATCCATTGTCCATGTTTTACTCATAATGCTCATATCAAAAGTCAAACGATCAGGGTTGGATTTTCCTGTATATGGAGGCAAACCATTGATAATTAAAGCTTGAAAAGCATTAGAACAAACTACTACAAAAGATATAACAATAACAAATTTAGAATAGGCACTTAAAGGTTTAACTTTTATTTCTTTATTAGCAAGATCTTCCATCATAGAACTATTTTTTCTTATAAAAAGTAAAGCAAGTCCCATTACAACAACAACGCACCAATACACTACAACAGCCCAAGTATAAGTATGTGCTCCTACTAATTTATCCCCTAAACCTATACCAATATCTCTTTGCCACCAACTAGCCGTATGACGAATTCCCATATAAATCCCATATCCAGCAAATAAAAATACACATACAATATATTTTATTTGAGGGCCATAGCGTAATATAAGCATTCCAAGAACACCAATTACTATCATACCAATACGTTCAAACCAACATAATGTGCAAGGGGATTCATTATGGAAATATCCCAAATACATATTTGCAAAACCTACCGGTATTGCTAAAATAAGTAAAACAGCAGTAGTCATAAAAAGATAAAAATATTGATCATTTTTGCTTAAATAAGTATTCATATTTTTTCTCCTTACCAATTACCACTTGGGATAATAGAGTTAAAGCTTGCTACTAAATACATAAAGTAGTTTAATAAAGCACCACAAAGAAAAATTCCAAAAATTAATTTTTCTTTTTCAGGTTTAATGAGTATTAGCAATATAGAAGCTGCTAGTAAAACGAGTATAGTAAATTCCAAAATAACTCCTTTAAATTTTTCAATAATCTGTGATAAAAAAATATCAAAACAATAATTAAATTATCATAAAAATAAAAGGAGTTTTTTTGTTATATTTTACCCATAAATTTCGCCTTTTTTGTATTCATAAACACTTTGCATATCTTTATCACCTCTACCTGAAAGATTTATTACAATTACGCTTTTTTTCTTTAAAACAGGACAAAGTTTTTCCAAATAAGCTAGTGCATGGGAGCTTTCAATAGCGGGTATAATACCTTCTTCTTTACATAATAATTTTAAAGCATTGATACACTCATCATCACTAATAGCATGATAACTTGCTCTTTTACTTTCTTGTAAATACGCATGTAAAGGTCCAATTCCAGGATAATCAAGTCCAGCAGAAATACTAAAAGTATGTGAAATTTTACCATTGTTATCTTGTAAAACTTTAGTTTTCATTCCGTGAATTATTCCTATTTTTCCTTTGGTAAGTGTGGCTGCATGATAAGGTGTATCTTTACCTAAACCTGCTGCTTCAATACCTATGAGTTTAACTTTCTTATCTTTTAAAAATGCATGAAAAATTCCAGCAGCATTACTACCTCCTCCAGCTGCTGCTATGATATAATCTACTTTTTTGTTTAATTTTTTAAGTTGCATTTTACACTCTTTTCCTATAATGCTTTGAAAATGCGTAACAATTTGTGGATAAGGATAAGGCCCAACTACGCTTCCTATAACATAAAAGATATCTTTGGTGTTTTTTACCCAAAAATTTAAGGCTTCATTTACCGCATCACTTAAGGTTTTACTTCCGCTTTCTACTGCATGAACTTTTGCTCCTAAAAGTTCCATTTTATAAACATTTAAAGCTTGTCTTTTTACATCAATAGCACCCATGAATATCTCACACTCAAGCCCTAAAAGTGCAGCTGCTGTTGCTGTTGCAAGTCCATGTTGTCCTGCTCCAGTTTCTGCAATAATTTTTTTCTTATTCATTTTTTTGGCCATTAGAGCTTGAGCTAAGGCATTGTTTATTTTATGTGCTCCAGTATGCGTCAAATCTTCTCTTTTTAAATAAATTTCATGACCATAAATTTGGCTTAAATTTTTGGCATAATATAAAGGAGTAGGTCTTCCTACATAAGTTGTTAAAAGTCCTTTTAATTCTGTATTAAATTCCTTATCTTTTTTAAGTCTTAAAAAAGCTTTTTCTACTTCATCTAGTGCTGTTTTTACCTCATTTGGTACAAATTGTCCGCCAAAATTTCCATAATATTTTTTCATGATTTTTCCTTAAAATTAATAATCAATATTAGGTTTAATCAAAATTGATCAACTAAAAAACTAAATAATAAAAAATAATAAAATAAGATAATTAAAATATAAATGACAGGCTTAACGCCAAGAAAGAATCTGAAAGAGTGCAGAATTTGAATTTATAGACTTAATATGATAATTTAATTTCTTAAATATCTTTTCTGTCTGCATATCTGAAAAAGACAACATAAAAACTCCTTTAGAAAATAAATACGCCTTGGATTATACAATAAAACAATTAACAATTTTAATATGACTGTATTATGATATAATACTGAAATTACGGTGGTATGATTTTGTAATTATTGGAGCTTATGAAAAATGAAAAAATGGAAAAAGTTGTTAATTTTTGTAACATGTGGTTTATTTTTTAATTTTAGTTTTTCTATGGATTTATTAGAAACAGAAATAGATTGGCTAACTAAAGAAAAATTTGAAGCAGTTAAAAAAGATTATCAAGAGAGTATAAAAATCAAATTAGAAGAATTAAATAAACAAGATATGGATGAAAAATTAAAAGAATATACATTTGAATGCTATAAAATTGATTATGCGGTTGAACTTTTGCAAAATTATGAATCATCTACCCAAGGGATAAATTTGGCATATTTTTATGGTTATAAACAATATGATAAATTGCTCAACAAATACTACTCATATAAAAATAAATTGGATAAAAAAACTCAAACTGCTCTTTTAGAAGAACAAAGAGCATGGCTTAAATTGCGTGATGCCTATGAAAATTATATAGATCAGCATAGATACTTTGTATATACTGCAAGTGGGGGAGGAACTATGTATTCTAATTTAGCTAGTGCATCTAAATTTGATTTTGTAAAAAAGCGTGTTGGTGAAATTTATAAATATTTTTTTTCTGAAAATGGAGTTGATTGGTAATAAATAAACCAATATGCTTGATTTTTTATATAATGATATAAGCTATATAGGGCTTTTTATAGTATGTTTTCTTTCTAGCACGCTTTTACCTATGGCAAGTGAAGCTTTTGTGCTTGCTTTTGTAAAATTAGATTTTAATAATTATATGGTTTTATTTGTCGCAAGCTTGGCTAATACTTTGGGTAGTTTGAGTACCTATGCTTTAGCTTATTTTGGAGAGAGTCAAATTTTAGAAAAATATTTTAAAAGCTCTTTGCAAAAATTAGAAAAAATTAATGCAAACTTTACAAAATTTGGTTCTTTGTATGCCTTTTTTACTTTTTTACCAATAGTAGGAGATCTTTTTGCACTAGGACTTGGATTTTCTAGGTATTCTTTTTTAAAAGCAAGTATATTTATAGCCTTGGGTAAGTTAAGTCGTTATGCTTTTGTAATTTTCATAGCAAATTCCATTTGAAAGTCTTGATTTTAAAAGATTTAAAAGTCTAGCATTATCAATATCTTTTAAAACTTTTACGGTGTTTTTTAGCTCATGATTTTTCATAGGCATTTTTGCATCTTTAAAACACCTTATCGTGCTTCCTCTAGCAAAAGTGCTATCACAAATTACATCTACTAAATACTCATCAAAACTTGCTAAATTTGGATCAAGTATATAAGCAACAGTTAATGCATCATGTATCCATGTACCATTTGTGCCTCTTGTTTTACTTGCATAATCAATCCAGACTCTTAAAGTTTGTACTAAAAAATCACAAAGAGGATTTTGATTTTCTAAAGCATTTAAATCTTCATGTGTGAGCATAGTTTGCATTGTTGCATTATAAGGAACAAGTGTGATTTTAGCTCTTGAGTTTAAAACTATGCTAGCGGCTTCAGGATCAAAGCCAAAATTTGTATCTTTGATATGATAAGGCATATCAAAACTTCCACCCATAATAAAAATTTCTTTCACATTTTTATCAAAATCTTTAAAAAGTTTCATAGTAATAGCTATATTTGTTAAAGGTCCTATAGCACAAATTGAAATTTCACCTGGATTTTGCATAATAAGCTCACCCATTTTCATACAAGCATTTGGGTTTATGTTGTCTAAGATTTTTACAGGTTTTATGTGATCCCAAAGATGAGTAAGTTTAAACTCTTCCACGCTTTTATCTAGTCTTTGTCTCCAAAAATGACTATCTTCATATAAAGCTTCATGAGCACCTAAATACAAAGGTATGTCTAGATTAAGCTTATTTAATAAGTCTTTAGCAACGCTATAAGCGGTTAAAGCTTGTACATTACCACTTAAAGTGCTAATCATTTCAAGTTTGATTTCTTTAGAAGTTAAAATAAGCCCAAGGGCTAAACCATCATCAGTATTTGCCCCTGCTATGCCATTGCCTATATCAGTATCTAAAATAAGGCGTATCATATGGCATCTTCTATTAAATTTAAATCCCTGCCTCTAGTTTCTGGTGCAAAGAAAGTTGTGATAAAACCAATTCCTGCAGTGATAACAAAATACAAGGCTATTGGCCACCAAGTGCCATAATAAGCAAGCAAAGCTGAAGCTATCATAGGAGCAGTTCCTCCTGAAAGTATAGAGCCAAATTCTTTTGCTAGTGCCATTTTAGTATAACGATTTTTTGCCCCAAAAAGCTCCACGCCCCATGCAGCTTGCACACCAAAAATCCCTAAAGAAGCTAAAGACATACCCACGATGATAGTTAAAATTACAATAATTTCATTTTTACTATCAAGTAGCATAAAAGCAGGGAAGGCATAAAGCATTAAAAGTAAGCAAAAGACTCTATAAGTAATGCGTCTTCCAAATTTATCACTTAAATATCCTGCTAAAGGTATAACTAAAAATCCCACTAAAGAAGCGATAACAACAGCAGTTGTGGCTACTGATTTATCAAGAAGTAAAATTTTAGTTACATAGCCTACTATAAAGCCTTGTGCAAGATAAGATGGCCCATTTTCTCCTATTCTTATACCCACCATAGTCCAAAATGCACGACTTTTTTGCCAAAAAGTTCTTTCATCTTTTTTCATATGTGCTTCATTTTCATGACGAATTTTTAGCATTAATTCTTTTTGTTTTTCAAAAACAGGAGTTTCTTTTACATTTAAACGCATATAAACAGCAAAAAGTGCTATGAAGATACTTCCTATAAAAGGAATTCTCCATCCCCATTCTTTAAAACTAGCATCATCCATACTTGTAACTAAAAGCCATACAAAAGCTGCAAGCAAGGTTCCGCTATTTGATCCAAGAGCGATGATAGAAGAGATTAAACCTCTATGTTTGCTAGGAGCGTATTCTCCAAGCATGACAGTTCCACCTGAAAGCTCAGCGCCTGCTCCAAAGCCTTGCATAAAACGCAAAATAACCAAACATATAGGAGCCCAAATTCCAATTACTGCATAACTTGGTATAAAACCAATTAAAGTAGTTGAAATACCCATTAATGCAATAGTACTCATCAATACATTTTTTCTTCCGTATTTATCTCCTAAATATCCAAAAAATAAAGCCCCAATAGGTCTAGCGATAAAACCTATGCCATAAGTAACAAAACTAAGCAATAACGCTATAACAGGAGTTTGCTCAGGAAAGAAAACTTCCGAAAAAATAGTAGCTGCAGCCAAGCCATAAAGTGCAAAATCTGCGTATTCCATAGCAGTTCCTAGCCAACATGAAAATACAGCTTTTTTAAAAGCTTTTCTTCCTTGCGGCGTTTGAAAATTCTCATCTGCAATTGATTTTGTTTGCAAAATTAACCCTTTGTTTTAGAAATTAAAATCGAATTTTATCTAAAAAGATTAAAATTTAATTTTAATGGTTTTTTACCATCTTTTAAATAAAATTGCGTGATAATTTGATTATGTAAATTTTTAGGAAAATAATGAAAACTTTAACAATAATTGATACTTTTGGTTTTTTCTTTAGACTTTTTTATGCATTAAAGGGTTTGAAAAATTCAAAAGGTGAGCCTAGTAATATGATTAGTGGTTTTGCTAATTTTATTTATAGTTTGAAAAATGAACATCCTAGTGATATGATCATCTTTGCTCTTGATAGTAAAGGAAAAACTTTTAGAAGTGAAATTGATCCTAATTATAAAATCAACCGTACTCCTCCTCCACCTGATTTATTAACTCAAATTCCAATTTGTATTCAAATGATAGAAAAAATGGGCTTTTCAAGCTTTTCTTGTGAAGGGTATGAAGCAGATGATATTATCGCATCTTTGGTAAAAGAGTGTGAAGATAAAGAAATTTTTATAAGAATTATCACTCAAGATAAAGATTTATATCAACTTATAAAAGATGATAAAGTTAGTATTTATAGTCCTATTTCAAAAAATGATTATAATGAAGCAGGGTGCTTGGAAAAATATGGGGTAAAACCTAGCCAAATAAGAGACTTTTTGGCACTTTGTGGAGATAGTTCAGATAATATCCCAGGGGTAAAAGGAATAGGTGCTAAGGGTGCTAAAAATTTACTTGATGAATTTGAAAGTATTGAGGGAATTTATGAAAACTTAGCACTAGTGCGTAACGAAAGAAATCGTAATTTATTACTTGAAAGCAAAGAAAATGCCTTTTTAAGTAAAAAACTTGCTTCATTATATGAAAATTTAGATGTAAAAGATATGCTTTTAAATTGTGAGTATCCTAAAGATGAACCTTTGCTTAAGATTATGGATATTTTAGAGCATTATGAATTAAACGCTTTGTTAAAAAAACTACGCACTAACCCTACTAATAAAGATAAAAATTTAGGATTTAATGCAAGATTAATTTTAGATGAAAAAGAATTATTTGAAATTTTAGAAAAAATTGATAATCAAAGCATCGTTGCTTTTGACACAGAAACTACAGGTTTAAATACTAAAGAAGCAAAAATAGTAGGATTTAGCTTTTGTTTTCATGAAAGTGAAGCTTTTTATGTACCACTTGCGCATGATTATTTAGGAGTTTGTAAGCAAATTTCTATGCAAGTGGCTAAAAAGGGTATAGAAAAAATCTATCAAAGCACGGTTATAGGTCATAATCTTAAATATGATTTTGAGATTATAAAAAACAATTTCAATTTACTTCCTCCAAAAAACTATGCTGATACTATGATACTTGCATGGCTTAAAGAGCCAAGTTTGCGTGTAAATATGGATGATTTGGCAAAAAGATTATTTGATTATGAGACTTTGCATTTTGAAGATTTAGTAAAAAAAGGAGAAAGTTTTGCAGGAGTGGATGTAGAAAAAGCTTGTAAATATGCAGCCGAGGATGCTTATATCACTTTAAGATTTTATTTGTATTTTTTAAAAAATTTAGAAAAGCCTTTATTTGAGCTTGCGCAAAAAAGTGAATTTGAATTTATAAAAGTACTTATGATGATGGAGGGTAATGGTATCAAGCTTGATACTCAAAAACTTGAAAGCTTGATGCAAAGTTTTAGCCAAGACATTAAAATACTAAGTGAAAAAATATATGATTTAGCGGGTGAAAAATTTAATATTAACTCTCCTAAACAAGTAGGGGATGTTTTATTTGAAAAATTAAAGCTACCAAGTGGTAAAAAAAGTAAAACAGGTTATTCTACTGATGAAAAGGTTTTAAATGTTATTTTAGATAATCATCCGATCGTGAAAGAAATTTTAGCTTATAGAGAGCTTGCAAAATTAGTTTCTACTTATTGTGAACCTTTGTTAAAATTAGCTAAAAAAGATGAAAACTCAAGAATTTATTCAAGCTTTTTACAAACTGGTACAGCTACCGGACGCCTTTCATCAAAAGATCCAAATTTGCAAAATATCCCTGCACATGGACAATATGCGAAAGATTATAAATCATGTTTTATAGCTAAAGAAGGATTTAGTTTTATCTCGCTTGATTATTCTCAAATTGAACTTAGAATGCTTGCGCATTTTAGTGAAGACGAAAAATTATTGGAAGCGTTTTCTAATAATGAAGATATTCACGCAAAAACAGCTATAATGATTTTTGGACAGAGTGATTATAATACAAGAAGTATAGCTAAAAGTATAAACTTTGGACTTATTTATGGTATGGGTTATAAAACTTTAAGTCAAAATTTAAAAATAGAGGCAAAATTAGCTAAAGAATATATAGAAAAGTATTTTGAAAATTTTACAAGCATAAAAGTTTATTTTGAAAAAGTAAAAAACGAAGCTAAACAAAATGGTTTTATAAAGACTTTATTAGGTCGTAAGCGTTATTTTGATTTTGAGAATGCAAAACCTATGCAAGTTGCAATGTATGAAAGAGAAAGTATAAATTCTACACTTCAAGGCTCAGCTGCCGATATAATAAAACTTGCAATGCTAGAAATTGCAAAAAATTTAGATGATAATAAGCGTTTAATTTTACAAATTCATGATGAGCTTGTCTTTGAAGTTAAAGATGAATTTTGTGAAAATTTTACGAAAAAAGCTAGTGATATTATGGAAAATATTGTAAAATTAAATGTAAAATTAAAAACTTCATCGAGTATTGCCAAAAATTGGGGCGCATTAAAATAAGGAGAATAATTAATGGATCTTTCAACCATACTTGGGATAGTGTTAGCTGTTACTAGTATTTCTGTAGGAGATATTTTAGAGGGTGGTAATCCTTTGCATGTTTTGCATTTTAGTTCATTTTTGATTGTGGTTCCAACCTCAGCTTTTTGTGCAATGACTGCAACACATAAAAAATTTGTGAAAGCCGCATACAAGGAATTAAAACTTGCATTTAAAGGTGCTGGAGTAAATTTAAGCCAAAGAATAGCTGAACTCGTAGAATACTCTATTATAGCAAGAAGAGATGGACTTTTGGCTTTAGAATCAAAAACTAATGAGATTGATAATGAGTTTTTAAAAGAAACCATGATGATGATGGTTGATGGTAAAAGCGTAGAAGAAATTAAAGAGAGTATGGAAATCCAAATAGAAGAAATGGAAGAATATTATAAAGAAACCGCAGAATATTGGATTCGTTTTGGTGAAACTTGTCCTACAATGGGACTTGTTGGAGCGGTTATGGGGCTTATGCTTGCTTTGCAACTTCTTGATGATCCTCAAGCTATGGCAGCAGGTATTGCGGGTGCTTTTACTGCTACGGTTACTGGAATTTTTGGGTCTTATGCTTTATTTGGTCCTTGGGGGCATAAGATAAAAGCTAATGCACACGAGTTAGTTAAAGAAAGAATAGTTATCTCTCATGCTATTGTAAGTATAGCAGAAGGGGCTAACCCAAGAGATTTGGAGGCTAAATTGTTTAATTATCTTGGCCAGGGTGAACCTAGAATTTCTCAATTTGATAAGTAAGAGTAAAAAATGGCTAAAAAACATAAATGTCCAGAATGTCCTGCTGGTGAAAGATGGGCAGTGCCTTATGCGGATTTTTTAAGTTTACTTTTGGCGCTTTTTATAGCCCTTTGGGCTATTTCTGAGAGTAATCCTGCTAAAACAGAAGCTTTAAAAACAGAATTTATCAAAATATTTGAATTTACAGCTTCTAATCCATTAGAAAAAGAAAGTGAGATACACAATAGATATAGTGCTCCATCTAATGCTAATATAGAAGAATTAGAAAAGCTTAAAAAATTAAGTATAACTCAACAGGAAAATATTGAAAAATTAAAAGCAGCACTAGATCAAAGAGAAAACAACATAATCTTAAATTTACCAGCTAGGGTTGAATTTGCCAGGGGTAGTACGCAAATTGATTCAGCTGATGTGCAAGATTTTTTAAAACGTATTAGTGAAGTATTAAAAAGAATGCCAGCCCAAGCACAAATAGAACTTAGAGGTTACACCGATAATAGCGACAATGATCCAAAAAGAAATTTTGATTTAGCAAGTAAAAGAGCTCAAGTTGTAGCTGATTATTTAATTGCTAGAGGAATTAATCCATCTCAACTTATAGTGGTAAGTTTCGGCAATAATTTTAATTTGACTAATAATAAAGAAGATGAAATGAATAACAGGGTAGAATTTTATATTCGTGTGGATTCTTCAGATAATCAAACCAAAAAATCCGTATTGGATCAAATAGGAAATTTAAATAACAAATAAGTTTTTAATTTATTTGTTATTTTTTCCACCAAAACGAAGAAGTGCTGAACCCCAAGTAAAACCTCCACCGAAGGCATCTAGTAATATTAAAGAACCTTGTTTTAAACGACCATCTTCATAAGCATCATTCATAGCCATGGGTATAGAAGCAGCTGAAGTGTTTCCATATTTATGTACTGTAACTATACATTGTTCATCTTTAAAATTTAATTTTTCTTGAACGGCTTTAATAATTCTTAGATTGGCTTGATGAGGTATAAAAAGATCAATATCATTTGCGTTGATATTATTTTTAGCTAAAATATTAATCACATCATTACTTAAAGTATTCACGGCAATTTTGAAAACTTCATTGCCTTTCATTTGCATAGAAAGGGGACTGCAAATACTACTTTTTTGAGATCTTTGTGTCATTAATAAATCACCAAATTCACCATCACTTGCTGTATGAGTATCTAAAATAGGAAAATTGTTATCCAAAGAAACAACACCTGCTCCTGCACCATCTCCAAATAAGACACACATACTTCTATCAGTATAATCTATAATAGAACTTATTTTTTCAGTCCCTATTATCAATACATTTTTTTTAATGCCACTTTCAACCATAGATTTTGCAATTTCTAATAGATAAATAAAACCTGAACATGCAGCTGAAATATCGAATGCGGTAATATTTTTTAAACCCAAATTATAGGCAATTTTACATGCAGTTGAAGGCATAGTAAAATAATCAGGGCTTAAAGTTGCAACTATAATTGCATCAATATCTTGTGGTGCTAAATCGGCTCTTTGGATGGCTTTAACTGCCGCTTTTGTTCCAAGATCACTCGTATTTTCATCTTTACCTGCAATACGTCTTTCTTGAATTCCTGTTCTTCTTAGTATCCATTCATTGTCGGTTTGAACCATTTTTTCTAAATCAAAATTACTTAGAATTTTTTCAGGAATATAAGAAGCTATACTTTTTAAAGAAGCTTTAAATGATTTCATAATTTAAAAGTTCTTTTTCTATGGTTAAGTTGATATTTGATTGGGTAAAATTTAATGCTTGAAAAATAGCATTTTTGATTGCTTTAGGACCGCTTTTACCATGGCTGATAATTACACATTCTTTAACACCTAATAGAGGGGCTCCACCATATTCTTCATAGTCAATATGTGTTTTTAATTCATCAAAAGCTGGTTTTGCCAAAAGATAACCAAGTTTTGCTAAGAAAGACTTTTGAATTTCTTGCTTTAAAAGTTTTGTAATGACACTTGCAACACCTTCACCGGTTTTAAGTAAAATATTCCCATTGAATCCATCACATACTAATACATCTATTGTACCATTAAAAATATCTCTACCTTCAGCATTTCCAATAAAATTTGGAAGTTGCTTTAATAATTGATGAGTTTCTTTGGTAAGTTCGTTGCCTTTACATTCTTCTTCTCCATTGGAAAGTAATGCAACTCTAGGCTTAGAAATCTTTAGAATTTCTTTAGCATAAGCTTCGCCCATAATGGCAAATTGAAATAAATGCTCACTTTTACAATCAACATTTGCTCCAACATCTAACACTAAAGTTCTAGAATTAATATTTGGCATTAAAGTTGCAATTGCAGGTCTAGCAATATTAGCTAGTCTTCCAAGTCTCAAAGTAGCCAAGCTCATAGTAGCACCACTATGTCCCGCAGAAACAACAGCTTTTGCTTTTTGATTTCTTACTAAATCTATAGCCTTATAAATAGTACTATCTTTTCTTTTTAATGCATCGGTGGAATTTTCATCCATAGCAAACACATCATAAGCTTCTTCATATTCTACATATGGACTTAAATCCCGTGGGATTAACGTTTTTAATTTTTGAGGATCTCCTACCAAGACAGCTTTAAATTTTTTTTCTTTTAAAGCTTGAATTACACCATCTATGATAGGTTTTTCCCCAAAATCTCCACCCATTGCATCAATAGCAATGTTAATCATTGTTTTTTAATATTCCTTAGTTGTTGGATTAATACGATGAGGCATTTTGTAGCTACCATCTTTGTCTTTAACAGGCATAGGTAGAGTAACTTTATAATGAGTTCTACGTTTAGCCGCACGAGTTTTACTAACTCTTCTCTTAGGTACTGCCATTTTTTACTCCTTTGATTGGTTTAAACATTTATTACAATAAAAATAATCACTCAAGTAAGATTGCAACTCACTTGAAGCAAGTTCTATTAAGTCTATATGGTAATCAAAAAATTCCATAGTATCACTTAATATGTTATTCTTATCTTTGAAAATTCCATCACTTGCAAAAAGCTCTACTTTTTGATTAATCTCAAGCTCCATTTCATCGCCACAGCGGTCGCAATTTCTATAAGTAAAGCCTTTAAAATTAGCTTTTATTTTAGCTAGTTTTGGATTAACCTTTTCTATACTTCCTTCAAAAAGGATATTATCAAGATCCAATTTAAAAGGATAAGCAACAGAGCTGAGTTTTGCAAATGGAATTCTCATTATAAAATTTCAGTTTTTGAAAAGAAAAATTCTATTTCAATTTTTGCATTTTCTAAGCTATCACTTCCATGAACTGCATTTGCATCAATACTATCTGCAAAATCTGCTCTAATAGTACCAGGCGCTGCTTCTTTTGGATTAGTAGCACCCATTAATTCTCTATTTTTTAATACAGCATTTTCGCCCTCTAAAACAGAAACTACAACCGGTCCACTAATCATAAATTCAACTAAATCTTTAAAAAAAGGTCTGTCCTTATGAATAGCATAAAATTCTTGAGCTTCTTTTTGAGAAAGTTGAATTTTTTTTGTTGCTGCTATTCTTAAGCCATTGTTTTCAAAGCGTGATAATATTTGACCAATTACACCTTTTTTTACTGCATCAGGTTTAATAATAGAAAGTGTTTTTTCCAAAATATCCCCTTTATTATACTTAAGTTATGATTTTTGTTTGTATAAAAGCTCTAATTATATCAATAAATGTATTAAAATTATATAAATTTTTGTGATTTTGAAGAATTGAAGTGTCTTTTACTTTAAAATATCAAAAGACACTTATGTTTATTTTATGCAAATACTGGAGTTGAGCCATCTCTTAAATTGCTTCCAATATTATCACGACTTGGTTGACCGCTCACAATATCACTCCATACAATACAACCATCAGTCGGACAAGCACTAGCACAAGCTGGTTGATCATTATGTCCAACACATTCTACACATTTATCAGCATATACATAATATCTATCTTCACCCTCTGGATTGTTTGCATCATCTACAATTGCATTTACCGGACATTCATCTATACAAGAGCCACAGGCTATACAAATATCAGTAATTTTAACTGCCATTTTTTCTCCTTACATTAATGTTATCAGATATAAGATTATCAAAATTGTCTTAATTTTATTCTTAAAAACTTTTAATTTTGATAATAAAATCAAATCTTGGATAATTTTACACAATTAATAAATTTTTAAATTTACAAATGATATTATTTCGTTATAAATAAAATTTATTATTTAGGAGATAAAAATGATAGTAACTAAAAAAGCTACTGATTTTACAGCACCAGCTGTATTAGGAAATAATGAAATAGTTGGAGATTTTAACCTTTATAAAAATATAGGGCCAAAAGGTGCAGTAGTGTTTTTCTACCCAAAAGATTTCACTTTTGTTTGTCCATCTGAAATTATAGCTTTTGATAAAAGATATCAAGATTTTAAAGAAAGAGGTATAGAAGTAATAGGTGTATCTTGCGATAATGAATTTTCTCATTTTGCATGGAAAAATATGCCAGTTAATCAAGGTGGTATAGGTCAAGTTAAATTTCCTTTAGTGGCTGATTTAACAAAACAAATTGCTAGAAATTTTGATGTTTTGTTTGAAGAAGCGGTTGCTTTAAGAGGTTCTTTCTTATTGGATGCTGATGGAACAATTCGTCATGCTGTTATAAATGACTTACCACTTGGAAGAAATATTGATGAGATGCTTAGAATGGTGGATACTATGTTGTTTACAAATGAATATGGTGAAGTTTGTCCAGCAGGATGGAATAAAGGTGATGAAGGTATGAAAGCAGATCCTAAAGGTGTTGCTGATTATTTAAGTAAAAATGAAAATAAATTATAAAATTTTTTTAGCTTTTTTATAATTGTTATAATATAGATTCTAAATTATAGTATTTTACTAAATTTAGAATCTTTTTTAATACTACTAAAATATTGTTTTTAATATTGATTTCTAAATTATACTTTATATTAAATTTATATTTATAATCCTTATCTTTTTCGTTTTTTTATTTTTGTAAAATTTCTCATCTAATTTATGTTTAAAAATATCAAAGGAGAAAATATGAAAAATTTAATCAATAAATTTATTTTATAAGTAATTTAGTATTTTTAATATTTACAAAATTTATACAAAAAATACAAAAGGATTTTTCGATGAAAAGTATTAAATTAAAAATTTCGTTAATTGCAAATATCATAGCTATTGTATGTCTTATAATACTCGGCATTATGAGTTTTATTTTTACAAAAAAAGCATTAAATTATGAAGTAGTTAATGCAGAGATTAATTATGTTAAAACTGCAGAAAGTTCAATGAGAGATTTCCAAAATTTTAACACAAAAGCTTTAAAAAAACTTTCTGAAGCTATTATGAAAATTCCTTATAGTGAGCTAAATTCACCAGAAAAACTTATGGAAAATACAGGAAAAATTCTTAAAACTTATAGAGATATAAATAATTATTTAGCAGTTTATATAGCTCAGCCAAACGGAGAATTAATAGTAAGTGATCCTGATAGTGATAGTAAAGGATTAGATTATGGAATTTATGGCAAAGCGGATGATTATGATGCAACAACAAGAGAATTTTATATTGAAGCTAGAAAAAGAAATGGTTTGCATATAACCGCTGCTTATATTGATGTGACAACTGGTTTGCCATGTTTTACTTATTCTATGCCTTTGGTTAAAGACGATAAATTTATTGGTATATTGGCTATTGATATTTTGGTAGAAGATTTACAAAATAGATTTGGTGAATTACCAGGAAGAACCTTTGTATTTGATCACGCATATACGGTATTTGCATCAACTGATAAATCTTTGATAAGTGAAGAGCAAAATCCAGATATTGTTACAATTGCAAAGGCTTTTGAAAAAGTAGGAGATTATAATATTTTTAACTATACAACTCAAGATGGAAAAGATAAATTCGGTATCTGTGTAAAAATTGGTAGTTATACAACTTGTGCTGGAGAAAATATAGAAGTTATTGAAGCACCAGTGCTAAAAATAGCATATATTCAAACAACTATTGTAATTTTTACCAGTATAGCTAGTATTATTTTATTGTATTTTATTATTTCTTACTACCTATCTCCACTCCAAACAATCCAAACCGGTCTTAACTCTTTCTTTGATTTTATCAATCATAAAACCAAAGATTCAGCTATGATTAATGTAAATACCAATGATGAACTTGGTGCTATGGCTAAAGCCATCAATGAAAACATCACTAAAACTAAAAATGCATTAGAACAAGATTCTAAAGCAGTAGAACAATCAGTAGAAACTGCTAAAGAAATAGAAAGTGGTAATTTCACAGCAAGAATTACAGCAGTTCCAGCTAATCCTCAATTAATAGAATTAAAAAATGTTTTAAATGAAATGCTTAATGTATTAGAAGCAAAAGTTGGTTCTAATATGAATGAAATTAATAGAGTATTTGATAGCTATAAAGCGTTAGACTTTACCACTGAAGTTAAAAATGCTAAAGGTGGTGTTGAAGTAACAACTAATACCCTAGGTAAAGAAATCATTGATATGTTAAAACAATCATCTGAATTTGCTTCTTTATTAGCTGATGAGAGTGGTAAATTACAAAATGCTGTTAAGAACTTAACTGATTCTTCATCTAGCCAAGCTTCTTCTTTAGAAGAAACAGCTGCTGCTTTAGAAGAAATTACTTCTTCTATGCAAAATGTATCTCATAAAACTAGTGAAGTTATAGCTCAAAGTGAAGAGATTAAAAATGTTACTTCTATCATAGGAGATATTGCTGATCAAATCAATCTACTTGCATTAAATGCTGCTATTGAAGCTGCTCGTGCAGGTGAGCACGGACGTGGCTTTGCTGTTGTTGCTGATGAAGTAAGAAATCTAGCTGAAAGAACTCAAAAATCATTAGGTGAAATAGAAGCTAATACTAATATCTTAGTTCAATCTATTAATGAAATGGGTGAAAGTATTAAAGAACAAACTACAGGTATTACTCAAATAAATGATGCTGTAGCTCAAATTGATCATGTAACCCAAGAAAACTTAAAAATAGCAAAAGATAGTGCTGCAATATCTGAGAATGTAAATCAAATTGCTAATGATATCTTAGAAGATGCTAGGAAGAAGAAGTTTTAGTTAAGTAAAAATCCAAGTGTTTAAATTTGTAGATACTTGGATTTAAATGTTATAATCTTGTTTTAATTTTTTACAAGGTTTTTTTATGGCTGCTGATGATCAAGAAAAAACAGAAGAACCCACGTCCAAAAAAATAGAAGATGCACGCAAAGAGGGAAATGTTCCAAAAAGTCAAGATGCATCTGCAGTAGCTGTGCTTGTTGTAGCTGTAGTTGCGGTTTTGTTTATGTTACCTTTTATAGGAGAGAGAATTAGTGGTTTGTATAGATATTATCAAAGCTTTATAGGTATTGAGCTTGACTTAAAAATTTTACAAAAAATTATTATTAAAACTATGATAGAAATGTTTATTATGGTTTTACCTATTACCTTAACAATTATGGTGGCAGGTGTACTTGGAAATTTAATGCAATTTGGGTTTATTTTTACTACCAAACCAATCACTCCAAATTTCAATAAAATTAATCCTATAAATGGACTGAAAAATCTTTTTTCTTTGAAAAAAATCATTGAAGCAATAAAAATTACATTTAAAGTAGGTATTGTCTTTGGTATTGCTTTTGTTTTTTTGTTGCAGTTTATGAAAGAGCTTCCTAGAGTAGAACTTTATACGATTTATCCACAACTTTTGTGGCTTAGAGATAAAGCTATAATCTTGGCTGCTGTTGTTATTATAGCTTTTTTGATTATAGGTCTTTTGGATATACTTTTAGTAAGATATCAGTATTTTAAAAATTTGCGTATGAGTAAGCAAGAAATTAAAGATGAATATAAACAAAGCGAAGGAGATCCTTTGGTAAAAGGACGAATTCGTCGTTTGCAAATGGAAGCAGCAAGGCGTAGAATGGTACAAGATGTTGCAAGTGCTGATGTAGTAATAACTAACCCTACTCATTATGCAGTTGCTTTGCGTTATGATAGTTCTAAAGAATCAGCACCTAAAGTATTAGCTAAGGGGGTAGATTTTTTAGCTTTGCGTATCAAAGATATGGCATATGAGTATAATGTTATGATTTATGAAAATCCTCCTTTAGCAAGAGAGCTTTACAAATCTTGCGAGGTAAATGATCTTATCCCACCAGAACTTTTTAAAGCAGTAGCGGAAGTTTTAAGTTTTGTTTATACTTCTAATCGACAAAAATTTGCTGATAGGTTAAAATAAATTTAGCTTTTTAATTAAACTAATAATAGTCATACTTATAGAAAGAGTGTAAATTCCTAAAAGTGCTATACGATGGGATTTAAGATTAAGTTTTTCCATAATTTTGATGCCAAGATAAACCCCTAGCATAGAGCTAAGTCCTACTAAGCTTCCATTTTGTAACACTTCTTTATCAATAATGTCATTATATACAAAAGAACTAATCCCTGAAATTGAAGCAAATATTACAAAAAATAAGCTAAGTGGTACTACTTTTTTGGTATCATAGCCTAAAAAATATACCAAAATAGGTGTGATTAAAAGTCCCCCGCCAATTCCTAAAGATATGGCAAAAATTCCTGTAAATACACCACAAATTAATAAAATAGAATTTTTTAAGGCACTAGAATGATTAATATTGCTAATGGTGCTTTTCTGATTAAAGGCAAATTTTAAGAAGAAAATAATGCTTACACATAAAAAAATGCCTGTTAAGGTTATATCTGAAAAATACGAAAGTAAAACTCCGCTAAACATTGCACCTAAAAAGCCACCAAAACCTATGATAAAACCATCTTTTAAGATTAAATTTTTCTTTTTGTAGTTTAAATATGAACCAAAAATAGAAGCAAAGATCATTTGTACTACTGAAATTGCAACAGCATGATGAGAGCTAAGCCCTAGAGTAAGCATAAAAGGAACAATAATCATACCACCACCTATACCAAAAACTCCCGAAGCTATACCTGAAAAAACCCCTATAATCATATAGGGAAGTAATGTCAAATCCATATTTTAAACCTTAGTCAAAAAAATACTGGGTAAATTCTTCACCATATTTTTGTTCTAATTTATTGTATATATGAACGACTTTATTTGAAAATTCTTGTGTTTTCCATGCTTCAAAAGTTAAAGCATTGTGTTCATAAATTTTAAAAAAAAGTTTTTTTTCTTCTAAATTTAATTTATCTAAATAGATTTTATTTTGAAATTTTTTGCTAAAGTGTAGCACCAATGCTTCATCTAGACATTTTAGAACCATAAAAACAAAAATCATAATAGGTTCTTGTCTGAGTATTGTTGTGGATTTTTCAAATTCTTCAATTAGCTGTTGTTTGTGTTGGTTAATTAAAGTACAAGGATGATTGGTATCATTTTTGTAAAATAAATCTAAAAATGCACATTCTCGAACACCTAAAAAATTTCCCTCAAAATCTACAATTGGAAAATATGGATAGATTTTACAAAGTAGTGGTCTGCAATAGTGAGGAAAACATAACCCCTTAGAAGAGCATTTAAGAAAATATATTTTTATTTTTTTTCCATTTTGCAGAGTAAAAATTTTTTCTTTAAAATTTAAAAAAGATTTTTTTTGAATACTATTTAAAGCTTGAAATTCTGATTCTAATAGTGGTATGATAACCTCTTCTTGATTTAAAAAATTAAAATTAGTAGAATGAAAATTTTTGCAACAATAACCATTACATGTGGTATAACAATTCTTAAAAAAAACAAATTCTATATTATGTAAATTTTTAAAAAAAATATTTTTATTATTCATTTTTGACTATTTAGAACATGTTATTTCTATTAATTTTATAGTTTTTTCTTGATTATATAAAGTTTTTGTTAAATAATCAATCTGTATATTTTTGAAATTAATATCGTATTTTTTTATAATTGATAAGAACAATTCTTTTGTTATCGGTGTAGGTACTAAGTCTTTATCGTAAAAATCATTATTTGTGCTAAGAATATAAATTTTTCCATTTTCTTTTAAAGCTTTGTAGCAAAAAAGTAGTGTTTTTTCAATATCTGGTATATTATTACATTCTAAAACTCCACAAGCATAAATTAGATCAAATTTAGACTGATATTTATTTACATCTATTTGTGAAATGTTGTTACAATGAACATCGTAATTTTGTTTTTTTAGATAATCAACAGCCTCTTGAGAAAAATCTATCCCAGTAGGGTTATATCCTTCTTGTCGTAGAAAATTCAAATTATTTCCCCAGCCACAACCTAATTCAAGTATGCTAATATTTTCTTTTTTTTCTTTTATAAAAGTTCTATAAAAAAAACCAACAAAATTTTCACTAGGGTATAAAATACATCTTGAACGTTCTTTATATATATTTTCCCAAATATCTTTTTTATTCATTTATTATTCCTTTTTTTGCTTAATTATATCTAATTATTCAGAATAAATTTTAATTATAAATTTTTTACCATTTTTATAGAAAAATGCTGGAAATTCTTCATTACTTGATATTCTTAAAAGGTTAAATTGTTCATCTATGGTTTTGTTTATATCAAGTTCATGATCTTTGAAAGTTCTTTTTGGATAAAAACTTTCTTTCCCTTTTTGAGGTTTTTTAAGAATTTTTGAAAAGGAGTTTATAAATTCAAGACAAAGTTTTATTGTGAAATTTGCTTGTTTTGTTCTTAGCTCATCATAAAGTTCCAGACCATCTAATAATAGTGTTTTTTGTAAATATATATCTCCACTATCTGTTTTTTCGCTTGCTTCAAATAAAGTAAAAACGATTTTATTTTTACCTTCTATAATTTGATGAAACAGCGGAGCCCAACCTTTTCCTTGAGGTAGGTTTGAAGCGTGTATGACTATATTGTGTTTATTAGACTGTAAAAATTTTTTTGAGATAATTTTATGATAGGAAAGTATAAATACTATATCATAATTTTTTATTTGCTCATATTCATAAAATATTGTCGAATTAGAAATTAGTTTTTGTAATTTTTTAACATAAGGTACAAACCATTGATTTGGCGAGGTAAGTAAAGCGATTTTCATTATACAACCTTTTTAAAGAAGGTTGGGTTGCATATGTGAAAACGATAAACTATACCCCCCCCCCATTACTATTTAAGCAAACAAAGAAAAATTTATCATTTTCACTATATATAGTAAAATCATGTTTTAAATATAAATTTAAAGCTTTTGTATTTTCTTTAAAAACACAAGCGTTTAAAACTTGAACTTTTAAGATATTAAAAGCATAGTTTTTTATTTCTTCCATCAATAAATCTCCAACTCCTTTTTTAATGCCATAAAGCCCAAATTCACAAGAATTTTTATTAATATTTGTAAAATATATCACTCCAAGTTTTTTATTTTCTTTGTATATTAAAAAATATTTTTTAGTAGCAGTATTTTTTAATTTTTGTATAAAATTTAAATGTTCTTCATAGTTTATGTAAGGATTTTTCATAAATTTAGCTATATTTTTACTATTTCTAATTTTTAAAATTTCTTTGCATTCTTTATGGTTTAAATTTACAAAATCTTTATAAACAATCATCTTATAACTTTTATACTTTTAAATGCTTCAGCATATTTTAATCCAACTCTCATTCCATTATATTTTGCATTAAGCTCTATACCTTCTAAACTTCTTGGATGCGGAAAATCTTTAAGTTCAGATTTATAACAAGACATAGCCTTTAATTTTAAATTTAATGTATCACTTATATCATAAAAAACATCGGGACTAAAACTTAGCGGATATTTCCATTCTGTGCTAGAAAGAATCTCAAAGCTATAAATTTCTTTAACACTTTCATCTGGCAAAGATCTTGTTGCAGTAATTGTCGCTTGGTAAGTTATTTGATGATCTATATTTAAATCATTTTCATAATGAGTAAAAATAATGTTAGGTTTAATTTCATTTTTTATATTTTCAATGGCTTTAACTATTTTGAGTAAAGCAACTTTATCAAAACTATTATCAGGAAAATATTCTCTAAAAACTTTTTTAACACCTATAATATTATTTGCCATAATAAGTTCGTTTTCAAAAATACTTTTTTGATTTTCAATATTTTCTTCATTTCTACTTGTCTTTCCTTCTCCAAGAATGAGAGTATAGGCTTCATATCCTTGTTTTATCATCTTGCTAACAGCACCAAAGCATCCTAATACTTCATCGTCTGGATGAGCTGCTATAATTAATATTTTATTTTTCATAAATTTCTACCTTTGCTTGTATTGTATTGTTTTTTAATTTTGCGTTTGAAAATTCAATTTTTATATTTTGAATTTGTAAAAAAGCCTTTGGATAATCTTTAGCATCAAGCATTCTTATAAAATCATATATTTTGGTAATATTTATTTTTTTTAAAGTATTTATATTGCTTTCTTGTGGAGTTCTTCTTTTAAAAACAACCACTTTGCCTTTTTGCTTTTTAGGACAGATATTGGAAGTTAGAATATTTGGGATCATTTTTGTATATATAATTTTTGAAATTTTTTCATATATTGTCTGAGCTTTTAATTTGCTAAATTTAACTTTATAACGCAGGTAAATATCTCCACCATCTAAAATTTCATTAACTCTTAATGCACAAATTTTACTTTCGTATATACCGCGTATGATTAAATTTTGTAAAGGAGAACCACCTCTTCCAAATGGTAAATTACCAAGATGGAAAACTATACATTCGTAATTATTGTAAATATTTTTTGGTATAAAAAATGACCAATGAGAAAAAAATATATATTTAGGATTAATTTTTTCAACAAAACCAATATTTAATTGTGATTTTTGTGTGATTAAATGGAATGTTATATTTTGGAAATTTTGTTTTAATAAATATGAATTTTGTATATCATGTTTTTTGTGTGTTGCAATGATTACATTCATATTGCAACCTTTAAAAAAATGAAAATTAGGCTATACCCCCCCCCCATTACTATTTAAGCAAACAAAGAAAAATTTATCATTTTCACTATATATAGTAAAATCATGTTTTAAATATAAATTTAAAGCTTTTGTATTTTCTTTAAAAACACAAGCGTTTAAAACTTGAACTTTTAAGATATTAAAAGCATAGTTTTTTATTTCTTCCATCAATAAATCTCCAACTCCTTTTTTAATGCCATAAAGCCCAAATTCACATGAAGTTTCAGTAATGTTTATAAAATCAATTACACCGATGGTATCTTTATCATTATAAACTAAAAAATATTTTTTAGTATCATCTGTTTTTAATGTGGATAAGAAATTTAAGTGTTCTTTTAAATTGATATTTTGTGTTTTCATAAATTTGGCAATATTTTCATTATTACGCCATTTGAAAATCAATTTAATTTCATCTTGTGATAAATAAATAAAATCTTTTAAAAAAATCATATTAAATTTTTTACCTCATAACCTTTTTTAGCAAGCCAAATAGCTAATTTTTCTTGATTTTTAGCATAGGCTATAGCTTTAAAATTGGCTTTTAAAATTAAAGCTTCATTTACTAATGAGCTTGCACTAATGATGAGCTTTTTACTTTCATTCATTAATCTAGCAAGATTGGGTTGATCTATAAGAATTTGTATATTAGGATTTCTTTCACTTAATTTTTGTAGTGATTTTAGATGAGGATTTGCCTTTGTGGTAGCTATAATAATGATTTTATCTCTATTAAGTTTATTTGCTATATCAAAAGAAAGATTTTTTTGATCACTTCCACCTATACAAATGAAATAATCATAGATTTTTTCTCGCTTTATTTTGCTTTCTTCATAAAATTCATCACGTATTAATGCATAAGAAAAGCCGCATCTAATTTCGCAGTATTTTGGCACTAAGCTTTCATAATCACTTTCTTTTGCATATGCATTAACATTAAGTAAAATATCACAAAAATGTTCTTTAATCTCATCATCAAAGCTTAGAATTTTAACCCCAGTTTCAAGTTTAATAAGTTTTTCATCATCAGCTGTGATTTCATAATGATCGATGATTAAAAGGTCAAATTTTTCTTTTTTAATAAGATTAATTAACTCATACACACTAGCACTTGCTAATTCATATACAGGATAAGGAATTTCATCTATTAATGAGCCTTCTAGTGGTAAGCATGCAAAAGAAACATCTTGATATTGTTTAGCCAACAAAAGATCTCTTTTGATATGTCCATGTCCTATAATACTAGAGCTATCACTTCTTATTAAAACTTTTTTCATTATACTTTGTTTTTAAATTAGTTACTTTTATGAATTATACTATAATTTATGTTTAAAAAAAGGAAAAAAATGAATAATAAAAACAAATGGGAACAATTATATGATGATAATCGTCATCATCCTAAATATCCTCATAATGAGGTTGTAACTTTTATTTTAAAGAATTTTAAAATAAATAAAAATATTAAAATTTTGGACTTAGGTTGCGGTGCGGGTAGGCATTTAAAATTTTTGGCTGAAAATGGTTTTGATGCTTATGGATGTGATTATTCAGAAAAAAGCATCGAAATATGTCACCATATAATTAAAGATTATAATGTTAAATTAAATGTTTCAAGTATTGAACAACTTCCTTATGAAGATAGTTTTTTTGACGGACTTATTTGTTATGGAGTCTTGTATTATAGTCCAAAAAGTACAATTGAGCAATCAATTAAGGAAATATATCGTATTTTGAAAAAAAATGCTAAGGCTTTTATTGTTTTAAGATCTTTAGAAGATTATAGATACTTAAATGGTATTTATGTTAATAATAACGAGGTAGTTATTAATGAAAAATATGAGACAAGATCAGGATTTAAGGAAAATGGTATGCGAATAACTTTTTTTAATAAAAAAGAATTATATTATATGTTTTCAGAATTTGAAAAAATAACTATAAATTCTATGCGTATTTCCCATGAAAATGATTTATATGCCGATGATGATTATTTAGTATATTTAGAAAAATAACTATTGAAAAAAGAGATGAGGATTTGGTTCATTAAAAACTAGATCGACAATGCTAAGATGGGAAATAAAATTTTTTCCTGTTTGATGATAAATAGGATGGTCATAATTAAAAAACTGAATTTTTATTCCTTGCTCGTTATATAATTTCATATTCATATACGCTTTAGAGCCATTAGCACAAAGATATGATGTAGCATTAAAATATTTACAAATATCAATAATATATAAATCTTTTGATTTTGGGGTTAAATTAAGTTCTGAAGATTTATATAATGGAGTATTAATTTTTAATATTTTTAGAAATAATTGAATAAGTTCGATATTTGTTTGACATAAATTTGTCGAATTTAATAAAATATTTTCTATTAAAGGATAGTATTTTTGAAAATTAATACTTTTATTGTAATTTTGTTTTAGTGTCTTTAGTATTTTTATTCTGAATTTTTGATTTTTAATCAGTTCAATATCTTGTATTTTACTTTTTAAAGGGCACTTTTTTACATGTAAAGTTATAAAAAGTTCATTATTTTGAGATTTGATTTTATTTCTGCTTTGCCATGATTGTTTTTCAAATTGAACATCATTTAATAAAATAAAATAATCTACTTGGTTTATCATTTGAAAATATCCCATCCAGGGTAAAAAAGTAGGTTGCATAATGGCTATTTGCATATATTAACCCTTTTAATGGTACCCATATACCCCCCCCTACCATTGTTGAAATATTTTGTTTTGATTTTTTTAATGAATTTTTTAAAATTATTTATATACTTTGTGATTTTAGGTATTAAAATATATTTGTGTTTTTTAAATCTTAGTATATTTATATCATAAAAATAAAATTCCAAAACTTTTACATTTTTTAAAGTATTAAGTTTGTTTTTAAAAAACCATCTTACAAGCTCCATATCAGGATACTTAAAACCTTTGATTTTGCTTATAAACATTTATCGCCTTTGTGAAATTGATACAGCATTTTAGCAAATTCTAAATCATCAAAGGTATCAATATCACAAATTTTATTTCTAGGAAGTAAAAAAGCTTTAGAGTGAGGCTTAAACATAAAGTTTTCGTTTAGCCATGCTTCTTTTTTACCAAAATAAAATGCACCACCATCATGATAAGCTTTGGTTAAGTCTTGTGAGCGTTTATCATAATTTGACTCATCAAACATATAAACTTTATTTTGCTCATCTAGATAAAATCCTCTTTGTATGGGGTATTCAAACTCACAAGCTGAAAATAAAAATTTACACTCTTCTTGGTTAAATTGTTTAAAGGCTTTTTGCAAGATAAACTCATCTATAAGTGGAGCAGTTGCATACAGACAACACACATTTTCATAGATTTTACCTTGTTTTTCTAAGGTAGTGATAGCATCTTGGATTACAGCGGTGGAACTTGCATAATCATCACTTAATTCTTTTTTGCGTACAAAAGGAGCTTTTGCACCATACTTTAATGCTACTTCGATAATTTCATCATCATCACTTGAGATGATTACATCATCAAAAATACCTGAATTTAAAGCACTTTCTATACTATAAGATATCAAAGGCTTTCCTAAAAAATCTATTATATTTTTTCTAGGAATGCGTTTAGAACCACCGCGTGCAGGGATAATACAAAGATTTTTTATATTATACATTAAAGAGATTCCCCCCCCCCATCAATTATAAATTCTTGTCCTGTTATCCAAGATGAGCCACTACTTAAAAGAAAACAAATTAATGGTGAAATATTTTCAACATTTCCTATACCTAATGGATAAGAACGGGTAAAAAAACTATTATCAAAAATTTCATTTTGAATCATTGGAGTATTTACAAATCCTGGTAAAATCGAATTTATACGATATTTTGGAGCTATTTCTAGTGCTATTGATTTAATTGTTGTATCTATTGCCGCTTTACTTGCACCATATGAACTTAACCCTTTACCAGGGTTTTTACTAGCAGTAGAACTAATCCAAACAAAACTAGCATCTTCTTTGCATTTAGCTCTTCTGTCTATTAAACCTTTAAGTATTTGTAAATTACCAAAATAATTTATATTAAAAATTTCTTTTGCATTATGAATATAATAAAGAGAGTTGATCCCTAAAGGCTTTACAATACCTGCAGCTAAAACAGCTCCATTAAAACCTCCATATTCTTTGGCAAGTTCTAAAGTCCATTTGTCTAGATTTTCAAAATTTGATAAATCTTTTGAAATTGTAATAAAATCATCAGAATTTTTAGCTTGTTCTTTTTGAGCTAAAAGTTTATTTTCATCTCTACCTATAGCGATGATTTTAGCACCAAGCTTGTTTAGCGTTAAGGCTACATGAGCTCCTATACCGCTACTAGCACCTGTAACTAAAAAAATATAATCGTGAAAAATATTTTCTTTAAATATCATCAAGAATCCATTTTTTCTTTAGGAATCAATGCAATTAAATCTGAAATTTTTTGACAAGATCTAAGTTTTTTACCTTCTACGAAAATATTAAATTCTTGATCATAAAGCATTGTTAGTGATAATAAAGCTAAGCTATCATATTCTTCTATATTGCTTAATAGCATATCTTCATCTAGTGTATAATCAGTTTGTAATAGTTCTTCTAATTTTATTAAAAAATCTTGTTTTGTCATTTCATTTCCTTGTATATTTGAGTTTCTTTGCACCAAAAATTCTCATCGAGTGAAATTATAGCGTTTGCCCAACTAAGTCCTGCACCAAATCCGCATAAAGCAATATCTATTTTTTTATTAAGTTTGTTTTGATGAGTGTTTAATGTATCACATATTGTTGCAGGAATTGAAGCAGAAGCAAGATTTCCATATTTATAAATAGTGTCATTAGGGCTTTTTGTAGAATCAAGTTGTAATCTTTTAATAATAATATCTACTATATCTTTATTTGCCTGATGAAAGAAAATATAATCAAGATTATCTTGTTGAAATTTTGCAAATTTCAACAAACTATTAAAAACTTCCGGTTCCTTTTTTGTCGCAAAATTAAATATTTCAAGTCCATTCATATAAAATTCTTTAGGGAGATTATCTTGCCAGCCATTTTCTTCAAATTCATTGTTTTTTGGTGTTTTGTATGCTCCATATGGTATAAATAAATACGATAATCCTTTTCCATCATTACCAATTTCGAAAAAACTTTCTGTTTTATACGGACTAAATTCTAACAAGCTTACACTAACTCCATTACCTATGATATCTGCTTTATTATTCATTTTTTGAATAAATTCAGGATCGTTATTTTTATTTATCGTATCTCCACAAACAAGTAAAATTCTTTTACATCCCCCATTTTCTAATAAACTAAATGCTGTATATAAACCATATACAAAACCAGTGCAAGATTGATTTATATCAAAAGCTAAAGTAGATTGAGGTAAATCAAGTTTTCCGTGTAAATAACAAGCTGTAGCTGGTATGAAAAAATCTGGAGTTTGAGTTGCTACAATAATAGCATCAATTGTATTTTTATTTAAACCATAATCTTCAAATAGGATTTTAGAACCAAATTCTGCTAAATCACTTACTGAAGTATTTTTATCTACTAAATATCTGTATTGAATACCTGTTGATTTCTTTATTTTTGTAAGTTTTTTTATATCTCCGTTATAACGTGTATGTAATTCATCATCAATATTAATTTTATGTTGAGGAATTACCATAACCATTGCTGAAATTTTTGCGTAAGAAAATTTATTCTGCATAATTACCTCTTTGAGTATCTAAAAAAAATTTCTCATTTTGTAGTAATTTTGTAAAGCAAGTAGTATAAAATTTTTTTATATCTATACTTGCAATTTCTGAATTTGCATATTTTTCTATTGTTATATTTTTATTTTGAGATAAAAAATTCAATAGTATATTTGTTGAAGTTATCGAATTTTCATTTAATTTTCTACAAAAAAAATCTATTTTTTTGTTATATTCATGCCCTTGCTCATTAATTATTTTACCCATGAAAGATTTGAAGTGTCTATAAGAAACCATAGTCTTTTCTTCTATATAATGAAAATAAGTTATTCCTAATTTTCTACTACCAAAAAGAATGATTTTACCTCCAATTTTAGTCAGTATATCATAAACTGAATTTTCTCCAAAACAGCTATCTGTTTCTTTTAAAAATAGATTTTCTTTTGCACCTTTAACCGCAAAAGAAAACAAAGGATCATTCGTGCGTTTAACGCTAGGGAGTTTTCTAAAAAATTCATTTAAAACACCAATTTTTGTTTTTGAATTCAGTTTATCATAAACTTTGTTATTGCAAAAACTATAAGTAAAGGTTGGCATTAGTACAGTGCCTTCGCTTCCTATTACTTCAAAAAAACAATCTATAATATTTTTTTGAAGATCACAAAGACTAACCATAGGAATTCCAAAATTAAAAATTTCACTATGTATATATAGTGTATCTCCTTTTTTTATACCAAGATTTTGTAAAGTAAATATTAGATCTTTTGTGGTATAAATTCGCTCTTTTGTTTTAAAAAGTGGAATCATTATTTTATATTTTCCATGATCATTTGCTGTATTGTGTTAAAGTTTTCAAAGTATTCAGCTTTTATAAAATCAGATTTTAAAGGTTTGTTATAATATTTCTCAATTTCAGCAACTAAAGAAACAATATCCATGCTATCAATAATTCCATCACTAAGAAGGTTTTTAGAATTTTTATCAATATCTGATCTTCCAATATTATCAAAAAATTTTTGAATTAGATCCATAATTTACCTTTATTATTGTTTTAATCTAATATATTGTTGTTTGATGATATTTATAGAATCAAACTTTTCTACATCTTTCATAGAATTTTTATTATATTTGCTTATAAATTTAAAAAATATTCATCATATTCAAAGAATTAACTCTTTAATCTTTCATGAAATTTGTCTATTTCTAACATGTCTATATCGACTAGAATTTGGATTTCTTTAAAATTTCTAAAATATCTTTGAAATTGGTTATTATAATATATTTTGCTTAAAATTTCATTTTCTAATAATTTAATATAGAAGAATGGTATTGCCATTTAAATAATATTTTTTTCATTAATTTTAAATTGCCTAATGATACCTAAATTACATATATGTTATCTTGATATAAGATAAAACGATCAATATTATTAATATCTTTTTTATTCTTTTAAAAATTTAGTATGTATCTTTGTATAGTAGTAACACTAAACAAAGCACTCTGCGGCAATTTAAATATATTTTCGCAGAGTATGTTTATCTTTAATTTGTTACAATTTTAAAAGCTTTTCTTTTGTGTTTATAGTTTTTAATTTAGCTTCATCATTACCAAACAATAAAGAAGTATATTTTTGTTGTTAAAATGTTTTATCCTTTAAAAATGTTACTTAAATTCCAAGAGAAAATTATATCTATAAAATTTATAGATTGTGAATTAATCAAATATCTAGTTAGGCATTAATGATATAAGTGAGCTTAAAACCTGATTATCTTCTTTTTTAAACAATTTCACTCAAAACCTTCCTATCAATCTTTCCATTTGCATTTAAAGCAAATTGTTCTATTTTAATAAATTTCTTAGGTATCATATAAGCAGGTAGTTTATCTTTTAAAAAGTTTTTAAAATCTAACTCTTCTTTACTTTCATAAAAACAAATGATTTCTTCTCCAAAGACACAAGCACAATTTCTAACATTCTCATGAGAATTTATCACACTTTCTATCTCTCCAAGCTCTATGCGATGACCCATGTATTTGATTTGATGATCTATCCTTCCATAACATAAAAGCTCACCAAATTCGTTATAAGCTACCACATCACCTGTTTTATAAAGCAAGTCTAAATAGTTATCATGCAAAGGATTTTGTATGAAAGCTTGTTTTGTTTTTTCTTTATCGTTGTAATATCCTAGAGAAAGACAAGTTCCTCTTACATAGAGTTCGCCTTTAACTCCTACTTGATTTGGAGTAATTAAATTTAAATTTTCATTAAAGACTAAAAGCTGGGTATTTTTGCAAGCTTTTCCTATAGGTAAAAGTTCATCATCGCTAAATTGCCTATCAACTATATAAAAAGAGCACACATCGGTGATTTCAGTAGGTCCATAAAGATTGGCAAATAAAGCACTAGGAAGGCATTTGCGCCAAATGTTGAGCTGTTTATTTGGCATGATTTCGCCACAAAAAAGAATTTTGTTTAAATTTTTTAGTTTGGTACTATCTACTGCATTAGTATTGGCAAAATAAATCAGCACAGAAGGCACCCAAAAAATTGTTGTTATTTTTTCTTGCTCTAAATATTCTAAAATTTTATTTGGAAAAGCAAAAAGATGATTTGGTAGTATATGAAGCGTAGCTCCCATTTTAACAGAGCAAAATATATCTAATATGCTGTTATCAAAGTAAAATGGTGCTTGATTAGCTAGTGTATCTTCATGACTTAGTTTAAAAGTTTCACACACCCAAAAAGTATAATCAATCACACTTTTGTGACTTATACTTACTCCTTTTGGTATTCCTGTACTTCCACTTGTAAAAAACACATAAAGTAAGTTTGTATCTATGTGATTTGTTAAGGCATTACTTAAAGCGTTTTCATCTATAGAAAATTTTTCAAAGTCTTCTGCATAAATAGTATCAAGATTATAATCTAAATTTAATTTTCTAGAAGTGATTAAAAGTTTAGGTTTTAAAACTTCTATAACCTTTTCTACACGCTCTTTAGGACTTTTTTCATCTAAAAGTGTATAAAAATTTCCACTTTTTGCTACACCAAAAAAAGAAAGCAAACAATCAATCCCTTTAGGAAGTATGATTAACACAGGCTCTTGTGTGCTTTTAGTAGGAAGTTTGGAAAGAATTTTGCTTGCTATTTTTTTACTCAAATCATCAAATTCTTTATAGCTTATACTCTTACCATTAAACTCAACAAAAGCATTTTTGCTTTCAAATTTAGCAACACTTTCTTGTAAAAAATCATTGATATGGGTTGTCATAAGCTTCCTTGAAATTTTTTGTTATAATAACATAAAATACAATTAAGAAAGAAAATTATGCTTATAAATCAAACTTATTTTATAGACTCTTGCGATGATGTAGAATTAAATATAAAAAGAGAAAGCAAATTAGAATATAGAATTACCTATGATGATAGCAAACAAATGAAAGCTATTGTATTTATGATCGGAGGATATGGCACTAATATGAGTATGCCTATCATGGATTTTGATAGACAATATATTGCTTCAAAATTTGATGTTGTTGTAGTAAGCGTTATTTATTGGTGTTTTAGTATCAGAAAAAGTGAAAGTATTGGTTATAGTGCTGAAATTGCTGTGTTAGAAGATAATTTAATGTACTTAAAAAAAGTTTTAGAAAATCATGGATTATCCACCTATGGTTTAAATTTAAACAATGCTGGGGATTTTATTCAAAAGTTAGATGCTCATGTACAACATTTAAAAGATACTGGAAAAAGAGAACAAGATTATAAAGCAACTATTGGTGTAACTTTTATTCCACCAAATAATGAGTATCAAAATTATGGGATTATGGCTGCCATTGATCATATTAATGCTTTGAAAAGTATTATGCAAAAATTTCCACAATTTCAAAATTTACCTAAAATTTATGGGGGGGGGTCATATGGAGGTTACCTGTCATTACTAATTTCAAAAATTGCTCCTTGGCATGTTGATGTGGTGTTGGATAATTCTGGTGAAGCTTTGCTTTTATTACAATATATAATAGGCAAAGATTTAAACCAAGCAGAATTTATAATTTATGAAAGAAATATTCAATTTGGTTGTTTTTTAAAAACATATTGGAATGTAAATTCTAATTCTCCATATTGTTTTAAAAATGAAAATTATATGATTAGAGCCTTACTTAATCCTACGCATTTAACTCTTCAAGCCCAAAAAAATAAAAATATAAAATATATAAGTTATCATAGTTCTACTGATTCGATGAGTTCAGCAAAAGATAAAACTCAATTAATGCAAATATATAAAACTTTAGGTTATGAAGTGGATTTTAATTTAATAGACGAAAATAAGATTGATGGACGTTTTGTTAAGCATTTAAATCATAGTGGAGGCATTACTATGAGGTCATTGTTTCAAAAAGAACTACCAAGATTGTTAGAAAATTTACATGGTAAAAATTTTAATTTAAAACAAGATAGCATAAGTTATCCTTGTGGAGATAAGGTTTTCACTTTTAAAGATAATGGCAATAAATTTGATTTAGAAATTATTTAAAGGAAAGATATGGATAGTTTTTTTGATACCTTGCATGATAAAGAATTTATTTTTGCCCCAAAATGCTATATGACTTGCAATGGTGGTTGTTGTCATAATATTTATGCAAAATATTTTAAATTTAATACTTCAAGTGAAGTTATTTTACCTGTAATTGAAGCTGAATATATATCTTTAGTAAAAGCTGGTAATAATAATTTAAGCAACCACAGCAAGGTAATATATGAATTAAAAAACAAAAAGAAAATTGTTGTTTATTTAATAAAGTGTTCTTTAAATGGTATTTGTAATCCTCATAGTTTAAGACCATTAATTTGCAAATTATATCCTTATTATCCACAAGTTGATTTTGATGGTAATTTTTTGGGTGTAAAACCTTGTGCTTTATTTGATATTTTTTATAAGCATAAAAAAAATAATTTTTGCACTATTACGCATACTGCTGAAGAAGAATTTATAAAAACTTTTGATAAAAATACAAAAATACTTCAACAAGAACCTATAATGATATTTATTTTTAAAGCTTTAGAATATATAGAAGAAGCTTTGAAAAAATATACATATAAATATTATGGCAAGGAAGTGTATTTAGATGAGATGAATGAAGATGAAAAATATAATTTTTTTGCCATGCAAGAAATTAATTCTATGACTTTAAAAGCGTATAAAAACGAAGATTTTATAAACAAAATGCAGAATTTATATGATGTTTTAGAGCAAAAATATCAAGATAAATTCTGTAAATACTTTATAGACTAATTCATAGCTTGTTCAAGCATTTTCTGAATACTTTGAAAATCTTGAAAATTGTCTGGTATTATAAATTTGGCGTTTAAAGGTTGATTGAAAAGTTTTTCAATTTCTATAATAAGTTTCATCATATCAACACTATCAATAATATCTTCACCAATTAAATCTTGTGTATTTTCATTTATATCATTTCTTCCTATTTTTTCAAATAGAGTTTTAACAGTCTGCATTGAAATTTGCATTTTTTATCCTTAAAAATATTTTTTATTTTAATGTATTAGAATTAAGAATTAGTTTATGAAATTTTAATTTTTCTATTAAATCTTTTAATTCATAAGCTTGTAAATTTAATTTATCAGCTATATCTAAAACATCATTTTTGCCATCACAATAAGCTAAAAAATTTGCAGCTACTGGAAGTTGAATAACTTTTACATTTATATTATGATATAAATTTCTTTTTCCTAAATTTGGCTCACAAAATGTCACTAATTTATAAATTTCATTTATTTCTAAATTCATTATGATTTCTTGCATAGCTTTGAGACTATTTTTTAAACTTGTTTGTGAAATTAAATTTAAATCATCTTTGCTAGTGTGGTATTCTTTATAATTGCCAAATTTAGTTCTACAAATTGCAACTACTGGAAGATTTACTAATGGTGAGCAATATTGTCTTTCATCGGTTCCTCTATATAAGAAGCTAAATTCTTTAAAATTTTTCTTATTTTTTAAAGTATGTAAAGCAACTTTATCAGCTAAAGTATCTTCATATGGAGAATGCACTAAAGAATAAGCATTATCATCACCTATACAAGATAATGCAAATCCAGCTTTTACATATTTTTGTAAATGTTTTAAATGTTTATTAATATATACTATGCTTCCTATAGTTTCAGGTATAAAAACAAAACGATAATTATATTTTCTTTGTTTTTGTTCTAAAAGCCATTTGGCCAAAAATGTAGCTACTATTGGTCCGCTTAATTCGTTATTTGCCATAGATGGATGGCAAAGATAAGAAGAAATTAAAATTTCTTCTTTATTATTTTGTGTGCTAGGTATGATAAAATCAGCATAGTTTAAAACACCATCAAAATGCTTTGCATCTATGAAAACTTTGTATTTTCCGTTTTTAAGATTTATTCTTTTTTCATGCTCTATACAAAATCCCCATCTTTTTTTATAATAACTTGTTACATAAGGTATGGCATCAGGATAATCTTCTATGGAGTATAAATGCTCTTGTAACTCATCTAGTGAAATTTCATCATCTATACCTTCGCTATAATTTAATACATGCAAATTATTTTTTTTAAAATCACAAATTTTTTCTCCATCTGGAGTTATGATATAAGCATCGTTTATTTGCCATTCTTGCGGAATAACCCAATCATATATTTCAGTTCCGCTTTTTATGGAGTGAATTTGTAGTATACCCCCCCCCATAACATCATCAAGTATTTTTAAGCTTTGCCTAAAACCTTCTCCACTAATACTTCTGCAAATTGGAAAAAGTTTTTTAGCTAACTCATACATCCCCCCCCCCCATAATGAATTACTCATATTTTACATCCTTTCTTATTCTGTTTTAAAATTTCAAACACTTTATCTTTTATAAATCGTGCATTTTCTAAAGTCATTTCTTGATGACATGGTATGCTAAGCTCAGCTTTATAAAAATTATCAGCATTTTCTAAAAAAACATTCCCATATAAATTTTTATAAAAACTAAATTCATAAGTTGGCTTATAATGCACTTGCACTCCTATACCAGCATTTATTAATTTTTCAAATATTATTTCTTTTTGACAATAAAACTCAGGATAAAGTAATATTGGATATAAATGTCTTGAACTTTTTTTATAATTTTTGATTTTTATAGTGCTAAAATAAGGATTTTTTTCAAATTCTTTATCATAAAATTTTGCTATTTCCTCTCTTTTTTCTAACATTTGATCAAGTTTTTTAAGTTGATTTATACCTAAAGCACAAGCTACATCACTTAAGCGGTAGTTGTATCCTAAATCAATCATATCGCTATCCCATAGTCTTTTTTTATAAATTCCATGAGATCTTAATAATTTTATTTTTTCAATCAACTCTTTGTCGTTGCTAACTACTGCTCCACCTTCAAAAGTAGTAATTGGTTTTACAGGGTGAAAGGAAAAAATTCCTAAATCAGCCATGCTTCCTACTTTTTTATTTTTATAAATACTCCCTAAAGCATGGCTTGCATCATCTATTAAAGCTATGTTATATTTTTTGCAAAGACTTAAAATCTCATCCATTTCTACACTGTTGCCAGCATAATCAACAACGCAAATTGCACCTATATTTTTGCTATCTTGTTTTAATCTTTGTTCTAATTTTTTTTCATCTATATTTCCATCACTTTTTACATCTATAAATTCAACTTTTGCTCCAGCCATTAAAGCTGCATTTGCAGTGGCTGCAAATGTTATAGGAGTGGTTAAAACGATTTTTTCTTTAACATTTAAAGATAAATACGCAAGATGCAGTGCAGAAGTGGCAGAATTCAACACACAAGCATATTTTACGCCTACATACTCACAAAGAGCTTGTTCAAACTCTTCTATTTTTTTTCCACCAGTTAAAATTTCATCTTTTAACGCATTAATTACAGCGTCTATATCGCATTTATCTATGTTTTGATGAGAATAAGCAATCATTTTTCAATCTCTGTGTGGTTTATAATGTCTAATAGTTGTTCTTGACTTATCCATAAAGGATTATTATCAGAACTATAAGAAAAACCATTGGAAGCTTTTTTACCTTTTTCACCTTTTGCATTAGTACTAAAATCCGTTTCTATGCTTGTAAATTTAATACTTGGACTAATAGCATAATATTTTTCAAATTCATAAGTTAAATGGCTATCATCACTTGAAATCATAATCTCATGAAGTTTTTCACCAGCTCTTATGCCTATAATTTTATGAGTTAAATTGGGAGCCATAGCTTTTGCCAAATCAGTGATTTTCATAGAAGGAATTTTGGGAACAAATACTTCTCCTCCATGCATTCTTTCAAAATTGCTTAAAACAAAATTGACTCCATCTTCTAAAGATATCCAAAATCTTGTCATTCTCTCATCTGTTATAGGAAGTTTTTTAGCACCTTCATTTATTAACTTTTTAAAAAATGGTATCACAGATCCTCTTGAACCTACTACATTTCCATATCTTGTAACACTAAATTTAGTATGAGATTTTCCTGCTATGTTATTGGCTGCAATAAAAAGTTTATCACTTGCTAACTTAGTAGCTCCATACAAATTAATAGGATTACACGCTTTATCGGTTGAAAGAGCTATGCATTTTTGGACACTATTTTCTAAACATGCATCAATTACATTTTGAGCACCATTAATATTGGTTTTAATACATTCCATAGGATTATATTCTGCAATTGGCACATGTTTCATAGCAGCTGCATGAATGACAAAATCCACATCTTTCATAGCTGTGCTTAATCTTTCTTTATCTCTTACATCGCCTATAAAATAACGCATACAAACATCGTTAAATTCTCTTGCCATTTCAAATTGCTTGAGTTCATCACGTGAATAGATGATGATTTTTTTAGGTTTGTATTTTTGAAGTAATGTTTTAGTATAAGTTTTCCCAAAACTTCCTGTTCCGCCAGTAATTAAAATGCTTTTTCCATTAAACATATTTACTTCCTATTTTTGTTAACTTTTATATTGTCTAAAGATAAAATTATCTTAAAATCCTTGGTAAAGTTATACCCGTTTGTGCTTGATATTTGCCTTTTTTATCTGCATAAGTAATATCACAAGGCTCATCTCCTTGTAAAAATAAAACCTGAGCTATACCTTCATTAGCATAAATTTTAGCAGGAAGCGGAGTGGTGTTTGAAATTTCTATAGTGATATGTCCTTCAAAACTAGGCTCAAAAGGGGTTACATTAACTATAATGCCACATCTTGCATAAGTACTTTTTCCAAGACAAATAGCTAAGACATCATTTGGCATTTTAAAATACTCAACCGTTCTTGCAAGTGCAAAAGAATTTGCGGGTACTATACATACATCACCTACAAAATCCACCACATTTTCTTCTACGAAATTTTTAGGATCTACCACAGTAGAATTTACATTAGTGAAAATCTTAAATTCTCTTCCTACGCGTATATCGTATCCATAGCTTGAAAGCCCATAGCTAACTATACCTTTACCTATGTTTGCTTCACAAAATGGCTCTATCATATTATGTTCTAATGCCATTTTTTTAATCCAATTATCTGCTTTTAAACCCATTTTTATCCTTTTTATAAAAAGTGAATTTTCAAATTATATCTTAAAATAAAAGTAAAAAATAAATAATTGAAGTTATTTTTATTATTTTTATATATAATTATAAATTAAGTCTTATTAAATTAAGGAGAGTATATGACAAAAGAAGAAATCAAAGAACTGATGCAACTTTTTGCAGAAGCAAATATAAGTAAGATTAAAATAAAAGAACAAGATGGATTTGAAATAGAACTTGAAAAAGATTTATGTTGTGAATTACCAGCTCCAGCTCCTGTTGCTCCAGCACCACAACCAATTAATGTAAATGTTGTAAATGAAACCAAGACAAATTCAAATTCTTCAAATAAACCAACTATAAATAGCCCTATGGTTGGAACTTTTTATCAAGCTCCTAGTCCAGGTGCAGCACCTTTTGCTAAGGCAGGGCAAACCATTAAAAAGGGAAGCACTATAGCTATCATTGAAGCAATGAAAATTATGAATGAAATTGAAGCTGAATATGATTGTAGGATAGTAGAAGTACTGGTAGCAGATGGTCAACCTGTGGAATTTGGTATGCCTTTATTTGTGGTGGAGAAATTATAAAATGGAAATCAAAAGAGTTTTAATTGCAAATCGTGGAGAAATTGCATTAAGAGCTTTAAGAACTATAAAAGAAATGGGTAAAAAGGCAATTTGTGTGTATTCTACAGCAGATAAAGATGCTTTATATTTAAAATATGCTGATGCTAGTATTTGTATAGGAAATGCTAGAAGCTCAGAAAGTTATTTAAATATCCCAGCTATTATTAGTGCAGCTGAAATCAGCGAAGCTGATGCTATTTTCCCAGGGTATGGATTTTTAAGTGAAAATCAAAATTTTGTTGAAATTTGTGCAAAACACAATATAAAATTTATAGGTCCTTCGGTAGCTGCTATGGTACTAATGAGCGATAAAAGCAAGGCAAAACAAGTAATGCAAAGAGCGGGTGTGCCTGTAATACCAGGAAGCGATGGAGCTTTAGGTGGAGTTGAAGCTGCAAAAAAACTTGCTAAAGAAATAGGTTATCCAGTGATTTTAAAAGCAGCAGCAGGTGGTGGTGGTCGTGGAATGCGTGTGGTAGAGCAAGAAAGTGATCTTGAAAAAGCATATTGGTCTGCAGAAAGTGAAGCTATGAGTGCTTTTGGTGATGGAACAATGTATATGGAAAAATATATACAAAATCCACGCCATATAGAGGTACAAATCATAGGTGATAGTTTTGGTAATGTAATTCATGTAGGTGAGAGAGATTGCTCTATGCAAAGACGCCATCAAAAACTTATAGAAGAATCCCCTGCAATTTTACTAGATGAAAAAACAAGAGCAAGACTTCATGAAACAGCAGTAAAAGCCGCTAAGGCTATTGATTATGAAGGTGCAGGGACCTTTGAATTTTTAGTGGATAAAAATCTAGACTTTTATTTTATTGAAATGAATACGCGTTTGCAAGTAGAACATTGTGTAAGTGAGATGGTTAGTGGGGTAGATATTATCGAGCTTATGATTAAAGTAGCTGAAGGCTATCCTTTACCAAAACAAGAAGAAATTAAACTTAAAGGTCATTCTATAGAATGTAGAATTACAGCTGAAGATTCTAAGACTTTTTTACCATGTCCAGGTAAAATTACAAAATATGTAGCACCAGCAGGACGTAATGTAAGAATGGAAAGCCATTGTTATCAAGATTATAGTGTACCTCCTTATTATGATTCTATGATTGGAAAATTAGTTGTTTGGGGTGAAGATAGAAACACAGCTATTGCAAAAATGAAAATTGCTTTGCAAGAGCTTATTGTAGGTGGGATTAAAACGACAAAAGATTTTCATTTGGCAATGATGGATAATGCAGATTTTATCAATAATAATTATGATACGAATTATCTTTCAAGGCATTAATTTAGATAGGCGTTTGCCTATCTTATTTTTTCTATGTGAGCGTTAACTCTTATTTTATCAAGATGATTTTTTAAAGCTTGTTCTCTTTGGGTTAAAGTATAAACATTACTAACTTGATCTTTGATTAAATCAAATTCAATAGGATTTTTTCCATATTTTTCTTTTATAAAATATATTATATAGGTATTTTCTCCATTTAATATTGGGGTAAATTCTCCTATTTTAGTATTATTAAGTAAAGCCAACAATCTTGGATCCATGTTTGTTGCATTTAGACTAATAGCTTTTGATTTAATTTGTGAGTTTTTAAACATAGGATTTTGTATAAGTTGTTGTAAAAGTTCTGGATTTGTAGAATTATAAACAACTAAATCAATATTAGAAAAAGTACTAAATTTATCAAGATTGTTTTCATAAAAATGTTTTAATGCTTCATCATCAATAGTTATTTTTGCATTTTGCATTATATTTCTATAAAGCTTTTCTCTTTCAAGATCTTTTTTAACTTTATTTTTAAAATTTTCAAAACTAAGTTTATCTTTTTCTATTTTTGCTTGTAAACCGTTAATATCAGTATTATTACCTTTTGCAATTTGTGCTAATTTTTCATTGAGTTCAAAAGTACTAACATAAATTCCTAACTTTTTAGCTTCACTTTGTTGAACCTTATCATTTATCAAGAAAGCAATAGCTTTTTGTTTATCATTAGTTTTTAATTCTTTCATGGTTTGTTCAATATCATAAAGGGTGATAGGTTGGTTTTCTACTATCATTGCTATTCCACCAAGAGATTGTGCGTATAAAATATTTGCAACAAAACAACAAGATATTAAAAATTTTCTCATTTTAAAACCTTTATTTAAGTGTAAATATAGCATTATAACAATAAAAATTTAAAAAAGGTAAAAATATGCAAGAAATTACTACGCGTTTTGCTCCTTCTCCAACTGGATATTTACACATAGGAGGACTTAGAACCGCTTTATATAACTATCTTTATGCAAGAAAAAATAAGGGTAAATTTTTATTACGCATTGAAGATACGGATTTAAAAAGAAATTCACAAGAAGCAACACAAGCTATTATAGAAGCATTTAAGTGGTGTGGGCTTGATTATGATGGGACAATTGAGTATCAATCTCAAAGATTTGATATTTATAAAAAATATATTCAAAAATTATTAGATGAGGGCAAGGCTTATTATTGTTATATGAGTAAAGAAGAGCTTGATGAATTAAGAGCTAAACAAGAAGCAGCTAAAGAGCGTCCAAGATATGATGGTAGATATAGAGATTTTAAAGGAACTCCACCAAGTGGTATTGAGCCTGTGGTGCGTATAAAAGCACCACAAAGTGGAGAGATTAAATTTATAGATGGTATTAAAGGTGAAGTTAGCTTTAAGGCCGAAGATATTTTAGATGATTTTGTGATTGCAAGAAGTGATGGTAGTCCTATTTATAACCTAACCGTTGTAATTGATGATGCGTTAATGGGTGTGAGTGATGTTATAAGGGGAGATGATCATTTATCAAATACTCCAAAACAAATTGTACTTTATGAAGCACTCGGTTTTAAGATACCTAAATTTTATCATGTAGCTATGATACACGGTGAAGATGGTAAAAAACTTTCTAAGCGTCATGGGGCAACTGATGTGATGGAGTATAAAAATATGGGGATTTTACCTCAAGCCTTGTTAAATTTTTTAGTAAGACTTGGATGGAGTCATGGAGATGATGAGATCTTTTCTTTAGAGAAAATGCAAGAACTTTTTGATCCAAATCACATCAATAAAAGTGCATCTTGCTATAATTTTAAAAAACTAGAATGGCTTAATGCTCATTATATTAAAACCTTACCTTTTGAAGAAATTAACAGACAATTAAAAGATTTGGGTTTTGACTTAAGTCAGTATGAAAAAGCAGGTTTTTTACTAGATATGTTAAGAGAAAGAGCAAAAACTTTGCACGATATTATAAATGGGGCTAAAATACTATTAGACAACCCAAAAAAATATGATCAAAAAGCTATAGATAAATTTCTTAATGAAATAAATTTAACTTATTTAGAAAAATACGCTATGGTTTTAAATGGGCAAAAAAAAGCTTGTGAATTTGAAGAATTAACCAATCAATTCTTAGAAGAAAACAATCTTAAACTAAAAGATTTAGCACAAGCTATACGTATTGCACTTACTGGAAATTCTGTAAGTCCTAGTATTTTTGAAGTATTGGAATTTTTAGGAGTGCAAAAAGTTAAACTTAGGATAGAAAATTTATTAAATTACATGAAAGGGAAATGATAATGAATTTAAAAGACGAAGCATTAGAATACCATTTAGGTGGTAAGGTTGATATTATAGCTAGAAAACCTATGAGTAGTGCACATGATTTATCCTTGGCTTATTCACCTGGAGTAGCTGAACCATGCTTAGAAATTGCAAAAGATGAAACTTTAGCGTATAAATATACTAATAAAGCAAATTTAGTTGCTATAGTTAGTGATGGAAGTGCTGTTTTAGGCCTTGGAAATATAGGAGCAAGTGCGAGTAAACCTGTTATGGAGGGAAAGGCTTGTTTGTTTAAAAAATTTGCCAACGTTAATGCTTATGATTTAGAAATTAATGTTCACAGTATTGATGAAATTATTACTTTTTGTAAAGCTATAGCTCCGACTTTTGGTGGAATCAACTTAGAAGATATTTCAGCACCAAAATGTTTTGAGATAGAAGCTGCTTTACAAGATCTTGGAATTCCTGTAATGCATGATGATCAACACGGAACAGCAATTATTTCTACTGCAGGATTAATGAATGCTATGGAAATTAGTGGTAAAAAATTTGAAGACATTAAAGTGGTAGTAAGCGGTGCTGGTGCAGCAGGCATTGCAAGTGCTAGAATGTATAGAAATTTAGGAGTAAAAAATATCATTTTAGTAGATAGTAAAGGTGTAATTAATACTCAAAGAGATGATTTAAATAAATATAAACTAGAATTTGTAAATGATACTAAAGATAAAACCTTGAAAGAAGCTTTAAGAGGTGCTGATGTATTTTTAGGTTTGAGTGTGCCTAAAATTTTAGATGATGAAATGGTTTTATCTATGGCTAAAGATCCAGTGATTTTTGCACTAGCTAATCCAGTGCCTGAGGTTATGCCTGAAGATGTTAAAAGAGTAAGAAATGATGCTATAGTTGGAACAGGAAGAAGTGATTATCCAAACCAAATTAACAATGTCTTAGGTTTTCCTTTTATTTTTAGAGGTGCTTTAGATGTTAAGGCAACTAAAATTACTGAAAATATGAAAGTTGCAGCGGCTAAAGCTTTGGCAGATTTAGCTAAGCTTGAAGTTACTGATGAGGTAAAACAAGCTTATGGAATAGAAACATTAAGTTTTGGTAGAGATTATGTTATACCAAAACCATTTGATAGTAGAGTAAAAGCTGTAGTCAGTGCTGCTGTGGCAAAAGCTGCTGTTGAAGATGGTGTGGCTTTAGCAAAAGAATTTGATTATCAAAAATATCTAGCAAGTTTACAATAATTTTTATATATTAAGTTTTATTTAAAATATTTTTTTGAATAAAACTTAATTTTTATTTTTATACCTTACAAATTTCTTTTTTAATTTTTTAAAATATATTTTTAATATTAGTAAATGGCTAGGTATTTTTACAAATAAACATAAATTTTTATTGTTGATTGTATTATTAATTAAATTAATTTACATTTAAGATATTTTTTTATAGGATATAGAAGTTTATTATTAGAAAGGTTAAAATGGTTTTTGGAAAGATAGATTATCTTAATTTACTCCCTTTACATATCTATCTTAAAAAATCAGCTTTTCCTAGCTATGTTAAACAAACTACAGAATACAAAAAAGGGGTTCCTAGTAAGCTAAATCGCCATTTGTATTTTAGACGCATTGATGCAGCAATTGTCTCAAGCATTGAAAGTCGTAGAAAAAAATACAAAACCTTAAATGTAGGAATTTGTGCAAATAAAAAGGTAAAAAGCGTTTTAGTGAAAAAGCATTCTCAAAGCAAAGAAGATGCAAGTTCTGCAACTTCTAATGCTCTTGCAAAAGTTTTAAAGCAAAAAGGGGAGGTTATCATCGGTGATAAAGCTTTAAAACTTTATTTGCAAAATCCAAAAGATTATATTGATTTGTGTGAATTATGGTATGAAAAAACAAATTTACCTTTTGTTTTTGCACGCTTTTCTTGTGTTAAAAATTTTTCTATTTATAAAAAAATGATGAAAAATTTCATAAAAAGTAAAATTTTCATTCCACAATATATTTTGTTAGATTATTCTAAATCAAGAAATCTTTCTCAAAAAGAAATTAGCACATACTTAAAGCTAATTTACTACAAAATAGGAACAAAGGAGCAAATGGCGCTAAAAAAATTTTTAGCTAAAACAAACAGCAAGATACTATAAAAAGGACAATTTATGAGTATGGCTAAACAATATATCAACGAAACTTTAGAAAAAATTCAAACAATTTCTCCAAGACAACCTATCTTTTTTCAAGCAGCAACCGAGGTATTAAATTCTTTAGAACCTTTACTTGAATCTAATAAAACTTATCAAGATCATGCAATATTAGAGCGTATTGTAATGCCTGAAAAAACAACTATATTTAGAGTTGTGTATATTAATGATGCAGGTAAAGCTCAAACGCATTTTGGTTATAGAGTGCAGTTTAACTCTAGTTTAGGTCCTTATAAAGGTGGACTTAGATTTCACCCTAGTGTAAATTTAGATGTTTTGAAATTTTTAGGTTTTGAGCAAATTTTTAAAAATTCTTTAACAGGTTTAATGATAGGAGGTGCCAAAGGTGGAGCAAATTTTGACCCTAAGGGTAAAAGTGAAGCAGAGATTATGCGTTTTTGTCAAGCTTTTATGGCAGAACTTTCAAAAATCATAGGTGCAAATACTGATGTACCAGCAGGTGATATAGGGGTTGGTGCTAGAGAAATTGGATATATGTTTGGAGCTTATAAGAAAATTAGCTCTAATTTTGATGGAACTTTAACAGGAAAGAAAATTCCATGGGGTGGAAGCTTAGCAAGAACAGAAGCAACAGGATATGGTTGTGTGTATTTTACTCAAGAAATGCTAGCAAAATATAACAATGCATTAGAAGGAAAAGAGTGTGCAGTCTCAGGTAGTGGAAATGTGGCAATTTATACTATAGAAAAATTACACCAACTTGGTGCAAAAGCAATTACAATAAGTGATAGTGATGGATTTGTTTATGATAAAGATGGAATAGATTTAGATTTATTAAAGGAAATTAAAGAAATAAAAAGAGCTAGGGTGAGTGATTATGCAGCGCTTAAAAAAGGTGCTATTTTTACTCCAAAAAGCGCGTATAAACAAGGTTGTAATGGGGTGTGGAGCATACCTTGTGATATAGCTTTTCCAAGTGCTACGCAAAATGAGTTAAATTTAGAAGATATTAAAACCTTATATCATAATGGTTGTCGTATGGTAGCAGAGGGAGCTAATATGCCAAGCACACTTGAAGCGATTGATTTTATGTTAAATCAAAAAGACTTTTTATTTGCTCCAGCTAAGGCCGCAAATGCAGGCGGTGTAGCGACTTCTCAACTTGAAATGCAACAAAACGCAAGTATGTGTCAATGGAGTTTTGAGGAAGTTGATGCAAAATTGCATAAGATTATGAAAAATATTTTTGAAAATTCATACGAGTGTGCAAAAGCTTATAATCATGAAGGAAATTTAGTGGTAGGCTCAAACATAGCAGGCTTTAAAAAAGTAGCTGATGCGATGATTGATCATGGTTATATTTAAAAAGATGGCTTAAATGCCATCTTTATTGCATGTAAAAAAAGCTTGCTATTTGATTAGTAATTTTTTCCTCTAAAGATTCTTTGGCTCTATCTATATTGCTAAGATAAGCAGTTCTTGCTAAAAGTGAGGTGCTTTGAGTAGAGTTTTTAGAAATTATTTGTAAATTAACTTGTAAAAGGTAGTAATTTTCCACTTCCATTTCAAAAACATCATCTATTTTATCAAAGTCGTTATAAAAAAATCTCGCATTAGAAGCAAGTAATCTTTGTGCATAGGAAAATTTCTTAAAATCTACTATATTGAGATAAATTTTATAATCACTTTGTTTATTGTTTAAAACCAATCCTAAATTTTGTAATTTTTGAGTGAGCTTAGCTTCTAAATTTGTATTTAGTTTTGAAGGATTATTGATGTGTAAAGAAAAACTTTGATTTTTATTAGCATGTAGGAAAATACCATCATTGCTTGTTTGTATAAAAGTTTGCATAGGACCTGTGCAAGCACTTAAAAACAGTGCAAACACAAGCAAAAAAAAATTATTTTTGAGCATCAATTATGGTTGGTACGGCACGAAGGCCAAGTTTAGAGTATTTTGCAAAAGTTTCTCTTACCGCTTTTACCTCAGCTTCACTAGGTTTTTTATAATCTTTTATATTTTCATCATAATATTTCTTCATAATAGCAATTTTTTGTGCATCATCTTTAGCATTTTTACTTTCTTTATAAATAAGAGCTGATTTTTCAAAAGCACTAGTATCATGGATTGGAGTTAAGATAAATTTAACTTGATGAGTTTTTAATGTTTCTTCTATTTTATCTAAATGCATTCTACAATATGGGCATTCAGGATCACTAAACACATAAAGCAAAGGTTTTTTAGGATCTCCTAAAGAAACAAACATTTTTTCTTTTTTAAGTTCAGTCAAAGCTTTTTTTGAAAATTCAGCTTGTTGTTTTTCCATAAGTTTTGCTTGATAAACTTGAGAATAAAATTCACCTTTTTTGACATCAATTACTTCAGTTGTGATGATATTATCTTGAGTGAAAACGATTTCTTGAAAATTTTTACCGCTAATTTCAAAATTAACTATCACAGCTTCAAAGTTAGTATCAGGAATTTTTTCTCTACTAGAAACGCTAATGTTTGCATTAGATAAATTTGGATTTTTTTTAAAAAAATTAATAATTTCTTCATTACTTGCTGCAAATAAAGAGCTAGCAAGGGTCAAAAGAGCTAAAGATTTTTTCATTATTTTCCTTTATGTTTGAATTTCATACATTATAAAATGTAATTTTTAACATTTAGATTTTTAGCATTCTTTTTTCATCTATTTTTATTACTTGAGGGTAATTTTTATCAAGATATTCTAAATAAGCTATGGCATATTTTCTTGAAATTTGAAAATGATTTTTTACAAAGCTTACATCTAAATAGTTATTTTGTAATAGTTTTAAAAATTCTTGCATAAGATTTTCAAGAGCATTTTTTTCTATAAAAAGATTATGCGCTAGTCTTTTGACTTTATTTTCTTTAGTAAGTTTTTTTAAGATAAGATCTCCATTTTTCCTATCAAGCTCTAAATACTCATAAAGATTATAAGGTGCAGTAGGTTTTATACCTTCTTTTTTTAAAATTTCGTAAAGCTCACAATGAGCCTTTTCTTGTAATTTTTCAAAGTCTTGTCCTTTTAAAAACCATATGCCATCTTTAAAGTCCAGCTTTTCTTGCATTTGCAAAAGTGTATAAGCACAAAAATTTTCACTTGCCCAAGTAAGTCTTAAGGCGATAGAATGAGGCGAGATTAAAGCATAAGGATTTTTAGAAAAGATAAAATTAATAAAATCTTTCAAAGTTTGCATAGCATTTAAATCATATACATTTAAAGCTTGCTCGTCGACAAAAACATGATCTAAACTTTTTGCTAAATTTAAAGCTTGTTCATGAGCGAGTTTGAAACGCTGGTAACTTGAAAGTAAACCAAAACCAAGTTTATGGGTTTGTTTTAAAAACTCAAATACTTTTTTCAAATCTTTTTGTTCTAAAAGTGCTAAATACTTAGCTTTTATATCTTTTTTTAAAGGCTCACTCACTGCATTTAACACCACGCCACCACTTTTAATACGACCATTTTCAAGCAAGATAAATTTATCATCAAAGCATAAAGGTAGATTTTTATCAAAATCTAAACTAATGTAAGTTTTATTTTCAAATTCTTTGATAATGCTGATTTTTGCATTAAGCTTTTTTGAGCCACTGCAAAACTCTAAAATACTTCCGTGTTTAATCTCTGTATTAAAAACAACTCCATCAATACTTTTAAAACTCTTAAAAATACCTTTTTTTGTGAGTATATAGCCTTTTTTTAATTCATGATAATCACAATTTAAACTCAAAGCAACTCTATTATAAGCTTTTGCTTCTAAAACATTTTCTTCATGAATTTGTATGTTTTTTACAATGATATCTTTTTGATTTTCAAGGCAAAAGATTTTTTCATTTTTGCTGATTTTTCCCTCATTTAAACTTCCAGTTACTACCGTGCCTATACCTTTTAGAGAAAAAACCCTATCAATGTAGTATCTAAAAATCAAATTTTCATCATTTTCTTTAGGTTTTAAACTAAGTAGATAGTTTTTTAAATTTATTATACTTTGCTCATCATAAATACTAGTTGGAAAAACTTTTAAGATATTGATTTTAAAGGCTTTTAATTCTTTTAAAAGCTCTTCTTGCTTTTGTGCTAAATCCTTGCATAAATCAATCTTGCTTAAAATAAGCACTACGTCTTTTACACCTAAAAATTCCAAAACCCTTAAATGCTCTATACTTTGAGCCTTTAAACCTTCATTTATATCTATGACAAACATACATACTCTAAACCCAAAAGCACCACTTATCATAGTTTTGATTAAACTTTCATGCCCAGGTACATCAATAAAAGCAATATTTAAATTTTCACTTTTTAAATTTGAAAAGCTAAGATTAATCGTAATGCCTTTTTCTTGCTCTTCTTTTAAATCATCACCCTCAAAACCATTTAAAGCTTTAATAAGCGAAGTTTTACCATGATCAATATGTCCAGCAGTGCCTATGATGATACTATGCATGAAATACCTCTTTGATAGCATGGATTAAACGGTTTAAATCTTTTTCTAAAATACTTCTAAAATCTAGCACAAAATGTCCATTTTCAACACGGCCAATCACACCTTTTTTTCTAAATTTTTCTTGTAAAAGCAAAGCTTTCTCGTCAAAACTTAACACAAAAGTATCTAAGCTTTTATCAGGCATAGAGCCACCACCTACTAAACTTTTAGAAGCTTTTAACTCACATTTTGTAGGAATTTTTTCTTTGACAAAAAGAGCCTTTTTTTCTATGATTTTTAAATCATCATTTAAAAGTTTTAGTGTGGGGATTTTTTCATATTCTTTTTCTAAGTATGCTTTGGTAGTTTCATTTAAAAAAGCTAGAGTGATTTTATCAACCCTTAGCATTCTTAGAAGTTGATTTTTCTTTAGTTGTTGAATGTATTTTTTCTTTCCAAGTATAATGCCTGCTTGAGTAGAACCAAAAAGCTTATCACCACTAAAACTTAAAATATCACAATGTTTTAAAAGCTCTTTCACACTTGGCTCATTTTTACTTAGTTGCTTATTGATTTTTTCACACCAGCCAGCACCTAAATCATAATAAGATATGAGTTTTTTCTTTTTTGCCAAAGCATGAATTTCACTTAAGCTTACTTCTTCAAAAAATCCTTTAAAAGTAAAATTAGAACGATGGGTTTTTAAAATCATCTTAGTATTTTCATTGATAGCTTTTTCATAATCATATAGATGAGTTTTATTAGTTGTGCCTATTTCTTTTAGCCTAACAGCAGCTGCTAGCATAACTTCAGGAATTCTAAAATTTCCCCCAATCTCAACTAGCTCACTTCTTGAAGTAATAACTTCTTCATTTTTTGCTAAGGTGTTTAAAATCAAAAATACAGCTGAGGCGTTGTTATTAACAACCAAACAATCCTCACAATCAAATAATATTTTTAAATTCACGCTGAGTGCGTCATATCTTGAGCCTCTTTTGCCAGTTTGCATGTTAAACTCTAAATTTGAATAAGAGCAGATGATTTCTTTAGTTCTTTCAAAAATACTCTCATCAATAATGCTACGACCAAGATTAGTATGTATGATAACTCCAGTAGCATTGATCAAGCTTTGACTTTGCATATTTAAAAACTCATCAATGCTTTGAGCAATTTTACTTAGCAAATCTTGCAAACTAAAATTTAAATTTTCATTTTTACTAAGCTCTTTTTTACAATTTGAAACAACTAGTTTTGAAAAATATGTTTTTAAATACAAAGGGTATTTAACCAAGCTTTTATCGTTTATTAGTGTATTAATAGGTGGAAAATTTCTAAATTTGTTCATCTTAAACCTTAAGAATAAATTACTAAAATTATAACTTTTTTATAATGAAATTTATATAATTAAAGTTAAAAATTTAAAAGAGAGTATGATGAAAGATTTTGTATTTTTAGAAAATGAAGATTTAATCCCTTTAAGTGATAGTATTAGCATAGTTCAAAAAGCTTGTAATGAAGAAGTTTTTATAGGAAATTCAAAGCTTTTAAACCCTGAAGTTTATGCACCTGAGATTAATTTTTACCTTAAAAACTCACAAGATGATGTGCTTAAAAAAGCCAAAACTATTGAGTCTTTATATAAGATTAGATCTAAAGTTTATGATTTGGGACTTGATTTAGAATATACCAAAGAAGTGGGTAAAAATGTAATTATTGTAAGTAATGAGGATCAAAATGAGCTTATAGAAAGTTTAAAAAAACAAGAATATAAGGTTTTAAAATTAAGCAATGAGCAATGTTTAGGCGTTTTAGGTTGCGTGGGTGAGCTTTGTGTGATAGCTTTGAAAGATAATGAGCAAGTAGAAATTGATTGTGATTTTTTCTTATATGATGTAAAAAAAGAAAGTTTTGATCAGCAAAGTGGTTGCTATGATTTAACTATTTTAAGTCAAGAAGAGCTTATAAAACTTTTAAATTCAAATTCTCCAAAATATAGATTTAGAAATTATATTAGTTATGATGATAGCATTTGTCAATACCATGAAAGAAGAAGTATACATTGTGGAAAATGTGCTGAAATTTGTCCAAGTGTGGCTATTTTAAAAGATGATGAGCAAAGAAAATTAGAATTTTCTCATATAGATTGTATAAATTGTGGTGATTGTGTAGGAATTTGTCCTAGTGGAGCACTTGATTATGCACCTATGCCACGCAATAGCTTTTATGAAATTTTAAAATTTTATGAAGATAAAATTATTTTAGTCATTCCTGAAAGATTTTCTATAGAAAATTTAAACATTACTTTAAAAGAAAATGTTATGCCATTTATGGTTAAAAGTGAAAACTATCTTGATCAAGCACATTTTTTAGCTATGCTTCAAACAAGTGGAGCAAATATGGTTGTTTATAGTGATAATTTATCTAAAGGAAGTTTGGAGATTGTTGATTTAATTAATGAAATTTTTCAAAGAAAATTTAAACAAAATGCAATTTTTCTAGCCAAAAATGAAAATGAGCTTTTAGAAGCTATTGACAAAACCTGTTTTATAGAAAATCTTAAATTTATTTCTTATAACTCTTCTGTTTTAAAAAGAGAAGATTTTGCTATAAGATTAAGAGAGCTTATAAAAGAAGAGAATTTAGGCAATATCCCGAGCAAAGAATGGATACGCTATGGAAAAATCTCTATCAATACAAACACCTGCACCTTATGTCTTTCTTGTGTGGGTGCTTGTAATGTAGGAGCTTTAGTGGCTGATACCAAGGATAATTCTTTGAAATTTAATGCAAGTTTATGTACTACCTGTGGATATTGTGAAACAAGTTGTGCTGAAAAAGATACCCTAGAGCTTCAAAGAAGTGGGATAGATTTAGAAAAAGATTATTTTTCTTTTATGATTTTAGCCCAAGATGAACTTTTTGCCTGTGTAGAGTGTGGGAAAGAATTTGCTACAAAAAAAGCAGTTGAAAAAATAGCTAACATTATGAAACCAAAATTTATGGGAGATGAAACTAAGATAAAAACACTATATTGCTGTGCTGAATGTAAAGCAAAGATAATGATACAAAATATGGACGTGCTTTAAGCCAAAAGGCTTAAGCACTAAGTTTTAATCCCACCACTCCAGTAATGATTAAAACGATAAAAATAAGTTTGTTGATGGTTATTGCTTCTTTAAAGATTAAAAAGCCCATGATACTAATAAGTGTTATACCACAACCTGCCCAAATCGCATAAGCTATACTTAAATCAATTTTTTTCAAAGCATAAAACAACCCTACTAGAGAAAAAGAAAAAAATACTGCAAAAATGATTAAATAAAAGTTGTTTTTACTAATACTTGCATATTTCATAGAACTTGTTGCAATCACTTCAAAAACTATGCTAATTGCTAAAATCAACCAATGCATTTTATATCCTTTAAATAATTAAAAATGAAATTATAAAAGGATAAAAGGTGGAGCTATGGCGTAGAAAAAATAACCATATGCAGTTTTTACCTTCCATTTTGTCCATAAGCTAGTATAAAATTTTAAGATAAAAAATCCATAAGTCATTTATAACCTTGCAATAATTTATCTTATTTTAACATTTTTTATATCTTAGTTAAATTTAGTGCAAAAGCTTTTTGACTCAAAAGTACTTCATCATTTTCTTTAAAATCTTTAGCTTCTAAAGGGCTTAGTGCTACTTGGCTGATTTGATTGCCTATGGCAAGTATGGCTATAAATATACTATCTTGTTTTTGTAGTTTTAAAATGCGTGCTTTTATGGCAAATTTTTGCGAACCTTGCGTTTTTAAAAAAACTTCACTAGGCGAGCCTTTTTTTATGATAGCTCCATTTTCTAAAATGATGACTTTATTGGCTAGTTTATAAACTTCACTTACATCATGGCTGATTAAAATAGTAGTGATTTTATAAGTTTTATGTATATTTAAAAGATAATCATGCAAGTGCAGTTTTATCTCATTATCTAAGGCACTAAATGGCTCATCTAAAAGTAAAAGCTTAGGTTTTTGCATAATGGATCTTGCTAAAGCTACGCGTTGTTTTTGCCCTCCACTTAGTTCTAAAATATGACTTTTTTTGTGCTTGCTTAAATCTAAAAGCTCTAAAAGTTCATTAGCAAATTTTAGATCTTTTTTGGCAAAAAGTAAGTTTTGCTCTACATTCATATGTTCAAATAAAGCATAATCTTGAAAAACAAATCCTATTTTTCTTTTTTGTGGGCTTAGAAAGTTTTTATCATCAAAAAATACCTTATCATTAAAAGCACAAAATCCTTGTGCTTTTTCAAAACCAGCAATAATTCTTAAAAGTGTAGTTTTTCCACTTCCGCTTTTTCCAAAAATAGTACAAAATTCTCCGTCTTTAACTTCAAATTTAACTTTGAGTTTAAATTCTTTTTCTTTGTTTTTAAAGATTTTTTCAAAGTCAAGTTTTAACATAAATACTCTTTAATAAATAAAGCACTAGGATGAATATAAGCAAATATATATTCATTTTCTTGATAATTTTGTTCTAAGAATTCAAAAGTACTAATTTGTGCTTCAAAGGTGCAAATTTCATTTTCTAATCTTATTATGGTAATGACTTGTCCTTGGAAAATGTTTATGATTTTTGCATAGATAGTATTTAAAAACGAGTTGTTTAAGCTTTCTTTGCTAAGTAGGCATTCGCTACTTTTAAAAGCAAGCAAAACTTCTTGGTTGATGCTTGCTTTTTCATCAAGTTCTAAAGCAAGCATAAAAAAATTATACTTTTGGGTATGAAATTCCACCCAGTTTATATTTTCATGACTTTTTATAGTTTTTATTTTAGCTTTAATCATGGAACATTGTAGCCATAGGCTTTAAAAATCTCCTTAGCCTTAGGACTTAATATAAAATCATAAAATTTCTTAGCTTTGACATTATCTTTACCATAAGAAGTTATAACAATGCCTTGATTAATAGGCTCATAAAGCTTTGGATCGATTAAAATATAATTTTTTCCTTCTTGGAGTTTATAAGATTTTAGTGTATCTTCATATAAAGCACTTGCTGCTACAAAACCCACATCAGCTGCTTTTAATGTTTGAGTTAAAGCTTCTCCTATGGATTTTGCTTCAATGATTTTAGCTTTTGTTTGTTCATAAATTTTAGCATTTTGTAAAGTTTCTATACTAGCTTGTCCATAAGGAGCTGCTTTGGGATTAGCTATGGTGATGATTTTTACTTTTTCTTCTTTAAGTGTGTCTAATCCTTTGCTTAAATCCATTCTTATGCTTAGTAAAGCTAAAGCACCTTGAGCATAAATAACAGGCTTTGTAACAGCAAAATTATCATCATATAAATTTTGAGCAAATTTCATATTAGCCGCCATAAAAATATCAAATGGTGCTCCGTTTTTAATCTGCGAAACCAAATTTCCACTTGCTCCTAAGCTTACGTTGATGCTAATATCTGGATTTTGTTTTTGAAATTCTTTCTGCAAAGCCTTAAAAGCATAAGCTACATTTGCAGCCGCAGCAATATTCACATCAGCACTAAACCCAAAAACACATAAAAAAATTAGTGTAAGAATTTTTTTCACTTTTTATCCTTTTAATAATAAATTTTGCAAAAAATTATAGCTTATTTTTAAAAGTAAAAATTAATTTGTATTTTTTGCATATTTTGTAAGAGCTAGGATATAGCAAAATATTTTTTTTATTTTATTTTATAAGAATATTTAAAATTCTTTAGTGCAAAATTTATTTTTATTTTTGTATAATTTGCACTCTTATTTATATATAAAAATCAAGGAAAAAATTGTCAAAATATATAATTTGCTTATGTATGTTTTTTAGCACTTTAATAATAGCTAATGACTTTGAAGATTTCGAACAAGAATACCAAAAAAAAGAAATTAAAGATAGCTTTTATACCTATAATAAAGCTATGAGTAAATTTAATTATGATCTTTATACTTATATTTTAAGACCTATTGCTATTTCTTATAAAAGTATCACACCAAGTTTTGTAAGAACTGGGGTAAAAAATGTTTTTGATACTACAAGATCTCCTGCAAGGATTATTAATCATCTTTTAAGCTTTGAATTTAAAAAGGCAGGCGAGGAATTTGGTAGATTTTGTGTGAATGTGATTTTTGGTTTTGGTTTATTAGATAGTGCAAGTAAAACTTCTTTAAAAAGTTATGAAGTTGATTTTGGAACGACTTTGGGTAAATGGGGAGTAGGTAGTGGAACACATTTGGTTTTACCTATTTTAGGACCATCTAATGTAAGAGATGCTCTAGCTTTACCCATAGATTGGTTTTTAGTTCCTGAAGCTTATATAGATAATTTTTGGCTTGGAGTAGGTGTAAATGCTACATTAAAACTTAATGAATTAAGTTTTGAGTATGAAAAAATTGATGATATTTACCAAAATAGTGTAGATTATTATATTTTTATACGCGATGCTTATGAGCAAAAGCGTCAAGAACTTATAAAACAAGGAAATTAATGAAAAAAATCATAATATTATTTTTTAGTATAGCATTTGCTTTTGCTTTAAATTTGCAAGATATTTCAAAAACTATGCAAGAAAAAATTGATGAGAGTTTAAAAATTTTAGATCAAAATAAAAACGATAAAAATAAAGCCGCAGAGCAAATTTTTGCTTTATTTGATGGTGTTTTTGATTATACTCTTATGGCTAAACTTAGTCTTTCTACAAGGTATGAAAAATTAAGCGAGAGTGAAAAAACTCGATTTAATAAGGCTTTTGAAAAAAATCTTAAAAAAAGCTTTACAGATAAACTTGCTTTATATGATTCGCAAAAATTAAAGGTAGTTGGCTTAGAAGAAAAAAATAAAAGAGCCTTTTTAAAAACTTCTATGATAGTCGATGGAAAAGAAAATTTTGTAATTTTTAAATTTTATGATAAAAACGGAGATTGGCAAATTTATGATGTGGATATTTTTGGTATAAGCATTATACAAACATATCGTTCTCAATTTAAAGACATTATACAAAATAGTGATTTTAATACTTTGCTTGAAAAGCTTTCCAGTGTTGATTTTTCTAAATAATGCTAAGTAAAATTTTAAAAACTTTTCTTAATTTTCCAAAATTAACTTTGGGGATTACTTTAATTTTTTGTGTATTTTTTAGTTTTTTTGCGAAGAATTTAAGTGTAGATGCAAGTGCTGAAAGCTTACTTTTAGAACATGATGAGGGTTTGAAACTATATAGAGAAATTTCAGCACACTATGGCAATGATAATTTTTTAATGCTTGCTTTTGCTCCCAAAGATAATGATATTTTTACTAAAGAAAATTTGGAAACCATCAAAAATTTAACTTTTGATTTAGCAAAAGTTAAAGGGGTTGAAAAAGTATTTTCTATCACTAATGCACCTTTGCTTACAAGTTCTAAAGATAAAGAATTAAAAGAGCTTATTCAAAATATACCTAATATTTTTAGTCAAGATGTGGATATTAATCTAGCTAAAAAAGAAATTTTAAACCAACCCTTTTATAAAAACAATATCATCTCAAAAGATGGAACAACAACGGGAATTTTGATTTATCTAGCGCCTGATCTTGTTTATAATGACTTGATTAAATCAAGGGATAGTGCAAAAAATGAAAACGAAAAAGAGCATTTTAGAGCTTTAATAAAAAAACATCAAGAAAGTTCAAGAGAATTTAGTGCAAAAAGACTAGAAGAAATCACTAAAATAGTATCTAAATATAGTCAAAATGGAGATTTTTTACACCTTGGTGGTGTGGAAATGATTGCTAATGATATGATTGATTATGTAAAGAGTGATTTAAAAATTTATGGACTTAGTTTGATAGGTCTTTTATTTATTGTTCTTTGGTGGTTTTTTGGCTCTTTGCGTTTAGTGTTTTTGGCTTTGGGAATTTGTGTGATTTCGCTTTTTACTTCTAGTGGAATTTTCGCACTTTTGGGTTTTGATATTACCATAGTTTCTTCAAACTATGTGGCTTTGGTGCTTATTATTAGCGTTTCTGTGGTAATTCATCTAATAGTACATTTTATAGAAAATTCACATAAACATCCAAAATCAAGTGTTTATAAAATATTACTTTCAACTTTATTAAATAAAGCAAATCCAAGTTTTTTTGCTATTTTAACTACCATAGTTGGATTTTTAAGTTTTGTATTTTCAGATATAGAGCCTATAATAAAACTTGGCATTATGATGAGCCTTGGTATAAGCATAAGTTTGATTTTAGCTTATATATATTTTGCAAGTATTTTAATGCTTTTACCTCGCTTTGAATTTAAAAAACTCAATCAAAGCTCTTTGAAATTTTTAAGTTTTTGTGCTAATGTAAGTTTAAAGCATAGAAAAATTATTTATAGCATAAGTGTGATTTGTGTGGTATTTGCTTTGTTTGGAATTTCACAAATCAAAGTAGAAAATAGCTTTGTAAGTTATTTTAAAGATAGTTCTAGAATAAAACAAGGTTTGTTGATTATAGATAAAGAGCTAGGCGGAACTATGCCTTTAGATGTGATTGTTAAATTTAAGCATAACTCAAAGCAAAATGAGAGCGTTGATGAATTCGAACAAGAATTTGATGATTTAGCCAAAGATGATAGGTATTTTTTTAGTAGTGAAAAAACAAGGATTGCTACTAAAGTGCATGAATTTTTAAGTACGCAAAAATATGTTGGTTCTGTGCTTAGCTTGCAAAGTTTATTAGAGCTTGGAAAAAGTATCAATGATGGTAAAGCTTTAGATGATTTTGCTTTGGCATTTTTATATGAAAATTTAGATGAGAGCTTTAAAAAACAGGTTTTAACTCCATTTGTAAGCGTGGAAAACAATGAGTTAAGATTTAGTGTGCGTATGCTAGATAGTGATCCAAATTTAAGACGCGATGCCTTTTTAAAACAACTTGAAAAAGACTTAAACGAGCTTTTAAAAAATGATAATGTAGAGGTTAAAATCAGCGGTATTATGCCTTTATATAATAATATGCTTCAAAGTCTTTTTTCATCTCAATTTGACACTTTAGCCTTTGTAGTGCTTGTGATTTTTGCTTTGTTTGTGGTGATTTTTAGAAGTTTTGTTTATGCTTTTGTGGCAATTTTAGCTAATCTCATACCTTTGGCTTTAGTGTTTGGCTTAATGGGTGTTTTAAATATACCACTTGATATTATGAGTATTACTATAGCTGCTATTTGTATAGGAATAGGGGTTGATGATATGATTCATTATATTCATCGTTTTAAAGAAGAGTTGAAACATAAAAGTTTAGAAGAAGCTATAAAAGCTTCTCATTTTGGTATAGGCAGTGCTATTTATTATACTAGTGTTACTATTATTTTAGGCTTTTTAGTAATGATTAGTAGTAATTTTATCCCGACGATTTATTTTGGATTGCTTACGGTTTTGGCTATGAGTTTGCTTTTATTTGGTGCTTTATTTTTATTGCCAAGTTTTATTGTAAGTTATTATCGTTTTAAGGCAAAAGTATAAAATTTAAAATCATAAACAATATAAAAATTCATAATTTATAATGTTTATTGTTTTTCTATAATTTTTAATATATAAATACAAAGTCTTAAAGCTTGTGTGCGATGAGAAATTTCTAATTTAATTTTCTCATCTAACTCGCCTAAAGTTTTATCATAACCTTTTGGGATAAATAAAGGATCATAGCCAAAGCCATTATTTCCCTTTGGAGTATCTATAGCAACACCATGCATATATCCATGTGTGCTAAAATGTCCATACTTTGAGCTTATAGCAATAGCTGCAGTATAAAAAGCATTACTTTGAGTTAGATTTTTTTTATGTAAAGCTTGAATGAGTTTGTTTCTATTAGCTTCATCTGTGCCTTCTTTGGAATATCTTGCTGAAAAAATCCCTGGTGCATTATCTAAAGCTTCTACACTTATACCGCTATCATCACTTAAGGTTATAAACTCATCTTGTTTTTTACCTAAAGCATTAAAAATAGCTTTGGATTTTATCAAAGCATTTTCTTTAAAACTTTTACCATCTTCGATGATTTCAAAAGGAGTGATGATTTCATTTAGTGCATAAATTTCATAAGTAGTTAGAGTTTTTTTAATTTCTTCTATCTTATGTGTATTAGAACTTGCTAGAATGATTTTTAATTTTTTTTTCATAAAATTCTCTTTTTGTTTTGACTTTAAAAAAAGTTTATCAAAATCATAGTAAAATTATCCTTTATAAGGAGAAAAGATGTTAAAAACCGTTTTGCCTTTATCTTTTATAGTTGGAACTAGATTTTTTGGTTTATTTATAGTTTTACCAGTTTTAAGTTTATATGCTTTAAATTTAAAAGGGGCTAATGAATTTTTAGTGGGGCTTTTGGTAGGTGTATATGCTTTAACTCAAATGGCTTTACAAGTTCCTTTTGGAATTCTTTCAGATAAAATAGGGCGTAAAAAAACTATGCTTATAGGGCTTGTGATATTTATCATAGGTTCTTTAGTTTGCTCGTATGCTAATGATATTTATACTATGATGTTTGGAAGATTATTACAAGGAGCAGGTGCTATAGGTGCTGTTGCTACTGCCATGATTAGTGATTTTATCAATGAAGAAAATCGCGGTAAGGCTATGGCTATCATGGGGTCTTTTATAGGACTTTCTTTTGCAACTTCTTTAGTGCTTTCACCATTAATGAGTGCTAAATTTGGGCTTTCGAGCTTATTTGATTTGAGTGCTATTTTAAGTTTAGTTTGTATCGTGCTTTTGTTTAGCGTAGTGCCAAAAGAACATACAATAGTACATGAAAATACTAAAACCCCATTAAAAAAACTTCTAAAAGAAAAAAACCTAGCTTTAATGAATCTTACTAATTGTATGCAAAAAATGCTTATGAGTATAGCTTTTTTAAGCATACCTTTGGTTTTGGTGCATGAGTTTAACTACCCAAGCGAAAATTTATGGCATGTTTATGTTAGCTCTATGGTACTTGGTTTTTTAGCTATGGGTTTATCAGGCTCTTTAGGGGAAAAAAGAGGTTTAAGCAAAGAAATACTGCTTTTAGGAGTAGCATTTTTCATCATCGCTTATATTATATTTGCTTTTTCGCATAATGCAGTAGTGTTTATGATAGGTGTTGTAGTATTTTTTATAGGATTTAATTTGCATGAGCCTATTATGCAAAGCTGTGCGAGTAAATTTGCCAAGGTAAATGAAAAGGGTGCAGCCTTGGGTGTGTTTAATGCTTTTGGGTATTTTGGAAGCTTTTTAGGTGGTGTTGTAGGAGGGTATTTTTTACACCATTTTAGTTTAGTAAATTTAGCCTTTGTGTTAATCGTTTTATCACTAATTTGGTTTGTATTGCTTTTATTTTTACAAAGCCCAGCAGATTTTAAAAATATCTACTTATCTTTAGATACTAAGCACGATTTAAATATGATTAAAAATTTAAATGGAGTTTTAGATGTGTATAAAAACTCTAAATTCTTAGTGATAAAATATGATAAAAAAATCACAAGCGAAGATGAACTTAAAACTAAATTTTAACACATTAATTTAAGTAAAAATTTATAAATATAATATTAACATACATAAAATTTTAGCTTAAAGGAACTACAATGTTAAAGCTATCTTCACGGGGGGGGGTGTGTTGGGGATCGAATAATCTTGATTTAACCTCTTCTTATAAAAAATTATCAAAACAAATTCTACTTTCAAATATAGTCGCTTCTTTACTTTTTTCATCTACATTTGCTTTACCTAGTGGAGGTAAATTTACTCATGGAACAACAGGAACTATAAACATTAATGGTAATACTATGAATATTAATGGTCATAAAGTTAGTTCTGTCATTCAATGGGGTGGTGGATTTAGTATTAATCAAGGTGAGAGTGTAAATTTTAATGGATCTAATAAAAACTATCTAAACATTGCTCATGGAACAAGTAAATCTACTATAGCTGGTTTATTAAATGCTAATGGTAATAATGTATTTTTAATCAATCCTAATGGAGTAATCATTACTAAAACAGGAACTATCAATGCTAATCGCTTTGTGGCTTCTACTTCATCTTTAAATAATGCAGATTATACAACATTTAAAAATTTAACTTATGAAAATGCTCATACTTTCTCACCTGTATTTAAACCTAATAAATTAGGTAATGTAGTTAATATGGGTAATATTAAAGCAGATAAAGTATTGCTTATAGGTAATAAAGTAGATATACAAGGTGGTAAGCTAGGTAATGCTAATTCTACTACACACTTAGTAGGAAATAATGTATATATAGATGCAGATAGTGCTAATTTAAATTCAACTATAAATGTAACAGCTACACAAAATGGTTATATACAAAGACAAATGAATAAATTTGCTAATGATAATTATAATTTTGGAAATTACACCAATATACAAAATACAAACTATACAGAAACTAACGGACAAACTCATAATGGAAGTAATAACTTCAAAAAAGTCCTAACTATAGGTAATATGGAAAATGAAAAAGCTAATGCTACAGAATGGTTTTACTTTGCTAAAGGGTGGAATGAATATATAGGTGATACACAAAGTGTTGATGAGTTTAGATTAGTAGGGAATGTGGATTTTAGTGGTAACAAAGGACAAGGAGTAGAAGGTAGAGACTGGCAAAACTATGCTAATTATTGTTTAAATGGTTTAGGTTGTACTTCTATGATAGTTACTTCTTTTGCTAAAACCTTTGATGGACAAGGCTATACTTTAAAAAATATCAATATAGACACAAGTTCTTTAAGCAATAAACCCTATTTTGTTGGTATATTTGGTTCTACTAATAATGCTACTATTAAAAATATTAATGTAGATTATATGGGTGGTGGGATAAAGGCTACTGATGGTGCTCGAGTTGGTGGTTTTGTTGGTTTTGCTAGTAATGGAACCTTTAGCAATATTTCTTTAAATAATATAGGGGATATTAGTAGTAGTAGTAGTAGTGTTGGTTTTAGCTATATCGGTGGTTTTGCTGGTAATGCTGGTGATGTATCCTTTAGCAACATTTCTTTAAATAACATAAGTAGTATTAGTGGTAGTGGTTATAGAGATATTCGTGCTGGTGGTTTTGTTGGTGGTTATGCTTATCGTGGAACCTTTAGTAATATTTCTTTAAATAATATAGGCAATATTAGTAGTAGTATTAGTAGTACTACTAGTGTCAGCTATACTGGTGGTTTTGCGGGTTATGCTAGTAATGGAACCTTTAGTAATATTTCTTTAAATAATATAGGCAATATTAGTGGTAGTAGTGATGATTATAGTGATAGCTATGCTGGTGGTTTTGCTGGTTTTGCTAGTGGAACCTTTAGTAATATTTCTTTAAATAATATAGGTAATATTAGTGGTAGTGGTCTTACTAGTGTCAGCTATGCTGGTGGTTTTGCGGGTTATGCTATAGATGGAACCTTTAGCAATATCTCTTTAAATAATATAGGCAATATTAGTAGTAGTAATAGTAATTATGGTGGTAGTGAGAGTTATGCCGGTGGTTTTATTGGTTATATTTACAATGATGATACTTCATCAATAATTACCTTCGAAAACATTTATATATTTTTTAATCCAAATATGAGTATAAGTGCAAGTGGTGGTAGGCAAAATTATATAGGTAAATTCTTTGGTAGAGGTTATTTTACTGGTGCTAATCCTACCTTTACTAATGTCCATATCTATCATCATACAAATGATTTAACTAATGCAATTACAGATAGAAATTACTGGGGTAATACCAATGATAAAATCCAAATTCACACTTACAATAACTCAAATCAACAAAGTTCATACCAAGACTTTTTATCTAAAGCAAATACTATAAGCAGACCTACCCCACCATCTAACCCAACTACCCCACCTAATCTTACAGATACTAATGTAAAATTAGATGAAAATGATTTACACCAAAACATAGTCAATGAAATCATAAATGATATTACCAATAATCATTATGAAATTAACATAGCTAATTTACTTAATATGCTTAAAGAAAAAACTAACTATACTAATATGAATGAGGAACAAAAAGCTAACTTTATAGCTAAATACTTTCTAAAAGGAAATACAACAAAAGCTTTAGAAGTAGTTCAAAGTTTAGACTTTCTTTTAGCTTATGAAAACAATGGCTTAAGTACTGCAAGTAATGATAAATTTGAAGCAAATGGTTTAAGTGTTAAAAACACTTTAGTAACTAATACTAAAAAAGTAATCAAAAACAAAAATGATTTATTTGATTTTTTAAGTGGTGATTTAAAAAATTTAGTTGTTGATTATAATCAAAACATAACAGATTTAAAAACAGCTCAAGAACAATTAAAAACAGCTATAGCTAAATATAATGACTATGTTAAAAAAGTCAATGAAAATCCTAGCTTAAAAAATGATGCAACTTTAAATTCTTTAAAAGCTGAAGTAGATAGATTAGATAATCTTAGTAAAGAACTTTTTGCTAGTATAAATAATAATCAAGAATTATTACAAACTTGGCAAAGCAAAACAAGCACTGATTCAAATAATCACTTTAAAATAAAAGGTGAGTTTAAAAACTTAGCCTTACTTACACCTAATTTAGATGAAGTAATAGTTAATGGTAATGAAAATGAAGACTATAAAAAAGTATCACGCCAAGTAGCTAATGCTCAAAAACAAACACCTACTTTTGAATATGAAGAAAACGAAAAAGAAGAAGTAGAAGAAACAGCCCTAATGCAAATTTGTATAGTAAGTGATAATTTTAAAACTATGAATCCTTGTGTAGTAGGAGAAATGTAGCAATCTATACTGCTTTGGCAGTATAGATTATACAAAATGTCTTTCTTTTAAAAGCACATATAATTTTAAAGTTGAAATAAAAAAAGTCAAAATAGCAGGACCGAGTATAATACCCCAAAAACCAAAACTTGAAATTCCTGCTATCATTGCAAAGAAAATCAAAAGTTCGTTGATTTGTGTTGGGATTTGAACTAGTTTTTTATTAATCCATTTGATGATGTAAGGTTTTACTAAAGTATCTGCTGTAAAAGAAATCATTACCACGCTATAGATGAAAATCACTAAAGCACCGCTTAGGTTGTTGTTTGCAAATTCATATAAAGAAACAGGCACATAAACTAAAGCCCCGCCTACTACTGGGATTAAAGAGCTAAAACAAAATAATATCCCCATTAAAATAGCATCATATCCATAAAATTTAGTGATGATGGCAAAAAGCACCCCTTGTAAAATAGCATTTAATACCATAGAATAAAACACCACAGACATTACATTACTCACTTCGCTTAAAATGCCTTGTGTTTCTTCTTTTTTCATAGGAACTATGGTTTTGATATAACCAATGAGTTGCGTTCCATAAAGATTAGCAAAGAAGTAAAATATGCAAATTAATACCATATCTGTTAGAAATTTAGTTCCGAATTTAGTTATGCTAGAAAGATAGGTTAAGACATTTTTAGAGATAGAATTTAAATCAATGCTTGTTAAGGCTTCTTTGATTTTTGGTTCTATAAAGCTTAAAGTTTCAGGTAAATGCAAAGAATAATTTTTAAGATACTCTAAAGTATTATGAAAATAGCTTATATCAAAACCTTTTGCAGCTTTAACTAATTCTATAATAGCATATACAAAAGGTATAAAAAACAATGCTAACATAAATATAGTCGTAGCTGCTGCAGCAACGACTTTTTTGCCTTTGAAAATTTTAAGAAATTTTATATTAATGTTTGAAGTTGAAACAGCCATCAAACTAGCTATGGCAATATTCATCAAAAAAGGTTTAAACAAATAAAGCACCCAAAATAAAATAATCAATATAAAACTAATTAAGAAAAAATTACTATTTTTCATCAAATAAACCTTTATTATATTTTAATTTTAATACATCAAAGCTTTTTAAACTCGCTATGCGTCCTTTGGCTGTCCTTTCTATATAGCCATTTGCTAGCAAATACGGCTCTATCACATCTTCTATAGTATTTTCATCTTCGCTTAATGCTGCTGCTATACTAGAAAGCCCTATAGGTTTTCTTTTGGCTTCGGTTAAAAGCTCCAAATACCTTAAATCCATCGCATCAAAACCAAGCTCATTTACTCCTAAACAATCAAGCGCCTCTTTAGCTCTTTTTTCGCTGATAATTTCTTCATCATTTACATCAGCAAAATCTCTTACTCTTTTTAGAAGTCTTAGGGCAATTCTTGGGGTAGAACGACTGCGTTTGGCTATCTCTAAAGAAGCTTTTTTTTCACAAGTTTTATTAAGCTTTAGAGCTGCTTTTTCTAAAATGATGGCAAGTTCTTCATTTTTATAAAATTCTAAGCGAAATTGCATACCAAAGCGATCGCGTAAAGGATTGCTTAGCATACCTGCTCTTGTAGTAGCTCCAATGAGTGTAAATTTAGGCAAATCGATTTTTATCGTTTGTGCGGCAGGGCCACTACCTATGATAATATCAAGGCGAAAGTCTTCCATAGCAGGATAAAGCACTTCTTCTATAGCAGGACTTAAACGATGAATTTCATCGATAAATAAAATATCTCCTTCGCTAAGATTAGTTAAAATCGCTGCTAAATCCCCGCTTTTTTCTATCATAGGGGCTGCTGTAGTTTTGATATTTGCATTCATTTCATAAGAGATAATGTTTGCTAAAGTTGTTTTACCAAGTCCTGCAGGTCCGCTAAAAAGGATATGATCTAAACATTCATTTCTTTTTTTAGCAGCTTTGATAAAAATTTCTAAATTTTTTTTAATGTTTTCTTGTCCTATATAGCCGTCAAAATTTGAAGGCCTTAGGCTTGTTTCATAAGTTTCATCAGGGGAAAATTTTTCAATCTCTACGATTCTATCCATATTTTTTCCATTTTATTTTGTAAGAAATTTTAATTTTATCTAAAATTTGCTAAAATAAACATTTAAACTTAATTATAGAAGTTTTTATGGGAATTTTAGAGCAATTAGAGTTAGATTACGAGCTTGAAGAAATTGAGCGTTTTTTATACTTTTTTAGAAGTCTTTGCGATATTTTAGAGCCTTTGATAGTAAAGCTAAGCAGTGATAGCTTAAAATACAAAGAAGCCTTAAAAGACCTAGAGCAAAATATCCATAATGTAGTTTGGGCAGCTAAAAGACTAAATTTAGATGAGATTACAAATTTTTGTACTTTTTGTGAAGAGATTATGCAAGAAGCAGCTAAATTTGATGGTCCTGCTAGTGATGAATTTGTGGATTGGATGTTTTTAGTGGGCGAACAGCTTGATAAGTATTGTAGTGATTATGAAAAAAATGCTTCTTTTTTAAGCGTGTTTAATCCTCAAATTGCAAATGTTCCTGATAAAATTTCTAAATAATGGGGACGACTTGGCTTCGACAGGAGTAGAGTGGCCTTGGTGGCATGTCGCTTTGAGCAAAGCGTATAAAGCTCAAATTAAAATTAAACGCAAACAACGTTAAATTTGCTCCTGCTTACGCTAAAGTTGCGTAAGTTCAGTTGAGCCTGAATTTTAAGTGATACTATCTAGCTTGGAATTTGGTCATTTTTGATAGTGTAGATTGAAATTTGACAAGTTTTGATTGAAGTTGAAGTCTTAGTCTAGCTTGAAATTTTGGAAGGTGAGTTTAGCTAGATGAATTTTTCACCTTTGCTAAGCATGTAGATGCCGTGGTTGTTTTATTTTTGGACAGGGGTTCAATTCCCCTCGTCTCCACCAATAATTAGCTTGTCTTTACTAATGCATTTTTTAATCAATAAATAAGATAAAGAGTAATAAAGCTTAAAATATCAAATTAATATTATAAATACAAACATTATTAAAATAGAATAGATGATTGCTATAATAAGACAAAATATTATAATTTTTTAATTATATTAACTTGTTATAATCAATAAAATATATTTTTAGTCAATGATAAAATTACAACTACAAAGTAAAATTTTAGTTTTCTTTGCAAGGCTATCCTTGCAAAGAAATTTATACAAATAAAGAATTTACACTTTCATTGTGATAAACTCTGCGTATTACCTCGCCAAAAATAGGTGCTACGCTTAGGACTTTGATTTTATCCATTTGTTGTTTTAAAGGTATAGTGTCAGTTACTACTAGCTCATCAAGCGCATCTTTGGCTATTCTTTCATAAGCTACGCCACTAAGCACAGGGTGAGTACAGCAAGCTATAACTGACTTTGCACCTTTGCTTTTAAATACTTCAGCAGCTTTTACTATGGTTCCTGCTGTATCGATGATATCATCTACTAAAATCACTTCTTTATCTTTTACATCACCAATGACATTCATCACTTCGCTTTCATTAGCTTTTTCGCGTCTTTTATCTACTATAACTATATCAAGCCCCAAAGCTTTTGCTACGCTTCTAGCTCTTGCTATACCGCCTATATCAGGACTTGCAATGATAGGATTTTTATAATTTTTATTTTTGATATAATCATTAAAAATAATACTTCCATAAAGATTATCCACAGGTATATCAAAAAAGCCTTGAATTTGTCCAGCATGTAAGTCTATGGTAGCTACTCTATCCACACCGGCTGATTCTATAAGATTTGCTACTAATTTTGCAGTAATAGGTACCCTAGGGCTTGCTTTTCTATCTTGTCTAGCATAGCCAAAATAAGGGATGATAGCTGTGATAGAGCTTGCACTTGAGCGACGCAATGCATCAGTCATGATTAAAAGTTCCATTAGATTATCATTGGTTGGGGCACAGGTACTTTGAATGATAAAGACATCTTTACCACGCACACTTTCATCTATTTGAATGCTAATTTCACCATCACTAAAACGCTTCACACCTGCATTGCTTAGAGGCAATGAAAGGTATTTTGAGATTTTTTTAGCAAATTCTTCATTTGCTGAACCAGAAAATATTTTATATCCACGCATATATAAGCCTTAGAAAGTTTTTTGTGATGATATAAAAAGTTTTTTAAAAATACAATAAAACATATTAAAAGCCGTGCAATCTTTTTAAATCAGTATCAATAGGAAATTTATTTCCATCTTTATCTACGCTTACATAAGTTACTACAGCTGAAGTTACATGCATACAATACACACGGCCATATTCATTAGCTCTTTGGGTAACTACTTCTACTTCTACGGTAATAGAAGTATTACCTGCTTTGATGATTTTTGCATAGCAAGATACCAAATCACCTACGAAAATTGGCTCTTTAAAAATGATTTTATCAACTGCAACTGTTACAACTCTTTGCGGGGAAAGTTCTCTTGCGGCAATAGCTCCGGCTAGATCAATTTGAGACATGATCCAACCTCCAAAGATATTGCCAGCAGGGTTTGTATTGCTTGGCATTGCTATAACTCTTAGCTTAGGCTCTCCCATATCTTTCATACATTCTCCTTGTGTTTTCAAAAAAATATTATAATTAAGTTTTAAAAATATAAAAAGGAAAAAGATGAATGATTTTAAGCAAATAGCAAAAATTGTGAAAAATAGGAAACAAAATATCAATAGTCTTTATAATATACTTCAAACCAATCAAAATCATCCTTTGATAGATAGGGCATTAGAATTAGCTAATCTTAATAATGAAAAAAGCAATATTTTGGCAATGTTGCGTCGTTTGGTGGATTTAAAAGAAGAAAATTTAGTTCAAGAGCTTGAGAAAAAAGGCTTGAGTGAAGAAGAAATTTCACAGATTAAATATAAAGTTTTTTCTTTAGTAAGAGCCTTTTATGAAGTAGAGCATCAGGATTTAATTGATGAGATTAAAAATAAAAATTTATTAGATGAGTTTTATTTAAATTTGGTTCAAGGCATACATAATATAGGCGTAGTTATGAATTCATTTGAGCTTGTTTGGAGTAAGCAAATTTTAGATACAAATAATAAAATTTTAAAAGAACAATTTCCAAATTTAAGTGATGCTTTGGAGTTTTTAAAGCAAAATGAGCTTTATCAGCTTAATCAAGATGGTGAAATTTGTGAAAGAAGTTATGGTGCTTTAGTTAAAATAGGAACTTTGTGGAGGTTTTTACCTTATGCAAAAGCTTTTGAAAATGAAGTTTTAAAACTTGAGTATGAGTTTGATAAGCTTTTAGAAAAACTAAAAAATTGTGCTTTAGATGATGAAAAGAATGCTTATATTAATTATATAGAAAAATTAAAATTTGCTTTTTGTGAAAAAGATAATAATGAAGTAGTTAAAAAATGGCAAGAAGCAGAACTTGCGTGGATGGAAGTAAAATGTCCATTACAAATTGGCCATCCTTTAGAATACTATGAAGATTCTTACACTCATGCAGTGGCACTTGAATGGGATATACGCTTAGAAGATGTGAGTGATTTTAACGGGAGCGAATTTAAAGAAAAAATCAAAAAAAGCTTTGCTATGGTGTATGCAAATTTAGAAGAAGATGATGAAGATTTGTTTGATGAAGTGAATTTTAATCTTGAAAAAACGCAGCTTTATATTTGTATGCCTATGATTTTTTATGGAGCAGAACTTAAAGGACTTTTTTCAGCTCAAGTTGTGCCAAATGATGAATATGTAAGCAATATAGCAGGTAAAAAAATCTTTGCTTTTTTAAATTATGTTTATGAAAATGCTAAAACTAAGCCTTTTATGAAGCTTTCATCTATGGTGTTTGAAAAGGAATTTTTAGATTATGGTAGAGAAATTTTATTTTATAATGAGAAATTATGGAAAAGAATTTACGAGGTTTCAACCATAGGTCATGAGTTTGGGCATATTTTCTTTGTGGCAAATGATAGTGAAAAGAAAATGAATGAAAGTGGAGTATTTAAAAATATAGAAGAGTTTAAAGCTACTGCAGGCGGACTTGTGAATTTCTTTTTACATGAAGAAGATGATTTAAAGCTCCCTGTGTTTTATGAGCTTATAAAAAGAGCTATAGGTTTAATTGCATGGCAAAGAGTAGAGGAGGTTAAACCTTATTATACAGAAGGTTTGATTCATTTATCTTTGCTGTTCAAAGCAGGGGTGTTATCTTTTACAAATAAGAAATTAAGCATTAAATTTGATGAGGAAGCTTATGAAAGCTTTAAAGACATATTCATGCAAAATTATTATAAATTAGCAAAGCATTATATGCTTAAAGAAGATGCAAAGCTTTATTTAGATGAATTTTGTGTTTTAGAAGATGAGGTGTTTTTACCACTTGATGATGAATGCAAAGAATTTGTAAAATATTACTACGAATTACATAAACTTTATGGTAATGAAATCGATGAAAGTGGGGAATTTGAAAAATACTCTAATGCAAAATAAATTTTAATCAAGAAGAATTTAACTTTCTTCTTGATATTTGCTATTTTCTAATTCTTTTTCCATATCTTTTTGCGTTTTTAAAATGGCTTTGCTAAAACCATTTAGCACCGAAAAAGGAGCAAATTGTGCTACTCTTTTTTCTATCGGCATTGGTGGAAAATGTTTTGATTTTTCGTATTTTATATTGATAATATCTTCATAATTTTCATGCATTATGTCCTCCTATCAAAGAAGAAATCTCTTTGGTTTCATCATCTAAGCTTGAGGCTTTTAAAATGGCTTTTTTGCCAAATTTTTGAATGATTTGAAGTCTTGTTTTTTGGAGTTTTTCTTCTTTTGCAAGTTGATTTTTCTCTTGTAAGATTGCATTAAAATCACTAAATAAATTTAATTCTTGGTAATTTTCTTGTGGGTTATTTGTGATGTTATTTAAACTTAGGCTGATTTTTCTAATACTTAAATTTTTATCACTGATTTTGTAAAAAAGTTCTAAGGCTTTATCATTGATTATTTTTAAAGAATTTGTGAAATTTTCTAAATTTATACTTCCGTGAGCATTTTTAGGTATGTATCTGCCATAGCTATCTTTAATAATAGTTCCTTTATAAGGATTTAAAAGATTCGAATTTTCTAAATTGCTTTTATCATATTGTATATCTAGTGTGATATGGTTTGTTTTAAACTCATATTGTATTAGCTCAAGTACTAGATGATCAACAAGTTCTTTTAAAACATTTTTTGCTTGAGTATTATTGTAAGCAAAAGGTAAAACCTTAGCCATAATTTTAGAATGATTTTGCGTTTTATAGTTTTTAATATCTTTCATTGTGCAAGTTTCAACACCCCATGCATGATCAATTAAAAGTTCAGCATTTACACCAAAATACTTGTAAAGCAAATCTTCATGTTTTAAAGAAAATCTTGCAAGATCTCCCATAGTATGAATATTTAAATTTGCAAGTTTTAATGCAATACCTTTACCTATACGCCAAAAATCTTTTAAAGGCTTATGATGCCACATTTTATATCTATATAGTTTCTCATCTAAAAAGGCTATAAGTAAACCATTTTCATCTACTTTTTGTCTTTTGGCAAGTATATCCATAGCAATTTTTGCTAAATACAAATTTGTTCCTATTCCAGCTGTTGCTGTGATTTTGCTAGTATGTAAAATATCAAGCAAAACCTTAGTAAGTAGCTCATAAGCTGAAAGCTTATATTTATCAAGATAAGAGCTAAGATCAATAAAAACTTCATCAATAGAATATATATGAATATCTTTAGCGTCAAAGTATTTTAAATAAATACTATATATTTTTGCACTAAATTCTATATAAGTTGCCATTCTAGGTTTAGTTATGATGTAATCTAGTTTTAAATTTAAATCATTTTTAAGTTCCAATGTGTCAAAACTTTTAGCTTTAAAGTGGTGTTTTTGAGCTTGTTTTAGTCTTTCTTGGTTGATTGAATGGATTTTTTGTTTAAACTCAAAAAGTCTTAATCTGCCGGGTATGTTATAAGTTTTTAGTGCAGGTGAAACTGCTAGTATGATAGTTTTATCCGTTCTTGATTCATCTGCTACAATAAGATTAGTTGTTAAAGGATCTAAATTTCTTAAAACACACTCAGCTGAAGCATAAAAAGATTTCAAATCAATAGAAGCATAAAATTGCATAGTGTATAAGTTACCTTAAAATCAAGATTAATTATAATTATACCAATAAAATTAGAAAGCTGAATCGAAAGAAAATAAAAATATAAGGTGGCGGACAGAGAGGGATTTGAACCCTCGAGACCCGTTAAGATCTGCACCCTTAGCAGGGGTGTGGTTTCAGCCACTCACCCATCTGTCCCTAAAGGTTGAAGTATATCTTAAATTTTATAAGATATACCTTAAATTAAACGCTAAGATAGGCAATAAATAGGGTTATTACAAAGCCTATTCCTAATACCACTATCTGCTTACCCCTGTCTTTTCGTATAGCTATAAGAGTAATTAATAATCCTGATATATAAAGCACTATCATAGCAAGTGCAAAAGCCAATCCAAGTACAGAAAAATACCACATACCTTTATCTTTATGTAGTAAAATCATATTTCCAAGTAAGCTTCTTTCTTTTGTGATAATTTCATAATTATTTTCATCTATTTTAATAATACTTGCAGTGTAGCTTATGGTACCAAGTTCTATGCCGTTGCCTTTTTTGTTAAGCTTTGGTTCCAAAGAAGAAGGAAGCTTTAAACTATTTTTATTTAAAAAATCAATTAAAAATTCAGCTTCAGCTCCTTTTTGGATAACAGCTTGAACTTTATAGTTTTGAATTTTGGCTCCACTTTCTCCATCAAAACCGGCTATATACGCAAAACCTGTAAGTGCATATAAAAATGCTAGTGGCAAAAAAAACAAACTAATATAAATATGAATTTGTCTAAAAAATTTATTTTTATTCATTTTTTAACTCCTTTTTTTGTAAAAAGTATACAAACAAAAAATGAAGTGAAAATAAATCTAATCTTTTTTAAATTTACGCATCAAAGTAAAAAAACTACGTATTATTCCATAGCATACATATAAACTAGCAACAATTAAAGCACTTTCTAAAAAATATAAATAAAGCATAGAAAACAAAATCACTAAAAGAATTAATACTTTTAAAACATTTGCTCTTTTTAGATCAATCTTTTTAAAGCTTGGATATCTTATATTGCTTACCATTAAAAAAGCTAAAAGTATTTGTATGCATAAGATAAATAAAGAATAATCATGTAAAAAATCATAATACAAATAAGCACTTACCCATAAAGCACTTACAACTGCAGCTGTTGGTATAGGAAGCCCTATAAAAACAGAAGGTTCATAAGTGCCTGTAGTAACATTAAATCTTGCTAAGCGTATAGCACCAAAAACAACAAACAAACCCGCTATTAAAGAACCAAAGCGACCATACTCATAGCCTATACTCATATAAAAAAGTATGGCAGGTGCAACACCAAAGGCTATTAAATCAGCTAGTGAGTCAAACTCAACTCCAAATTTAGAAGTAGAATTAGTAGCTCTTGCCACACGACCATCTAGACCATCACAGATTAATGATAAAATGATATAAATCAAGGCTTTATCAAAGTTTTGATTTATGGAAGCAATTACTGAAATAATTCCTAAAAATATTGAAGCAGCGGTAAAAAGATTTGGCAAAATATAAATTAGCTTAAAATTCATGGATTTAAGTACCCTATCAATGCACCAACGCGAACCTTATCGTTTTCATTAACACAAATTCTAGTATCTTTTGGAAGCAACAAGCTTACACTACCATCAAACATAAAACCTAGATTTTGTCCATGATTTAAATGGTGTCCAAAATCATATATATGATTTTTTCTATTTAAGGCTCCAAAAATCACACGCAAAGCCCATTGTTTGTCTTTTGAGCGAGCTAAAAATAATACTCTTTCACTCATTAAATTTGTATTTTTCATAAAAGGGCATAAAAAAAGTCCATGTCTTACTCTGGTTTCTTCTATATCCATAGCTAAAGGTGCTATAATATTTCCTTGAGAAAAAATATTATTAATAATTTGTATTTCTATGCATTCTCCAAGCTCTTTATACGAGCTTGTTTTAATGCATTTAATTTTTCCTTCTATGGGAGCTATAATAGTATTCGAATCTGCAATATAATCAACATTGCTAGTTCTAAAAAGACAAACAAAAAGTATAAAAATACACCACAAAAGCCAAGAAAATCCCCATATAATTTGAACTATTACAAAAACTATAGCTAGAAGTATGAGTAAATTCCAGCCAGCTTTTGCAATAAAATTTGTTTTCATTAGTTTTCCTTAGTAGTTTCTTGCTCTTTTTCTTCTAAACGTGTTGGAAGATTGTTCTCTTCTTCATAATTTTTAATAATCTCTCTTACTTTGGCACCATCAATAGTTTCTTCTTCATATAATGCTTGAACCATTATTTCTATAGCTCCGCTATAAGTTTTTAAAATTTCTTTTACTCCCACATAGCGTTCATCCAAGGTTTTCTTTACATATTCATCTAAATCTTGTGCCATTTTATCAGAATAATCTTTTATAGTTTGTCCGCCACTTAAAAAAGTATTTCTTTGCTTTTCAAGCACCATTAAGCCTGCTATCTCACTCATACCATACATAGAAATCATAGCTTTTATAATATCAGTTGCACGTTCAAGATCGTTACTTGCACCTGTTGAAATTTCTTTGATAAAAATTTCTTCAGCTGCACGTCCCCCTAAAAGCACATCTACTTCGGCTAAAAGTTCATGCTTTTGCATTAAGAATTTATTTTCTTCAGGAGTATTTAATGTATAGCCTAAAGCTGCTAAACCACGAGGTATAACAGAAACTTTACTTACTTTTTTTGCACCTTTTGTGGTTTCAGCTATTAGTGCATGACCACATTCATGATATGTTACGATTTTTTTCTCTTTATCATTGATTCTGCGTGATTTTTTCTCAAGACCTGCTATAGCTCTTTCTACTGCTTCAACCAAGTCTTTTTGTTCAACATGTTTTTTAGAATCTCTACCTGCAAGTAAAGCTGCTTCATTGATGATGTTTGCTAAATCAGCACCTGCGAGACCTGCTGTTAATCTTGCTATATCTTCCACTTTTACTTCAGATGAAATTTTAACATCTTTCATATGTACTTTTAAAATATCACATCTACCTTTAAAATCTGGTTTATCAACCAAAACTTGCCTATCAAAACGCCCAGGTCTAAGTAAAGCAGCATCTAAAACTTCAGGGCGATTTGTAGCTGCTAAAACAATTACTGGTGAGCTTTCAGTACCAAAACCATCCATTTCTGCTAAAAGTTGATTTAGAGTTTGTTCTCTTTCATCATTTCCACCCATCATACCACTTGCTGCACGAGATTTTCCTATAGCATCAATCTCATCTATAAATACAATAGCTGGAGCTTCTTTTTTAGCATTTTCAAATAAATCTCTAACCCTACTAGCTCCAACGCCCACAAACATTTCTATAAAAGATGAGCCTGATACACTAAAAAATGGTACATCAGCTTCGCCTGCTACTGCTTTTGCAAGCAAAGTTTTACCTGTGCCTGGAGGACCTACAAGCAAAAGTCCCTTTGGAATTTTTGCTCCAAGATTAATATATCTTTCAGGATATTTTAAAAAATCAACAATTTCTTTAACTTCTTCTTTTGCTTCTTCAACACCTGCTACATCATTAAATTTGACCTTTGGTTTTTCTGAATTAACAAGTTTTTTAGAACTTCCTATGCCAAGTATGGATCCACCCATATTTTTTTGCATACGAGAGGCTAAAAACATCCATATACCAAAGAAGATAAATACCGGTAAAACCCAAGAAAGTAAGATATCTATAAACCAATTGCTTTCATTAAAAGCTCCATAAGAAACACCTTTTGAATCAAGTAAAGGCACAAATGTAGCATCATTTGGAACTTTTTTGGTGATATATATCATATTTCCTGCTTTAGATACAGCTTTTATGGTAGTTTGACCTATGTTAACTTGGGCTATTTGATTATTTTCAATTAAAGTTTTTAACTCAGAATAAGTAACTTTTTTAGTATTTTCTCCACCCATAATTCCCATGTTACCATCATCAGAAAGCCCTTTAAATAAAAGGATAGCTATAATGGCAAATATAGCAAAAATAAAAATGGGATTTTTATTAAAAAAGTTATTATTGTTTTGATTATCTTTTAAATCATTTGATTTTTTATTCATTATTTTTTTCCTTTTTATAAACTAAACTCAACCATTCTCCTTTGTGTTTGCACTCTAACAAAGTTAAATCTTTGAATTTATCTTTAATTTTTTCTTCATATTTGTTTAAAATACCAGATAAGATTAAAATTCCACCCTCTTTAGTTTTTTCTTTTAAATCCTTTTCTAGTATGATTAAAATATCAGCAATGATATTTGCTACAACTATATCATATTTATGTAAGCTTTTATTAATAGAACCAACCCAAATATCATCAAAACTAACTTGATTTAATTTAGCATTTTCTTTACTTGCGACTATAGCTAATTCATCAGTATCACAAGCTTGTACTTTTGCTCCAAGTTTAGCCATAATAATGCTTAAAATTCCACTTCCACAGCCCACATCTAAACAAGATTTAGAGTTATCTGTGTACTTTTGTAAAAATTCTATGCAAGTATAAGTGCTTTCATGATGTCCTGAGCCAAAAGCTAGAGCAGGATCTATTATGATATTAATTTTATCTTTTTTAGCTTCTTGCCAAGTAGTGTGAATGTGAATATTGCCAATAGTTAAAGCCTGTATGCTTTTTTTATATTCTTCTATCCAATTTTTATTTTCTTTTTTGTTTAAAGTAGAGTGGTAATTGATACTGGTGTTTAATTTTTTACACAATTTTAGGTGAAAATTTTGTAAGGCTATTTGAATGAGTTCTAAATTTTCTTCAGAACGTATATAAATTCCATTGTTTTTTTCTTCTATTGCATCTATATTTAAAGAAAAAACAAGATCAAGGAATAAATTTAAATATTCCTTATCTGTTTGAAAAAAAAGTTCGTAATAATATGTTTGCATAAAAACTTAGATGATTAACCTTCGTTAGTTCCTAGAACATCTTCAAGTTTTTCTTTTAATACTTGAGGAGTAAAAGGTTTTACAATGTAGTTATTTACGCCTGCTTTTAAAGCAGTGATAACTTCAGCTTTACCACCTTCTGTTGTTACCATAATAATAGGCATATCAGCGTATTTTTCTTCTGCTCTTACTTTTTTTACTAGTTCCAAGCCATTCATTTCAGGCATATTCCAGTCTGTAATTAAAATTTTAATATCATCATTTTGTGAAAGTAAATCCCAAGCTTCAACACCATGTTCAGCTTCTAAAACATCTTTATGACCTAATCTCACAAGAGTATTTTTGATTATTCTTCTCATGGTAGAACTATCATCAACTACTAATAACTTCACTTTTTTTCCTTTATTAGATTATTAATTACATTAAAATATGTAATTGTATCATTTTTATTTTTATTAATCAATTGAAAGTGCATATTATATCATTTTAAAATAAAATTAGAATTTAATTATTCTCCATTTTTATTGTGGTTAAACTCAGGCACAATTTCCTTTAAAACTTTTGCAGGATCTGAGCTTTGAAGTAATCTTTCTATTTCTTGATTTAAAATTTTTAAATCTTTAATTTCACTAGTGGTGACAAAAATACTTTCGTATTGAGTTTTTAAATCATTTTCGTGAATTAAAAGTTCTTCATAGAGCTTTTCACCTTTTCTAAGTCCGGTAATTTTGATTTCTAATTTCTTATTAGAAAGTAAAAGCATTTTTTTAGCTAGATCCATAATTTTTACTGGTTCACCCATATCAAGTACAAATAACTCTCCACCTTTAGCAATAGCAGCAGCTTGTAAAACAAGTTGCACAGCTTCATCCACTAGCATAAAATAACGCACTATATCAGGATGAGTAAGAGTAAGTGGCTCATTAGCCGCAATTTGAGCTTTAAATTTAGGTATAACACTTCCACTTGAGCCTAAAACATTTCCAAAACGCACACAAGCTACTTCAAAATTTTCACAACTTGAACTTAGTGCATAAAGTTCGCAAATTCTTTTTGTACAACCCATGATATTAGTCGGTCTTACAGCTTTATCAGTGCTTATCATAACAAATTTAGCAACTTTATAAGTTTTTGCGAGATCGATCAAATTTTTAGTGCCTATAATGTTATTTAAAATAGCTGAATGTGGATTTTGCTCACACAAAGGTACGTGTTTATAAGCTGCTGCATGTAAAATTAAATCTATGTTTTTTTCTTGTAAAAGTTTTTCTAAAGCTTCTTTGTCTAAAATACTCATCATAATAGGTTCAATTTTTTCTCTATGTAAGCTTAATTCTTCATTGATTTTGTATAAATTATACTCGCTATGATCAAGCATAATTAAGTGTTTTGCTCCAAATTTAATGCATTGTTTGCAAAGCTCACTTCCTATAGTCCCGCCAGCTCCACTAACTAAAACTACTTTATCTTTGATAAAATCAATCACACAAGCATTATCTAAGTCTTTTGGCTTACGTGCTAATAAATCTTCAATGCTTATGTCTCTTGCTTCATTTTGTGTAAAAGAAAAAAGCTTTATATCATTAATCCCATAAGCAATGAGTTCATCAAAAAGCTTTTTCAATTCTTCTTGTTCAAGTTTTAAAGCAATAATAGCAGTATGAATACCTTCAGAAGTATATTTTCTAATCGCTTCTTTTTCTTCAACTATAAATTTATCACAATAAGTACCTATTAAATTTTTACGCTCATCTACTACAGCTATAGGAAATAGCCCTAAGCTTCCTTCTTTGGCTCCTTTTAATAAATGCAAAGCCTTTGAAGTAGCACCAACTACTATACAAGGGTGTTCTTCGTTGTATTTTGGCTTTCTAAAATCAACTATCATTCTTTTGCTTATACGCAAACTTCCAATTAACATGCAAGATAAAACAAAATCTATTCCTATAACGCTTCTTGGAAAAGGATTAAAAAAATCATCATAAAAATAATAAATTGTTAAAAATACAAGCTCAGCTAAAGCTAAAGCAATAACTAATTTACGTGCTTCATTAAGTGAGAAAAATCTCCAAGCAACTTGATAAATTCTAAAAAAAGCTAGAAAAATGATTTTAAGTAAAATCAAAATCACAGCACTTTTAAACATACCTTCATAAAATTCACTCGGGATATCTGCACTAAAGCGTAAAGAAAAAGACAAATAAATACTTATAACAAAAAGTAAAATATCAGCACCTAGAAAAAAACCTAAGCGTTTGCTTTTATAATCCATCTTAGTCCTTTAAGGTGTTTAAGATTAAAGTAGAAACCTCTTCTACATCAGCTTTACTCATAGTAGTTGCACTTGGAAGGCAAATTCCATTACTAAAGAAAAACTCACTATTACCATTTAAGTAAGCATCGCAGTCTTTGTAAAGTTCTTGTAAATGCATAGGTTTCCAAAGTGGGCGACTTTCGATTTTATTATCTTTTAAAACTTGTATGATTTTTAAAATTTTATCTTGAATTTGAACATTTTTATTTTCACAAATACAATGTTTTTCATAAGTATTAAGTTTACTTAAATCAAAATCAAGTAAAGCAGTACTTAGCCAACGATTTGATCTAGAATTTTCAAGCTCATCTAAAAAAGTAAAAGTTCCACTTAAAAATTCTTTATACCAGCTATAAATTTCACGCTTTTTGTTTACTCTTTCCTCTAAAACCTCCATTTGAGCAGTGCCAATCGCACCTAAGATATTACTCATTCTATAATTATAACCATATTCTTTATGCTCATAATGAAGGCAATTTTCTCTAGCTTGAGTACTATAAAATCTTGCTTTTTCAAGATTAGCATGATTTTCACTTACAAGCATACCACCACCACCTGTTGTGATGATTTTATTACCATTAAAAGAATATACTCCAAAATCACCAAAAGTTCCTAAAGCTTTATTTTTGTAAAAACTTCCCAAAGCTTCAGCAGCATCTTCGATTAAAAAAATCTCATTTTCTTTACAAATTTGGACAATCTCATCCATTTTAGAAGCATTACCATAAAGATGTGTTAAAATGAGAGCTTTTGGTTTTTTAGGACTTTCTTTGATAGCTTTTTTTAATAAATTTACATCTAAATTATAAGTTTCATCACAATCAATAAATACAGGTGTAGCATTCATGTAAGAAATGGGTGCTACTGAAGCAATAAAAGTAAAACTTGAAGCTAAAACCACATCGCCTTCTTTAATACCTAAAACTCTTAAAGCTAGATGAATAGCTGCAGTGGCTGCATTTAGAGCAAGTGCGTTAGAACTTTTTGTATAATCTTTAATACTTTGTTCTAAGGCATTAACAAACTCACCCAAAGGTGCTATATAGTTACTTTCAAAAGCTTTATGTATATATTCTAATTCTTTTCCACTCATATGTGGTGCTGATAGAAAAAATCTCATTTTACCTCCTTTATTTTCTTAGCAGGAATCCCAGCATAAATGCCTTTAGAAGTTAAGTTTTTAACCACAACTGCTCCCGCACCTAAAGTTATATCATCATTTAAACTCATACAAGGAATAACGCTTGAATTAACTCCCAAAAAACAACGCTTTCCTATTTTTACATTTCCTGTTAGTTTAGCCCCAACGCTAATATGGCTAAACTCATCTACAAAACACTCATGCTCAATCACACAAGCAGTATTTAAAATCACGCCTTTTGCTATGCTAGCTTTGGCATTAACTACTACATTTGGCATGATTAAAATACCCTCATCATCCAAAAAGGCACTTGGACTAATAATAGCACTTTTATGTATCAAATTTACTAATCTAAATCCATCTTTTTTTGCTTTTTTAAAAAGTTTTTCTCTAATATGATTTGCCCCAATAGCAATAAACATGTCGTGTTTTTCTAAATTTGAATGATATTTTAAGCCTTTATAATCATCTAAAAAAATGATTTTTTCATATCCTAAATTTCTAGCTACATCAGCACAGACTAATCCGTGCCCACTAGAACCATATATATAAATACTTTTAGTTGTGTCCATTGAATTTATCCGTTGTAGCTACTCCTTCTTTATTAACCCCGCTTCTTTTTAAAACCTTAACAATGGTCATAAAAAAGATTTTAAGATCAAATAAAAAAGAGCAATTTTGCACATATTCTATATCATATTTAAATTTTTGTCCCCAAGAAATAGCATTTCGTCCATTAATCTGTGCCCAACCTGTAATACCCGGTCTTACATCGTGGCGTTTTTTTTGTTCTTGGTTGTATAAAGGTAAATATTCTATAAGTAAAGGTCTTGGACCTATGAAGCTCATATCGCCTTTTAAAACATTAAAAAGCTGTGGTAATTCATCTAAACTCAAACTTCTAACTAGTTTTCCAAAAGGCTTTAAACGTAATTCATCAGGAAGTAATTTTCCATTTTCATCAGTTTCATCACTCATAGTTTTAAATTTATAAATATAAAAAATTTTTTCGTTTAATCCAGGTCTTGCTTGTTTAAAGAACACACTTCCTTGCACGATTTTTAAAACAATGCCAATAAGTATTATAAAGGGTAAAAAAATAATCAACAAAATCAAAGCCAAAAAAAAGTCAAAAAGACGCTTTAAACCATTTTTATACATTTGTAAAACCCCTATAAAAGTCAAGATATTTCAAAGCTATGATATTTTCATCATAATTTTGCACTCTAAGAAAAGCATTTTGTGCTAAAGTGCTTTTTAGTTTTTCATCTTCTAACAAAACTGCGATTTTTTCAGCTAAATCTTTACTATCTTTACTTTTACAAATTAAACCATCTATGGCATTATCCACTGCTTCAATGCAACCTTCAGCATTGCTTACCACGCACGCTTTTTTACAAGCTTGTGCTTCTAAAACCGTTCTTGGATAGCCTTCTTTATAACTTGGTAAAACAAAAATATCACATAAATTTAATAAATGTGCAATATCACTTCTTGCACCAAGATAGAAAACATCATTTGAGTGTAAAAAATCAAGCGGAGCACAAGATTTATTATCATCTCTTCCACCCACCAAAACAAAATTTGCCTTATCATTTAAAATTTTACTTGCTTCATAAAATTCTTTAATGCCTTTATGCCAAAGCACTCTTGAAATCATTAAAACGATAGGTTTATCAGGCATATTATGTTCTTTTAAAAAGGTTTGTTTTTCTTCTGTGCTAATTTTTAAAGGTAAAAATTGCTTTAAATTAACACCTACGGATTTGATGATTTTTATTTTTTCTTCTTTTAAGCCTAGATTTTTCATAAATAAAGCATTGCTTTCATTGACAAAAATAAAACCATTAGCAAGTTTAAAAGAAATTTTATAAAGTAAATTAATGCTCATTCTTACTAATTTACTTTTAAAATCATCATCTATATAAAAACTTCCTAAACCTTCAACCAAACCAAAAGTGTATTTAATGCCCGCCATTTTAGCCGCTATAATACCTATTGTATTGCTTTTGTGTGCACTTGTTTGTAAAAGATCTAAATTTAAACTTTTAAGTGTATTTTTTAAGCTAAGTAGATTTTTAAAAACGACCAAAGGATTAACGCTTGATCTAGATAAATCATAAAAGCAAACCTTATAACCTAACTCTTGTAATTTGATAGCAAAATCATCTTTTGGAGTGATGATTATAACTTCATGATTATTTTTTTCTAAAGCCCTAATGAGTGCAAGACGAAAATAATACACACTCATTGCGCTATGAGTTAAAATTCCTATTTTCATCTTTTTAGCCTATAAATTTTTGCTCTTGCATCATTGGTAATTTGCTCAAATAAATCTTGATCGTATTGATTTAGTAAAAACATTTGTATATAAGCACTATTATAAAGATTTTCATCTAAAATCACAAAGCTTTTGTATTCTCTTAAAAAGAGTAGATAAATTTGAGCTTTTGAATCGATTTCATTATAATAAAATTTGCCATTAGTGATAGATTCTATATCTACAAATGCTTTTAAAGGTATTATAGTGCTTTCTAACTTTAAAGCTCTAAAGTCATTTATAATTTCTATGCTATTATCAAGCATTACTGAACCAGATGTTTTATCTTGAGCTATGGCATTAGCTTGGGAGAAAAATAAACTTTTTTCTTGCTCTCCATTATCAGGATTTGTATTTGCAAATTGAGCTACAACAGGCATGATACGCAACATTCTATAAGGCATATAAATATATACATCTCTTGTTTTATTAGTATCAAATTTAAAATCTTTATTATTTAAACTTTCTAAAAAATCTTTAGCACTTGTTTGGTTGTAATCTTTAACCATAGCCTTTAAAATATCAGGATAGTTTTCTTTAAAAGATTTTTCTGTATATTCCACACTAAGTCTTGCCATATTAGCTGCTGAAACTGGATCCTTACTTAAAACAAATGATGAGAAAAAATTATCTTTTCCTAAGTGCTTTCCACCATCGATTAAAGTTTTTACATCACTATAATAACGAATTGGATAGCCATAATCCCACCAAGCAACGACATAATCTTCCCTTTGAGCTTTACCTTTTAACTCATTTAAAATTTGAGCTTCATAAGAAGTAAAAACGGTAGAAGATTTATAATAATATATATGCATTAAAGCAGGACTTATACTAAAAAATGTAATGAGTATTAACAAAATATTTTTATTTTTTAAACTAAGTTTGATTCGTTTTTTTTCTAAAAAATTAAAAAATGCATATAGAAAATAGCCAAAACCCAAAGCCATTACAGGAGCTGCATAAATGGTAAATCTAAGTCCAGCTCTTAAAGCCATAAAACCTAGTGCGAGCATAGGTAAAGCCAAAAGCATACTTTTGTGATCTTTACAAAGTAAGATAAAACCTATAAAAGAAAAGATAAACACCAAAACACTAGAGCTAATTCTTTGCATAAATACTTCAGGATCAATGGTATTTACTTCCATAATGGTTTCATTAACATTAAAATATACAAAAGCAGCATCTTTTAAATTTTGTACATCTGAAGCTTTAAAAACATAAAACTTTAGTTGGTATAAAACAGGATCTAAACCACCACTTAAAAATAAAATTAAAACACTAATAAAAATCAAACCCCAAATCATATAAAAATTAATTTTTTCTTCTTTAAAAGCAAAAATAGCAAATAATAAAACAATCAATGCAAGTTTATATTGCCATGCTAACATGCTTAAAGCTATAATCATTAAAGCAATAGCTAGATAAAAAATCTTTTCTTTTCTATGAAATACCAAAATATAAAGACCAAAAAGACCTATCATTGCAAAATTTAAAGAATAGCTTGATGGATACCACCATAAATAAATCATGATGAAAACCGGACTTAAAAGTAGTGTAAAAATATCTTTGTTAATAGTTAATCTTATAAAACTTAGTAAAATAAGCATTGGTAAAACCAACACTAGCATATCAGTATCATAGTATCCACTCATAGTGCGGTTATAATAACTATTTGCGATACTTCCAAGTAAAGCTGCTATAAAGCCATAAGTAGTGAGTTTATACTCTCTTGCGATTAATATAATAGGTATAACAATCAAAGAAGCAAAAAAAGTACTCATATATAAAATAATACTTTCAAAGCTAAAAGGTAAAATACTATAAAGCCAATAAGTCAAAGTAGAAAGAGAGCTTCCAAAATAAGATAAATCATTAGACTGATGAAAACCTGCTATCATATCTCTTGCACCTTCTGCAAAAGCATAGCCATCATTGGTAGTAATCATAAGTTGATCATTAAAGAAAAACTCATAAAACTGACTTGCCCAAGCCACCCAATATAATCTACACAAAACACTAAAAGTAAAGGCTATAAGGATTAAAATACAGGTATATTTTATAGAATTATTATCAGTGAAATTTTGTTGAAGTTTCATTTTAAGCCTTGTTAAAAAATTCAAATAATTGCTTTGCTATGCTAATTTTATCAAATTCTTTCGCACGTAAAAAAGCTTTTTGTCTATAATTTGTCTTTAATGCTTCATCATTGCACATTTTTTCTAAGCCTTCTTGCATAGCTTTTTCATCATCTACCTTTACTAAAAGCCCAAATTCATCATCTAAAAATAGCTCTCTTGCACCACTTTTGTGATCAGTGCAAAGCACGGCAGTGTTGCAAGCTAGACACTCGATTAAAACATTTGAAAAACCCTCAAAACTTGAAGCAAAAGCAAAGAAATCACATTTACTCATATATTTATAAGGGTTTTTATCAAAACCTAGTAAAAAGACTTTATCCTTTAAATTTAAAGTCTCTATTAAAGCTAAAAGTTCATCTTTTAAAATACCCTCACCTAAAATAACTAATTTTAAATCAGTTTTAACTTTTGCATAAGCTCTTATAAGCATAGCATGATTTTTACCATGATCAAGCCTACCAACGCTTAGTATAAAAGGCTCTTTAAAGTCTATTTCTTCTTTAGATTTTTCTAAAATATTCTCTAAATCTATGGCATTGTATAAAATATCACATTTCTTAGCTTCTATGTTGAAATTTTGTATTAAATCTTCTTTGTTTCCTAAAGAATTTGCTAAGATTAAATCTGCTTTATTATAAAGTCTTTTAATAAGAAATTTATTGATAAAAGAATTTAGATTATTGTGTTTATAAATCACACTTGGAGTAGTGCATTCGTTGATAATAAGAGTTGATTTAAGTCCTAGGGATTTTGCCATTAAAGCAATATAATTAGGTCTATTTAATAATACAAATTGTAAATCTATTTTTAAATCTTCACAAAGCTTTTTGTATTTCATGGCTAGTAAGGGTAGTTTTAAAAATTTGGCTAAATTACTTTCGCTTGGGGTTGATTTTTCAAGGTAGTGGATATTAATTTCAGGAATATCATATGAAATTTTATCATTCATTAAAATTAAATGCACTTCATATTTTAAATTTAAAACTGGTAACAATGTGGATACAACTCTTTCAGCACCGCCACTTCCTAAAGAATATATAAAAATTGCAAGTTTTTTCATTTTAAACCCTTACTTCTTTGATTAAATCAAGCCACTTTTGTGCTACATTGGCTACTTCATAATCTTTACATCGTTTTTGAGCATTGAGTGCTAATTCTTTTCTTAAATTTTCATCTTGCATTAAAAGGGCAAGTTTTTCACTTAAAGTCTTTTCATCATCTAAATCTACTAAAAATCCATCTTTTTCATCTTCAATTAAATCTTTATGACCACTTGTGTATTTAGTACTAATGCGTGCTACTTGATAATACAAACTTTCAAGTAAAACCGTTGGCAAGCCTTCTATGAAAGAACAAAGGCAGATTATTTTTGCTTTTTTATAAAGTTCTTGTATGTTTTCAACTTTACCTAAAAAATTAACATTGATATTTAAGTTCTTAGCTTCTTGTTCTAAATCTTGTTTTAATTCCCCATCGCCTGCTATGAAAAAATTATATTGATTTTGTAAATTTATGTCTAGTCTTGCTATAGCTTTTAAAAACATAGAGGCATTTTTATTGTGATCAAGTCTGCCTACGAAAATGACATTGTTTTCTTTTTCTAAATTTTCTTTAATGGGGTGAAAATGACAAGGATTTGGCATATTAATAACTTTTTTAACAAAGTTTTCATAGTAATTTTTATCATCATTACTTAGCACGGTTAAAGCATTAGCGTAAGGAAAACTTATACGGCGTAAAAATTTCCAAATTTTAGATTTTAAATAAGTATAGGAACTATGTTCGCTAATGATTAAAGGCGTATTTGAGCCTTTGTTTGCCCAAATGCAAGCGATATTAGTTGTATCTAAAAATGAGATAAAAACATCACTTTTATGCTCTTTAAGTGCTTGTTTTAAGGCTTTGAATTTTTTAATGCGTGAGGCTATTTTATTATAAAGAGTAGAAAAATCAAATTGCTCTAGAGTGAAAAGTTTGATTTTTGGATCAAGCTTGTAAAAAGAGTCTTCTTTGTGAAATTTAATAATACTAATTTCATGATTTTTACAAAGCTCATTAGCTAAAGTGACTAATACTCTTTCAGCACCACCTGAATTTAAAGTAGCTATGATGAAAGTAATTTTCATACTTGTTCCTTTAAATGCCCATGATTTACTTCAAATACTCTATCACAACCTTGTATGGTTGAGAGTCTATGAGCTATGATGATGAGAGTTTTATCTTTTGAAATTTTATAGATTTCTTCCATGATTTTTGTTTCACTTTCTTGATCAAGAGCACTAGTTGCTTCATCTAAAACTAAAATTTCAGGTTGTTGGTAAAGTGCTCTTGCTATGGCTATTCTTTGTCTTTGACCCCCACTTAAAAACGAACCTGAATCACCCACTTTAGTATGCACTCCATCTTCAAGTGAATTTACAAAGCTTTCAAGATTAGCTTGCTTGATTACCTTGTGTAAAAGTTCTTCATTTATTTCTTCTCCAAAACTAATATTTTTAGCAATAGAATCATTAAAAAGATAAATTTGTTGAGGTATGTAGCCAATTTTACTTCTAAAACTTTTTATATTGCTCTCATCAAGCTTAATTCCATCTGCAAAAATAGCTCCATCGCTTGGTTTTAAAAGCCCTATGATAAGATCAACTAAAGTACTTTTGCCACTTCCACTTTTACCTATAAAAGCGATTTTTTCATTTTTCTTAAGTTCAAAATTTAAATTTTTAAATAAATTTTTCTTACCCTTATAAGCAAAGAAAAGATTTTTCAAAACGATTTTTTCTTTAAATTCAATATTTTCATTTCCTAATTTTTCTTCTTTTTCATTAAGCGTGTTATAAATAATATCTAAAGAATTTTTATAATATGTGATTTCATTATAACTTGTGATGATACGATTTGCACTTGGCATAAGCCTATAAAGAGCTACCACAAAAATAGTAATAGTTGCTAAGATAGATGAAATATCACTTTCATATCTTAAAACCAAATACACCACGATAAAACAAAGCATACAAAAACCTATACCTTCGAGATAAATTCTAGGTATGCTTGACATACTTTCATTGCTAATATTTGCTTTGGCAAAAAGCCCACTTTGAATTTCATAAAGCTTTTGTGTGCTTTGTTCTTTGGTTTTGAGTTTGATGATTTTAAGGTTATTTAAATTTGCATTTAAAATCTCAAAATAATTTTTCATCGCTTCTTCTCTAGCTATGGAAGCTTTTTTTACTAAGGGTGAGAGGATTTTGATTAAAATGAAAGCATTTAAAAGTAAAAAAGCACTTAAAGCTAGGGTGATTTTATAGTTGATAATTAGCAATAAAGTATAAAGTAAAAATACTACAAAACTTTCACTTAGCATAAGCAAAAATGCACTAATTAGTGTGCTTAAGTGAAATACTTCTTGAGTGATGGTTTTTAAAAGTTCTGATTGGTTTTTATTGGTAAAATTTTCATATTCAAGATGTAAATATTTATCAAAAATGCGACAAGCAATGCTGTGATAACGTCCTTTAGAAAAGCGTGCGAGCAAATGAAAATAAAAAGCATTTAAAAAGGCTCTAAAAATATAAAAGGCGATTAATATACAGCCAAAATAAGCAATAATCTTATAACTTGGTAAATTTAAATACTCATATATAGGTTGAAAATAGGAGCTTTTTTCTAAAAGCTCAAAATTACTCGCCACTGATACAAAGGGCATGATTAAAGAAATAGCAAAGCTTTCTATAAATCCTATAAAAATAGAAAAAATTAGCAAAGCAAATAAAAATCTTTTATCATGGGCATTGAGTATAAAAAAAAGTTTTTTTAACACTGCTTTTCCCACTCATAAGCACTTTTACAGATTAATTCTAAATTATCATATTTTGGTTTCCAGCTAGTTAGAGTTTTGATTTTATCAGCATTTGAAATAAGCACAGAAGGATCCCCAGCTCTTTTTGGTGCAAGTTCTACTGTAAAATCCACCCCGCTTACTTTTTTCATGGTCTCGATCACTTCTTTTACGCTAAAACCGTGTCCATAGCCTACATTGAAAATATTACTTTCATTATTTTCTAGGTATTCTAAAGCGGCTAAATGTGCACTTGAAATATCATCAACATGGATAAAATCTCTAATACAAGTGCCATCTTTAGTATTATAATCATCGCCAAAAATATAAAGCTTTTCTCTTTTTCCTGTGGCTACTTCAGCAGCAACCTTGATAAGTAAAGTAGCTTTTGGATAGCGTTGCCCTATAGGATAACTCATACAAGCACCTGCTACATTGAAATACCTTAAAATGCAGTATTTAAATTCAGGATTAGCCATATTAGCATCTTGCAAGACTTTTTCACTCATGAGTTTGCTTTGCCCATAAGGATTAATCGGTGCTAATGGACTTTGTTCATCTACGATAGGAGTTTGTGGCTCTCCATAAGTAGCTGCGGTTGAAGAAAAAATGAATTTTTTCACACCTGTTTCTAAACAAGTTTGGATTAAATTACTTGTATTTGCGGTGTTATTCATATAGTATTTTAAAGGATTTTCCATACTTTCAGGCACTTCAATACTTGCTGCAAAATGCACAATCGCATCGAATTTTTCTTCTTTGAAAAGTTTTTTAATCCCAGCATAATCACTTAAATCTTGCTCAAAAAACTTAAAAGGTTTAATCTTAGAAAGTTCGTCTAAGCTTTTTTTGCTACCTTTTGAAAGATTATCTAATACACAAATTTCATGATTTGTTTCTAAAAATTGCTTTAAAGTGTGAGAGCCTATGTATCCTGCACCACCTGTTATTAAGATTTTCATTTTGTGACCTTTTTTGATATTTTTAATAATAATTATTTTATTACACTTTTCTTAATTAATTTAAAACTTACTCTTTTCTTTTTCTATGGCATCTAAAAATGGTTTTTGATAACTTTTATCGCTATGCTTTTGTAAAAGTTCATCTTTAAAATGTTTTAAAATATTAAGATAATCTTCTTGAGTTAAATTTCCTTTAATGAGTTCGTATTTTAAAAACAGCATATAAGTGTTTAACACATCGCTTTCGCAGTATTCGTGAATTTTTTTTAGTTTGTTTTGATAGAAAAGTTCTAATACTTCATTTCCATGCATATCATACTTTCCAGGAAGTCCTGCCATAGCACAAAGTGTATCAAGTCTTAAACCTTTTTGACCAAAACTTCCTAAAGATTCTAATAAATCACAATGCTTTTCTTCGGCAAATTTACTTTTGTAATTATTCCATTTATCGCTTGCATCCAAATAAGCACTTGCGTTGATATTGTATTTTAATGCTCTTATAACAAGTAAAGGCATATCATAGCTTTTGCCGTTAAAGCTTACAAGGCGTGGTTGGTGTTTGTCTATGAAGTTAAAAAACTCTTCTAGCATTTGCTTTTCACTCTCGCCTTTGATTTTATTAACTTTTATGAAATTTCCAAATTTATCCGCAATTACCGCACAAATACTTACAACTTTATGAAAAGGCAGGGGTAAAAATTCACTTCCGCTTTCTTCTTTTTGTCTTTCTAAAGCTTGCTTGCTAATGCTTAAATCATCGCCATTAAAATCATAAATGTGTTTAATCAGCTCTATATCAGGAATACTTTCACAGTCAAACACACAAATATATTCTTGCATAATAAACCTTTTTTTAAAAAAATCTTTGTTACAATCATAACAGAAAATTTAAAAATAAAGTAGCATATGAAAATAGGATTGGTTAAATTATCTGCACTTGGAGATATCATCCATGCAGTAATTGTTTTACAATTTATTAAAAAGCATTATCCTAAGGCGAGTATTGATTGGTTTGTGGATGCAAGATTTGCAGGTTTGTTGCAAGATCATCCAATGATTAATGAAGTTTATGCTTTGCCATTAAAAGATAGAAAATTTAAAGAAGTTTTTGCAATACTTTTTGAAGCTAGGCAAAATAAATATGATGTTGTGATTGACTTGCAAGGTTTGATTAAATCTGCTTTAGTGGGTAAATTTTTGTGTTCTAATACTTTTGGTTTTGATCAAGAAAGTATTAAAGAGGGCTTTGCGAGTAATTTTTATACGCATAAATTTGCGTGCAATTATGAAGAAAATATTATTGTGCGTAATCTTTCTTTGGTAGCTTATGTATTAAATGAACATTTTGATTATAATGATATAGAGCTAAAACAAAGTTGTTTTAGTGTAGATGATGAGTTGAAAGAAAGCTTGGAGCAAAGATTGTCTTTAGGAGAAAATACACCAAATATACTCATACATGTAGGCTCATCTATGCCAAATAAAATTTATCCAAAAGAGCGTTTGATATTGCTTTGTAGAATGCTTTTGGAACATTTTACTAATGCAAAAATTATGCTTGGTTGGGGCAATGTTAATGAGTTTAATTTTGCTAAAGATATAGTTTTAAATTTAAAACATTTAAAAATAGAACTTGCACCAAAATTAAGCTTAAGTGAGCTTTGTGCTTTAACTAAGGAAAGTGATTTGATTATCGGAAATGATAGCGGACCAACTCATTTGGCTTTTGCATTAAATAAACCTTCTATAACCATTTTTGGAGCCACGCCTAGTCAAAGAAATGCTTATGAAACAAATATCAATAAAATTATCAATGCGGGTAAAAAAATACTACATTCAAAACATATAGATAAAAGTGATTTTTGCATACAAAATATCGATGAAAAAGATATTTTTAAACTAGCTTGTGAGCTTTTAGAAAAATGATAAATTATGTATATTTAAGCCTTTTTTATATGTTAAAAGTTCTTGTGAAGATTTTACCCTCAAAGCTTTTAAATTCTTTTGCAAATTTGGTTGCTTTAATAACCTATAAGTTAAATCATAAACACCGCAAAATTATCGATATAAACTTAAAAATTTGCTTTCCTGAAAAAGATCAAAAATGGCGTGATGAAACTAACCTTAATATCTATAGAAATTTTGCTAAATTTGGGATTGATTTTATCAAAAATCAAAATGCAAACAAAGAAGAGATTACCAATAAAATTTGCTTTGATAATGAGGAACAAATTTTAAATATAATGCAAAGTAAAAGACCTTTAATCGTAACTACGGCTCATTATGGTAACTGGGAGCTTTTGGCTTTGTCTTTTGGGGCTAAATTTAAAGGAATTTCTATAGTTGGAAGAGCACTTGATAGTGTGATAATGGATAAAATTTTAAGTAAAAATCGCACGCAATTTAACATAGAACTTATAGAAAAAAAAGGTGGCCTTAAAAAAATGCTAAAGGCTTTAAAAGAAGGCAGGTCGCTTGGAATTTTAACCGATCAAGATGCGGTAGATAGTGAAAGTATAAAAATACAATATTTTAATCAAGAAGTAAATTTCATAGTAGGTGCGAGTGTGCTTGCAAAAAAAACAAATGCTATGATTTTACCTTGTTTTGTGTATCAAAAAGATGAGAAATTTTTTGTAAAGACTTTTAAGGCTTTAGATGCAAGTAAAGCAAGTATAGAAGAGCTTACTAAGTATCAAGCAAAGTGTTGCGAAGAAATGATAAAATTCAAACCTGATGAGTATTTTTTCTTTCATAAGAGATTTAAAAGATACAATCATGAGTTGTATTTATAGGATATAAAATGGATTTAAAACAAATTAGTGTGATAATGATTGTTAAAAATGCTCAAAAAACTTTAAAGGCTTGTTTGGAGTCTTTGCAAGAATTTGGCGAGATTATTTTAGTAGAAAATGATAGCAATGATGATACTTTAAAAATTGCTTATGAGTTTAGTAAAAGTTATAAAAATATCAAGATTTATCAGCATAAATTTATAGGTTTTGGACCTTTGAAAAATTTAGCCATAAGCTATGCTAGTAATGATTGGATTTTTAATATCGATGCAGATGAGCTTGCTAAGAAAGAATTTTTACAAGAATTACGGCAAATTGAGCCTAATAAAGAAGATATTATAGCCTTACCAAGAGAAAATTTATACAATGGAGAGTGGATTAAAGCTTGTGGGTGGTGGCCTGATCATGTAATGCGGGTGTTTAATAAAACCCATACTAGATTTAATGAAAATTTGGTGCATGAGAGTTTGATTTTACATGAAGATAGCAAAAAGATTAAGTTGCAAAATGGTTTGAGGCATTTTGCATTTGATGATATCGATGGTTTGTTAGATAAACTTCAAAGATACTCCAAGCTTTGGGTTTTGCAAAATTTACATAAAGAAAGTAGTGTTTGTAAGGCTTTGCTAAGGGGAATTTGGACTTTTTTTAGAAATTATATTTTAAAAAAGGGAATTTTTTATGGTTATAAAGGTTTTATCATAAGTACTTGTAATGGCCTAGGAGCTTTTTTTAAATATATGAAATTATATGAGTTAAAAAAGCAAAAGCCAAAAACTTGTGCATTAATCATCACAACTTATAATCAAAAAGAAAGGCTTGCTTTGGTGCTTGATAGTGTTAAAAACTTAGAGCCTTTACCAGATGAGGTTTTAGTAGCTGATGATGGAAGCAGGGAAGATACGGCTAGACTTATACAAGCTTATCAGAAAGATTTTCCTTGTAAGTTAGAGCATATTTGGCAAGAAGATGAGGGGTTTCGTGCTGCAGCAAGTCGCAATAAAGCTATAAAAGCATCTAAAAGCGAATATATCATTTTAATAGATGGAGATATGATTTTAGAAAAAAACTTCATTAATGATCATTTAAAATTTGCTAGTTTAAAAACTATCTTACAAGGTTCAAGAATTATTTTAAATGAAAAAGAAAGCAAAGAACTTTTAAGCAAAAATGATTTTAAACTAGCTTTTAATAAAAAGGGTTTTAAAAATCAAAGAAATACTTTTTTAGCTAAATGTGTATATAAATTTTCAAAACTAACTAAGAAATTTTTTAAAAAATCACAACTTGTTAAAGGTAGTAAAACTTGCAATATGAGTTTTTATAAAAGTAATTTTGAAGCCATTGAAGGTTTTAATGAAAATTTCATAGGATGGGGTAGGGAAGATAGTGAGTTTGTAGCTAGATTTTTATTTAATAATGGAGTGTTTAAAAGACTTAAATTTAATGCTCTAGCTTATCATATCTACCATGAAGAAAATAGCAAAAATATGCTTGAGATTAATCATCAAATTTATCTTGAAACTATAAAAAATAAAAAAACAACTTGGAGATAAAGCATGAAAAAAGTAGGCGTAGTAATCCCCATATACAATGTAGAAAAATATCTAAAAGAATGTTTAGATAGTGTAATCAATCAAACTTATACTAATTTAGAAATCATACTAGTAAATGATGGTAGTACAGATGAAAACTCACTCAATATTGCAAAAGAATACACTCTAAAAGATAAAAGAATAACTCTTTTTGATAAGAAAAATGGTGGCTTAAGTAGTGCTAGAAATACAGGTATAGAATTTTTTTATGGTGAATATGAAACACAATATATTGAAAAAGAAAATGAATTAAATGTTTTTAAGATTGTTGGCAATAACCCACAAAATATTTATAAAATTTATAAGTACAAAAATGCTTTAGTAGATGATAAATTAGAAATTTCAAAGATTGATTATATTATCTTTTTAGATTCTGATAATTATTGGGAGTTAAGCTGCATAGAAGAGTGTGTTGTAAGAATGCAAAATGTAGACGTATTATGGTTTGATCATGCTTGTATTTATGATGATGGTATAGAAGATAAGGGTCAAAAAACAAGGATGAATATATTTAATTTTACTCAAGAATGCACTATCACTCCAAGAGACTATGCTAAGCAGGCTATAAAAGTTGGTTCTAGAGATATTTCATTTAGCTGGGGTGGTATGATAGATTTTTCATTTTTAAAACAATTAAAACTTAAATTTATCAACAAAATCATCAATGAAGATATTCATTTTGGTATGGTTTTGTTTGCTAGTGCTAATAATATTTACATTTTGCCAAAAAGATTGTATTTGTGCCGTTTGAGAGCAAATAGTATATCAAATCATGATAAGAAAGTTACAAAGGCAAATGTATCAGAGTACTTTAAAGACTTATATGAATTTTTTGGAGAAAACGCTAAAGAGGCAAAAAACTATTTAAAAGCAGCAAGTAGGATGATAACAGCTTTAGAGTTGATAGAATTTTTTAAAGAACAAAAAAGTGAAAATTCTCAAGCTATAAAGGAAATCTTTTTGCCTTTTTATGTAAAAAAGGCTTTGATGATTAAAAAATTTAAAAAAGATCCTTTGAAATTAAAGGAAAAATTACCTATAATCAAACCTTTTATCCAAACAAAACTTCCTTATGATCTTTGGAAAATTTGGCAAAAAATAAAAGGTGTTTTTAGATAAAATCAACTTTGTAAGATGATTTTATCTATCATTGAATCTTTTTTTATAGACTTAAAATGCGTGAGTTTATGTAAAAAACTTTGTTTTTGAATTTCATCCCAAAGAATTGGATTGAATTTTTCTTTCGCGTTAAATTGTAGTAAATGACACTCTATATCACTCATATTTTTATAGGTATCATTTGCAAAGCCATATTCTTTTAAAAGTTCAAAGATAACATGCAGGGCAAAATAATAATGATTTATATTAGATGATTCATTTTTCCAATAAAATATTAATATATCTTGTAAAGCTTTTATAAAATCATTATTTGTTTTGGCTATTAAAAAGCTACTTAAAACTTTAACTTTAAAATCTTCATTCCAATTAAAATATCCATAAGAAAAATATCCACTTTTTGCTAGCTTTTTTAATCTTTCTTTATTTGGTTTTGTTTTTGATCTCTCAAAAGCGAAAAAATCTTTTTTACATAACTCTTGCGGAATTTTATCACTCAAAAAAATATTTGCATCACACCAAATTCCACCATAGGTTGCAAGCAAACTAACCCTTAAAAGATCTGAAAAAAAAGTTATGGTTTTTTCTCCAAAAAAATTATTTTCTAATTTTTCTATAACATATGGTGGAAAATCAAGGTAATCTTTTATAGTGTCTTTATCTAGTATAATGATTGTGTATTCATCTCCCATATGTTTTTGTATAGACTTAAAGCATTTTTGTATAGCTAAAGAAGTTTGATCTTTACCTTGGTACCACAACTGCCAAATGATTTTATCATTTTTAAAATGGTATTTTTTTTCAAAAGAAAATTGTGGAATTTTTCCTTCTAAAAAAGAGTTGATATAGTTGTTTGAAAGATAATGAGCTACTTTAGGGTGTTCTAACTTATACTGGATATGATTTCTTAATTTTCTTCTTGTTGATTTTATGGGTATAAACGAACTTAGTTTTTTTGTTAAATTATTATAAAGTAAGTGGTTGTGGTGTATTTGCATATATATTCCTAAAAAGTTTTTTGATATAATATCAAAAATAATGAAGGTTATATATACATGAAAACCGTAGGCGTAGTAATCCCCATATATAATGTAGAAAAATATTTAAAAGAATGTTTAGATAGTGTAATCAATCAAAGCTATACTAACTTAGAAATCATACTTGTAAATGATGGTAGTACAGATGAAAATTCACTCAATATTGCAAAAGAATATACTCTAAAAGATAAAAGAATCACTCTTTTTGATAAGAAAAATGGTGGCTTAAGTAGTGCTAGAAATGTAGGTATAGAATTTTTTAGTGGAGAATATAAACTTAAAAATAAAACAAAAACTATAAAAGAAAATTCTTTAATAGAATTTAATATAGAAGGTAATAATCCTTATGAAATATATACTATATATAAAAGCTATAAAGCTTTTAATAATGAAAAAGATTTAACAAGCTTTACTTATCCTATTATAGATTATATTATCTTTTTAGATTCTGATGATTATTGGGAATTAAACTGCATAGAAGAATGTGTACCTAGAATGGATGGGGTGGATGTGTTGTGGTTTGATTGTATTGAGAAATATGATATAAAAATAAATTTTTTAAAACATAATAGCCGCTTAAAAGATATAAATATTCAACAAGAGTGTCTAATTGGTCCATTACAGTGGTTAATATATCTTCGAAAAAGTAAAACGAAAGATTTTGCATTTGCATGGAGTGGTATGATAAATTTTCACTTTCTTAAAAATATAAAATTAAAATTTAAAGATGGTATTTTTGCCGAAGACCATTTATTTGGAATTTTGCTTTTTTCACAAGCTAAGAATATTTATATTTTTCCTAAAGTATTTTATTATTATAGAATTCGTGCTAATTCTTTGACAAATCAAGATAAAAAAATTACTAAAGATAATATACTTCCGTATTTTAAGGATATATTTGTTGCTTTTGATGAAAATGCGACTTTAGCAAAAGAGTATTTTAAATACGCTAGTTGGGTACAAACTAGTTTAGAATTAGTACGATTTATAGAAAATTACCATGAAAGGAAAATTTCTTCAGCGTTAAAAGATACTATTTTATATTTTTACATCAAAAATGCTTTTAAAGTTGAAAAATTTAATAAAGATCCTTTATATGTTCAAGAAAAACTCAAAGATTTAAATCCTTATAAAATGTCAAAAATTACATATAAAATAACTAGATTGTTATCAAGTTTTATTAAATAACAAGATTATTTTTTTTAGGTATATAATTACAATCTGATTATAAAATATAATTTAATAATTTTTTAAGTACATATATGACTATTGTAGATTTTTAGAAGATCTTTTACTATTTTTTTGTGCTATAAAATATAGATAAATTTTTGATGATTTTAAAAAAACATTTGATTGTCGAATTTTTGTATTAGAGTATTTTGGATATCGTTATAGTCTTGTCTAATTCTATAAATCATTAAAAAAGTATTTTCTTTTTCAAGCAAAATAAAATTGAAGAAAATTGTTTTTTTGTAATAATTTTATACCGCTATCAAAAAATACTTTATCACTTTTTAACATCAAGTTGGTTGGAGGATTTTTTAAAAAGTAAGAATTACGCTCATGGTATTCATCAAAACCATGCATACAAATATATATTTTTTTCAATCATTTCTTTTATGCAAAGTTTTATACAATCATTTAAAAAATAATCATCAGAATCTAAAAAATGAATTATAGAATCTGGTAGTTCTTGAACCAAAAGATCGTTTATATTTTCTATATTTGTTTTTATATATCTGCTTTGAATTTGTTCGAAATTTGAGTTAATAGTTTCTTTGCTAATTTGTTTTGTATTTTTTTTAAAAGTATGAGTTGAAGTAAAAGAGATTATGTCTTGTTCTTTATTATTTTCAAAAAAGCTTCTAAGTTTAGTACCTTTTATAAATTCTAATCCCATATTTCTAGCTGAACTCAAACCCCCATTTTCCTTAGAAATTAAAAATATTCTTTCATCTTTATCTAGATATTTTAAGGCTATATCTAAACTTTCATCATTGCTTCCATCATCTACTAAATAATATCCAAGTGTTTATAAGTTTGATTGATAACACTTTCTAAACATTCTTTTAAATATGGAGCTACATTGTAAATTGGTATGATGATGGAAATTAAAGGATTATTCATTGTGTATCCTTAAGATTAAAAAAATAATAATTTTATAGTATTTTTGTAAAATTTTGTTAGTAATTTTTTTGTATTTATATATAATATAACAATATTTTAATCTGTTATATTTTATCTCTCTATTTAAATAATTCATTTTTAGTTGTATAATCATAGTTTTTAAAAATATAAATATATTTTTATTTATATTGATATTGGATTTTAAAAATGAAGATAAAATTTTAATGACTTTTTCTTCATCATTTAGGTTTTTTTGAATTTCTATTATATTATTTGTATTAACAGAACTTTCTTGATTTTGAAAATAATAATATATATGCAACGAACTAGTAGCTATTTTTTTGGAGTTTAAAATTATAAAAAAATACAATAAAGCATCTTCAGCCATTGTCAGTTTTATATTATTTTCTATATAAGCAAAAGCTTTTTTATATGTGTTTATTTTGATGATTTTTGAGCAAATATTCCAATGGCAAATATTTTTTTGATTTAAAATATATTGACAATAATCAGTTGTTGTAAAAAAATGATCTTTTAAAAATGTATCTTTTTTGATACCATCTTGTGTGTGATATATAAAGTTAAACCATATAAAATCTAAATCATTATTTTTTTTTAATATTTTATTACTTTCTTCACAAGCATCAAGTTCTAAATAATCATCAGGATCTAAAAACATGATATAAGAAGAATTAGCTATTTTTATTCCCTCATATCTAGCTTTTAATAATCCTAAATTCTCTTTATTATGTATTATTTTTATTCTTTCATCTTTACTAGCATATTCTTTTGCTATATCTATACTTTTATCGTCTCCACAATCATCTACTACAATGATTTCTATATCTTTAAAAGTTTGGTTAATACAACTTTCTAATGCTCTAGCAATATATTTTTCTACATTATAAGTTGGCAGTATGATAGAAATTTGTGACACAATAAACCTTGTTTTGAATTTTTATAATAAAATTATATTATATTTTTTATTTTTTGGAGATAAGATTGAAAATATTAATTATGGATATAGATATTACTTTGAAAGGTGGTGTAGCTAGAGTTGTAAGCAATCTAGCAAATGCTTTATCAAAAACACACCAAGTTGATATACTTAGCGTATATAAAAAAAATGAATTATTTTTTGAAGTTGATAAAGAAATTAATGTATATTTTTTAAACGATAAAGAGCAAAAATATACAAGCAAAGACATATATAGAAAATATAAATATAATGTTTTATTATATTTATTGTTTAAACTAAAATTTAAATATAAGTATTTTTATGAAAGAATGCAAATATATTTTCAAAATAAAAAAATAAAACAATTTTCTTTAAAATACGATGTTATAATTAACAATAATTATTTTTTATTCAATCAAAAAAATTTTGAAAAAGTTAAAACTATTCAAATTATGCATGGAAATTTTATATATTATTCAAAAGATTTATTAAAAAATTTAAAATATTTTAATACTTTAGTTATTTTATCTAACAAGCAAATAAATGAATGGAAAAAATACCATAAAAACATACAAGTTATACCAAATTTTATCCCTTCTATCCTTGAAAAAAGCAACGATTATAAACAAAAAAATGTTTTAAGTATAGGAAGATTTGAATTAAATGATGAAAAAGGCTTTTTAAGACTTATAGAAATTTGGAATTTGGTGCAAAAAAATAAAAAATATCAAGATTGGACTTTAACTATAGTTGGCGAAGGTGATTTAAAAAATACCATAGAAGAAAAAATCAAAGAAAATAATTTAGAAAATTCAATTATATTAAAAGCTTTTACTAAAGACATAGAGAAAGAATATTTAAATGCTAGTACTTATGTGATGTGTAGTCATTATGAAGGTTTTCCTATGGTTTTACTAGAGGCAAGCTCTTATGCTTTGCCTATAATATCTTTTGATATAAACACAGGTCCAAGTGAATTAATAGAAAATGAAAAAAGTGGATTTTTAATAAATGATGGAAATTTAAAAGAATTCGCAAAAAAACTTTGCATTTTAATGGATGATGAAAGTTTAAGAAAAACTATGGGGGGGGGTGCAAAGGATATAGTAAAAGTAAAATTCAGTAAAGAAGTTATTGTGAAAAAATGGGAAAAACTGATTGCGAAAACATAGATTATTTTTTTTTATTGCTTTTTATAAATATTCTTCTTGGGTGTTTTATATAGTAGTTTGTATGATAAAGCATAGAAAATATTATATGATATTTATCTTTAAATGAAAAAGTAAAATCTATTTCTTTGGCTAAAATGTCAATTTGATGTTTTTTTAACAATTCACCATAAATACCATATTTATAAAAATGATTTTTGTTAAGTTTATGAGATCTCCACATTTCTGAATATAAATGTAAAAATGGTTGGGTTTTGTCAAATTCAGACTTTTTTATAAAATCTTTTACATTACACCATGGAATTTGGTGAGTCATTTTGTAATTCCAAGTAAAATTTTTCAAATTATATTTTTCTACTTGCTTTGCTAAAAAACACGGTCCTATCACACCCCATTGAATTGTTTTTTGATTGTTTATAATTTCATTTGCTTCTTTTATAACAAATGCTCCAAATTCACTTCCTTTTGGAAATTTTAAAAATGAAGTTGTAATTCTAGGTTTTGTTTCATCATCATCAATTTCTTGAGAGAAAATAAATTCTTGAGAAAGATCTTGTTGATTTAAACAAACCATATCAAGATCTACCCATACGCCGCCCATCTTATATAGCATATTAAATCTAAAATAATCACTAAAAGCAGCTACCCCAGCTCCTCTATCATCACTAAAATAATTTTTTAATGGTATAATCTCATTTGCATCTTTTAACTCAAAATTATCAAAAATTTCATTTAATTTATTAAAAATTCTATCATCTAAATTATAAGTATAAAGTTTAAATTTATATTTATTATCTAAAAAAGATTTTATAGACAATAATTCCATTAATCCTATTCCTTTATAACCTATAGGTGTATACCAAAAACTACTGATTTCTTGTTTCATAAACCCTCTTTTTTAAATTTACATTTTCTTTCTCTAAAATGTCTAATATTTTTTCATTAAAATACTTATATGGAAAAATATTAGCTAATTTTTTAATGTGTTTTAAACTTTGCTTTTTATGTTCGTAATTTTGCCATAAAATTTCTTTATTTTTGTTTTCATATCTACCATTTTCATTAAATTCATAGTGGTATATACATTCTTGCGATACAACAAAACTCTCACTCAACATAAAATTTATATAATTAAAAAGCACATCCTCCCCATAACAAAGTCTTTCTTTAAAATCAACATGCTTAAAGCTTTTTAAAATCAAATTTTTTCTATATACTTTTGCCCAAACACTCCAGCAAAAATGCTTTTGTTTAAGTAAAAATTCCAAAAATTCATCTTTTATAAAAAGCTCATCTTGTTTAAACCTATAAAATTTCTTAAATTTCACTCTATGTACATACGCATCAAACACTACCATATCTACATTTTTAATTATTTCAAGTCCAAGCTCACATGCATTAAGTTTTAAATAATCATCAGGATCTAAAAACATTATAAAATCTGACTTTGCATTTAATACACCTATATTTCTACTAGCAAAAGTTCCTAAATTTTCTTCATTATGTATGATTTTTATCCTATCATCTTTACTAGCATATTCTTTAGCTATCTCTATGCTTTTATCATTGCCAAGGTCATCTACTACAATGATTTCTATATCTTTAAAAGTTTGGTTTATACAGCTTTCTAATGCTCTAGCTATATATTTTTCTACATTATAAGTTGGTAGTATGATAGAAATTTGACTCATATTAACTCTTTAAGTAAAGTGATGATAAAATTATATCTTTATATTTATAAGGAAAATTTATGAATATTTTTATTAATCTTCCTACATGGCTTGGTGATGCTGTTATGGCTAGTGCGGCTATTTATGCTATAAAAGAAAAATATCCTAAGGCTAAATTTACCTTTTATGGCTCATTTGTGAGTGTAGGACTTTATAAACATTTTAAAAATTCAAAAGTTTTAGTAGAAAATAAAAAACAAAGATTCAGTCAAATTTTAAAGGCTAGAGCAATGCTCGGTGAATTTGATTTAGCATTTTCATTTCGCTCAGCATTTTCAAGTAAGATTATTTTAAAACTAATTAAAACAAAAAAAAGGTTTTGTTTTAATAAAGAGATTTTAAAAGAGGAACATCAAGTTTTAAAATATTTAAATTTTATAGAAAAATCTTTAGACTTTAAAGCAAACTCAAATGATTTAAAACTTCCTATCAAAGCAAAAACTACTCGAAAAATTCTAGGTATAAATGCAGGTGCACATTTTGGAAGTGCAAAAAGATGGGAAACAGATTATTTTGCAGAAGTTGCAAAGGCGTTTAGTTCTACACATCAAATTTTAATTTTTGGGGTAGAAAGTGAAAGAGAAATTTGTGAAGAAATTTATAATATGCTTTTAAATGAAGGTATTAAAGTTAAAAATCTTTGTGGAAAAACAAGTATTTTTACTTTATGTAAAAATATTTCTATGCTTGATTTACTCATCACAAATGATAGCGGTCCTATGCATATAGGTGCAGCTTATGGGGTAAAAACGGTAGCTATTTTTGGTTCTACTAGATTTAATCAAACATCACCTTGGCAAGAAAATGCTAAAATAGCTCATCTTGATCTAGCTTGTATGCCTTGTATGCAAAAAAAATGCCCCTTAGAGCATCACAAATGTATGAAAGATTTAAAACCTAAAATAGTTATAAATTTAGCAAAAACATTTTTTTAATATATTTATTACATTTTAAATAAAAACTCTTGCAAAAGATTGATAAATGTGTTAAACTTTGAAAATCATTATTTTAATCAAGGAGCTTTTTATGACTAAAGCAGATTTTATTTCTCAAGTTGCTCAAACTTCTGGGCTAACTAAAAAAGACGCTACTGCAGCTACTGATGCGGTAATTGCTACTATTACTGAAGTATTAGCTAAAGGCGATAGCATTAGCTTTATTGGTTTTGGAACATTTTCTGTAGCTGAAAGAGCTGCTAGAGAAGCTAGAGTACCAAGCACTGGTGCTAAAATCAAAATTCCTGCTACTAAAGTTGCTAAATTTAAAGTAGGTAAAAATCTTAAAAATGCAGTTGCGGCTGCTAAAGCTGCTAAAAAAGCTAAAAAATAACCCTTTACGCAAAAGTTAAAACTTTTGCGTTTTTCTTTTTATATAACTCTTAGTTTTATTTTGGTATTGTTTTTAAAACATCGTATAAGGAAAAACATGCCAGTTTATAATAGCATTTTAGATTGTATAGGTAATACTCCAATTATCTCTTTAAAAGAATTTGCGTCTAATCTTTATGGCAAGTGTGAATATTTTAACCCGAGTCATTCTATAAAAGATAGAGCTGCTGTAGAGATGATAAAACAAGCTTTAAATAGAGGTAAGATTAACCAAGAAACTACTATTATAGAAGCTACAAGCGGAAATACTGGTATAGCTTTAGCAATGATTTGTGCAAGTTTGAAATTAAAACTTATTATTGCTATGCCTGAATCTATGAGTATGGAGCGTAGAAAAATGATGAGTTTTTTTGGAGTAAAATTAGAATTAACTCAAGCTAGCAAAGGTATGCAAGGTGCTTTGGATAGAGCTAATGAGCTTTTAGAAGAAATTCCAAATTCATTTATGATAAGTCAATTTGAAAATATAGACAATAAAAATGCACATAGGAAAAATACTGCATTAGAAATTTTGAAAGTTTTACCTGAACTTGATATTTTTGTAGCAGGTTTTGGTACAGGTGGAACTATTAGCGGGGTAGGAGAAATTTTAAAAGAACACAATCCTAATATCAAAATCATAGCTTTAGAGCCTACAGCTTCGCCACTTTTGAGCCAAAATACAGCTGCAAGCCATAAAATTCAAGGTATAGGAGCAAATTTTATCCCTAAAATTTTAAATCAAGAAATTATAGATGAGATAGTTTGTGTAAGCAATGAAGATGCTATTAACACAACTTTAGAACTTGGCAAAAATGGTATAATGGCAGGAATTTCAAGTGGTGCAAATGTATATATGGCTAGAAAAATTGCTTTAGAAAACCCTGATAAAAAAGTCTTGACTATGCTAAATGATACAGCCGAGAGATATTTATCTACAGATTTATTTGCAAATTTATAATTAGGAGTATGTATGAGTCAAAATAATGAGCATTTTGATTTAGATCTTGAAAGAGCAATTTTAAGTTCTTGTATATATAGTGAGGATTCTTTTTTTAGTATTTCTTCGGATATTGAAGTTAATGATTTTTCACTTAAGGCTCATCAAGATATTTATAAAGCGATTTTAGCTTGTGTAAATGCGGGGGAACCTATAAGTGCAAGTTTTATAAGAAAGCATAAAAGAGTAGATGAGCAGGTTTTGGCTGAAGTTTTAGCTACTACTTCTATTGCAGATGTTAGTAAATATGCATATGAGTTAAGAGAAAAATCCATAAGACGCCAACTTTTAAATTTTGCTTATACTATACCTACAAGAGTAAATGAAGATAAAAATGTTTCCCAAATTTCAGATGAAATTGGAAAAGAGATTTTTAATCTTACAAATCGTGTTAATAGCAATAACATTAAGGATATGACTATGGTTATGTCTGAACTTATGGAAGAATTTAAAAAACAAAAAGAAGCTGAAAATAAAGATATTTTAGGACTTGATACAGGTTTTAATGAACTTAATAAAATGACAAAAGGTTTTAAAGCAGGCGATCTTGTAATTATTGCTGCACGTCCTGGTATGGGTAAAACAACTATTTGTTTAAATTTTATAGAAAAAACACTAAGACAAAATAAAGGTGTTGTAATGTTTTCATTAGAAATGCCTGCTACTCAAATCATGCATAGGTTAATTAGTGCAAAAACCTCTATTCCTTTGCAAAAAATTCTTACAGCAGATTTAAATGATGATGAGTGGAGTAGGGTAGGTGATGCTTGTAATGAATATGCACAAAAAAATCTTTATATTTATGATAGTGGTTATGCAAGTATAGCAGATATTCGTTCAATTTTAAGAAAAATTAAAGCACAAGATGAGAGTGTAGAACTTTGTGTGGTAGATTATATCGGACTTATGATGAGTAATTCTGCTTTTAGTGATAGACATTTGCAAGTGAGTGAAATTTCAAGAGGTTTGAAGCTTTTAGCAAGAGAATTAAATATGCCAGTAGTAGCACTTTCTCAACTTAATCGTTCATTAGAAAGTAGAGCAAATAAACGTCCTATGCTTAGTGATTTAAGAGAAAGTGGTGCTATAGAGCAAGATGCAGATACCATTTTATTTGTATATCGAGATGAAATTTATAGAGAACAAGAAGAAAAAGAAAGAGAAAATAAGGCAAAAAATGAAGGAAAAACTTATGAAAGAAAATTTATGCCAAATCCTGTACAAGAAAAGGCTGAGCTTATTGTGGGCAAAAATAGAAATGGTCCTGTGGGACATGTAGATTTACTTTTTTTAAAAGAAAAATCTTGTTTTATCGAAACTCCAAAAGAAAATTTTGTGGTTACAAACTTTGAAGGTTAGTTCAAAGGGTAACCATAGTTTTTATGCATAAAAAGCTCTATATCCTTAAAATCAATTTTGCCCATTAATTCTTCCACGATTTGTTTATATACAACTTTTCCATCTTTAATAATAAAAGCAGATCTTGCTAAAAGTCCAGCAAAAATACTATTAGAAATTAAAACTCCATAATTATTACCAAAATCTTTGAATGCGAAATCACTTGCAACAATAATGTTATTAATTCCTTCAGTTGCACAAAAACGATCCATTGCAAAAGGTAAGTCCATACTAACTATTATCACTTCTATATTTTTCATATTAGCTAATCTTTTATTGCTTTCTTTTGCTTGTTTAGAACAAATTTGTGTGTCTAAACTAGGAAATGTTAAAATAATTTGTGTTTTACCAGCTGGTGCTATCTCTATAGGTGCTAAATTTTTTGTTCTTAGAGTGATTTTTGGTGCTATATCACCAACTTTTATTTCTTCCCCTATAAGTTCTATTTTTTGTTCTTTATACATTATAGTTGTCATTTTTTTCCTTTGTTATAATAATATCATTTTTGCTAAAAGTAAAAAGCTAAAAAATCCTAATCCATCTGTAATAGCTGTAATAACTACGCTTGAACCAACTGCTGGGTCAATTTTAAATTTTTTTAAAGTTAAAGGTACAAATGAACCTACAAAACCAGCTAAAGTTAGATTAATTAGCATCGATAAAGCTATCACAAGCCCCAATAAAGCTGTTTTAAACCATATAAAAGCTATAACACTCATAATACTAGCAAAAATAAATCCATTTAGCAAAGAAATTCCACTTTCTCTTAAAATAACTTTTTTTGCATCTTTAAATTCAATTTCGTTAAGTGAAAGTTTTCTAACTGTTACTGCTAAAGCTTGAGATCCTGTATTACCTCCCATAGAAGCTACAATTGGCATAAGTACAGCTAGGGCAACAAGCTTTTCTATTTCACCTGAAAAAAGACTGATGATATTTGCTGAAATAAGAGAAGTGGTAAGATTAATCATTAGCCAAAAAGCTCTTGCTTTAGCTGCTTTTAACGCACTTTCTTCCTCTGCATCTTCATCAACACCAGCTAAATTATAAATTTGCTCAGTTGCATTTTCTTGAATGAGATCATGAATATCATCATAAGTAATTCTTCCTAAAAGTACTCCATTATCATCAACAACTGCTAAAACACTTAAATCATAATCTTCTACTATATCAATAGCTTTTTGTATATCCTCATGATCTTTTATACTGTAACTTTTATATTTTTCACTATTATTTTTTATAATATCTGCAAAGCTTAGTTTGAAGTCCCAAAGTAAAAGATCGCTTAGATTGATAGAGTTGCATAACTTACCTTTTTCATCTGTTATATATATTTGAAAAATTTGATTTACTTGTCCAGAATGTTTTAAAATCCTATATCTTTTAATGGCTTTTTCTATGCTTTCATTAATTGAAGCTGTGAAAATTTCTGTTTGCATATATGCACCGGTAGTATTCTCATCATAATTTTTTAAACGTAAGATTTCTTCTTTATCTTCAGAACTTAAACGATTAAGTATTGCTAAAGCTTTTTCTAGATTTAATTCTTCGATACGCTTGATTAAATCGGTTGCATCATCACTTTCTAATTCTTCTACAATTTTGGCTATTTTAATAATGCTTAAATGTTCTAAAATATCTTCTAGAATATGATCAGGAGTTATTGTAGTAACATTTGCTAATGTAAAAGTGTCTAAAGATTTTAAAGTTTGTAAATAAATATTTTCATCATATCTTTTGATGGTTTTTAAAGCTTCGTTAATCTGATAGGTACTTTGTTCTTTAGATATATTTTTTAAAAGTTCTTGTGCTTCTAAAAAATCATTAAGCATTTCAAAACTCCATGAAATTTTCTATATTTTGTTCTTTTGGTGGATTTATAAAATCTTCATTAATATTTTGCAAACGATTTTCATATGTTTTTGCTATTTTTAAAAATTCTTCTTTACTTTTTCCACTTAAACTTGATTTTGGAATTTTTACTATAGTTTCAGGATTAATTGCTTTATTATTTAGATAAAGTCCAAAATGTAAATGTGGTCCCGTACTCATTCCTGTAGATCCTACATAAGCTATTACTTGTCCTTGTTTAACTTTTTGACCACGTTTTATTTTTGCAAAACGACTAAGGTGGGCATATAAAGTCATATATCCTGATATATGTTTTACTTGTACCACTTTACCATAACCTCCTTTGTTGCCGACAAAGCTAATTATTCCTTCTCCTGCACTTTTAACTGGAGTTCCGGTAGGTGCAGCATAATCAATACCTAAATGTGCTCTATATCTTTTCAAAATAGGATGATATCTTGCTCTAGTAAAACGGTCTGAAATCCTTGTATATTGTACTGGTTTAGTTAAAAAGAAATTTTCGAGCTCTTTTCCTTGGGCATTATAATAGGAATCTTTATATAAAAAGACTGAGTATTCTTTTTCTCTAATATTTGCTAATGCCGCATTGATATTAATATCTCCAAAAAGTTTTCCTAGTCTTCTTTTTTGTTCATAAATTAAAACAACACTATCGCCTTTTTTTGCCTTTCTAAAATCTACACTATTTCTAAATGCACGTACCATAGCTCTTGCTAAGGTTACACTTCCACTTTCATCATAAACATCTTGATAAGCTGAATTGTTGATTTTTACATATAAAGTCCTTGTTTCTTTAGTATAAGAAATAGGAGTAAAATTAAGTACAAATTTATTATCAATATTTTTATAAATATGGATTTGTAAATCATCACTAATTGGAATTAAAACCTGCTCAAGTTCACCTTGTTCATCTTTTAACATTTGATATTTTACACCACTTGAAATTTCTGCACTTAGTTCTTTATCTTCTGCATCAAGGTTATAATATAAATTAAGTGATATGGAATGATCTTGTAAAAAATCTAGTAGAGTCTTTCCATTTTCCCAAGAAAGTTCTTCAACACTTGATATTGCAAAAAGTTTTATAGAAATAAATAATGATATAAATATTTTTTTCATAGTTTTTAAAACCTTGTAAAATTTAAACATAAATTTGTATTTTACTTAATTTTTCTTACAATTTTGTAAGGAAAAAACAATATAATTTACTTTTAGATATTTTTAAGGAGTGTAAATTGTCAAGAGTTATTTTAACACTGTGTTGTCTTTTGGTATTTTTACAAGCTAAAAGTTTTGATTTAATACAGGCAAAACTTGAAAGAGTAGATGATATTTATGGTTATATAAAAGATGATTCTAGGATTTTATTACATTCAAGTGGTATAGTAGTACATGAGATTGATACACAAAAATCTATTATTGCAAGGGCAAGTGTTATTGGGAGAGAAAATGGTTATATTAAATTGCAATTTAAAGTTTTTGATATGCTAACTCAAGATGCAATGCCTTTGCCAAATGTTTTACCACAAATAGGCGATAAAATAGTTTTAAATTATTTATACGATAGAGCATTAATTATAGCTCCTGATAAAAGTACGTATGATTTTATAGCACAAAAATTAAATGGACTTTATTTTTTACATCCTGATTTGTTTGGTGCACATATGATACAAGAATATCGCCAAACTCCAAGAAGATCAGACTTTAGATCTTTTTGCTCAAAAAATGCCGTTGGACTTTTAGTGGTAGCTTTGGAAAAGAAAGCTGAGATGGTTGATTGTCAAGATTTTGGTAAGATCGAAGAATTTGCTATCCCACAAGCTCAGAATTTACAAGTTCCATTTTATTCAAGAATTACAGGTTATAAAAGTGATATTTTTAGTCTAAATGATGAAGCAATTGGAAATTATTATGTATATTATGAAAAATTAATTAGCCTAACTAGAGAAAAATAATGCAAGAAATTCATCAAAAATTCTTTCAAGAACTTTTAGGGATTGAAAATGCCCACTTTGATTCTGTCCATAAAAGAGCATATAGTTATGATGCTACTAGAAAACATTATCTACCCGATGGAGTGCTTTTTCCACGAGATGAAGATGATATTAGTCAAATTTTAAAATATTGCAATGAAAATAAAATCATAGTTACTCCTAGAGGTTCGGGTAGTGGTTTTACTGGTGGAAGTTTAGCAGTTAATGGTGGTATTGTATTAAGTTTTGAAAAACATATGAATAAAATTTTAGAAATTGATCTTGAAAATTTAGTTGCAGTAGTACAACCTGGTGTGATTAATATGACTTTACAAAAAAAGATAAAAGAGTATGGTTTATTTTATCCGCCTGATCCTGCTAGTATGGAATATTCTTCTTTAGGAGGAAATGTTAGCGAAAATGCAGGAGGGATGAGAGCTGCTAAGTATGGAATAACTAAAGATTATGTTATGGCTCTTAGGGCTGTTTTACCAAGTGGTGAGATTATTAGAGCAGGTAAAAAAACTATAAAAGATGTAGCAGGTTATAATTTAGCTGGAATTTTAATAGCAAGCGAAGGATCTTTAGCTGTGCTTAGTGAAATTACATTAAAATTGGTTGCTTTGCCTAAATTTAAAAAAACTGCTATGGGAATTTTTGATAGTATTGATGATGCTATGAATGCTGTTTATAAAACTTTGGCTAAAGGTGTAACCCCTGTTTCTATGGAATTTTTAGATCAATTAAGCATACAAGCTACAGAAGAAAAATTTCAAAAAGGTTTACCTATAGATGCGGGAGCGATTTTAATTGCTGATGTAGATGGTAATGTTGAAGAAGCTTTGGAAGCAGATTTAAAAGTTTTACGAGAAAGTTTTTTAGAATCAAATGTAAGAGAATTTAAAATAGCCAAAGATGTGCAAGAAGCGGCTGATATTTGGTTTGCTAGAAGAAATTGTTCTCAAAGTATAACAATATATGGAAATTTAAAGCTTAATGAAGATATTACCGTGCCACGTTCAAAATTACCTGAGCTTTTAAAAGGTATAGCTAAAATTTCTAAAAAATATGGTTTTAAAATTCCTTGTTTTGGCCATACTGGTGATGGTAATGTACATACTAATGTAATGGTAAGTGATAAGAATAATCCTGAATTAGTAAAAAAAGGCTATGAAGCGGTAGAAGAGGTGTTTAAACTTACTGTTTCTTTGGGTGGAACTTTAAGTGGAGAGCATGGTATAGGAATTTCAAAGGCACCTTTTATGAAACTTGCTTTTAGTGATGCTGAGATGAATTTAATGAGAAATATTAAAAAAGCTTTTGATCCGAATAATATACTTAATCCTTTTAAAATGGGACTTTGATGAATTTTAAAAGTTTGTTTAAAATTCTTTTAGCTTTAAGAGATAAAGAAATTTTAAATTATGCTGCGGCCTTAAGTTTTTATACAATTTTATCTTTGATACCACTTTTATTTTTATGTTTTTGGGTTTTTACTCAAATTCCAAGTTTTGATATATATCAGGAAAAAATTAAAAATTTAATTTTTACTTTCTTAATTCCAACTCAGCAAGATGTAATCATACAATATATCAATACTTTTTTAAAAAATAGTGTAAATTTAGGATTAATTGGACTTTTAGCTATGGCTTTAACTTCATTAGCATTCTTTTCAGGTTATGATTATGTTATTAATAAACTTTTACAAGAAGATTCTAAAAGTCTTTGGCATAGTATCAGTTCTTATTGGACTTTAGCAACCTTAACTCCATTGGGACTTGGAGTGAGTTTTTATATTTCAGGTTTTATACAAAAAACTTTAGATGAATTTAATATTGCGTTGAATTTCTTTGAAGTTTTGCCTTATGTAATTATTTGGGCTTTATTTTTTGTATCTTATTCTAGTTCGGTTAGCAAAAAAGGTGATTTAAAGGCACTTTTGTTTAGTTCTTTTGGTGCTTCTGTGATTTGGTATATTTCCAAGATGATCTTTGTTTATTATGCTGTATATAATAAAACTTATTTAAATGTATATGGTTCTTTTTCTGTAATTTTATTTTTCTTTTTATGGATTTATATTTCTTGGATTATTTATCTTTTAGGATTAAAAACGTATTTACTTTTAAATCAAGAAAATAAAGGGAATAAACCCAAGAGAAACTACAAAAAGAGCCAGGTTTTTATGTAAAATTGATATAAAAGATAAAATTAAATAAAGTATGTAGTATCCAAAAGAAATAGAAAAATTTATACTATAAAATTTTATTTCAAAAAAATTTAATAAATATACATCTAGCAAATCTCCACAAAAAATAAGATGTAAAAATAATACCAATGGATAAAATATAACAAATATAACACTTAAAGGTATTGCTAAAAATTGTTGAAAACTAAGTAATGGAAAAAAATATAATACAGGTATAATCATTGCCAGAAATGTCCAAAAGTTTAATAATACAATATGAGTTAAATTAGAAAATTTATTTTTAAAATGATGAAGATATAGATAAATATAAAAAACACCTAAACAAGAAAATAAAAATCCAACACTAAAAAGAAATTTTGGAACAATACTTATGCAAAAAATAATACTTAAAAATAAAAATTTAAAGCTTAGAATTTTAATATCTCTACTGAAAAGATAAAATCCGAATATAGCCATACATAATGCTCTAGTGTATGAAGGTGTGAAATCTATTAAAAATATATATAAGATTAGAAAGATAAAGGCAATAATACTAAGGTCTAATTTTAAACTTCTATAAGGAAAGTATCGTTTTTGAAAAAAAGCATATAAAGGTGCAAGTATAAAAAAACAAAATGTAAATAGTAAGCCTAAGTGATAGCCGCTTATAGCTATTAAATGTGCAATTCCATAGTAATTTACATCATTTCTAAGTTCGTAAGAAATATTTTTTGCGAAAAACAAAGCTCCATAAAATTCTTTTATTTTTTCATTGTGATGTTGATTTAAAAAGTATTCGATAATAGCTTTTTCTTTCTTTACTTTGGTTATATTAAAGTCATAGCTTGGTACAAAAAAGCTTTTACTAAGATAATCTTTAAAGTTGATATTTTTAGTGATAATTCTAAGATTTATTACATCATTTTGACTTATATTGAGTTCTTTAAAGCTAGTGGTATAAAAGATAAAATCAGAGTTTTTTAGTTTTAAAACCTGATATTTCTTGCCATTTTTATTTATTTTATAATAATTTGATAAAACTATATTATTTTTTAATAGCAAGTGTTTTGATATTTTAAAATTTTGATATTTTTTAAATTCGTAAGTTAAATTAATGCCAAAAATACATAAAAAACAAAATAATAAAATAAAAAATTCTCTATAAGAATCTTTTATAGAGAATTTCAAAATCATTTTTTCTTAGAAAAACGTGCTAAATAAAGCCATATTATAAAAATCAAAGTAATTATAAAAATAGGTGCTATATAAGGATAGCTAGAAAACACTTCAAAAGCTTCTTTTAGCGTGTTTCCAAAAACAAAACCAGCATAACCCAAAATAACAGCCCAAGTCAAGCTAGCTAAGGTATTAATGATGAAAAATCTTACAAAACTAAATTTGCAAAGACCTGCTGCTATAGGAATGATGGTTTTTACTCCATAAATAAATTTTTGTACTACTAAAAGCAAATCACCGTATTTTTTGATTTTCATCATAGCAAGAGCAATTTTTCTTCTATGATTTTTAAAATAAGGCATTATATCTTTTTTGTAATATTTTCCTAAGACAAATAATAAGGTTGAACCTATAGTATTAGCTAAGAAAGCTAAAAGTATACACAAATGCAAATCAAGTTTAGTAGAGCTTGCACAAAGTACTCCAGCAGCTAGTATAGCAACCATACCTCCACCAAAAGAATAAAAAAACAAAATCAAATAACCATAAGTACTAAGATTATCTATCATTTCTTGCATAAAAAACCTTATCTTGCAAAATCAATAGCTCTAAGTTCTCTGATGACATTTACTTTTATTTCACCAGGGTACTGCACTTTTTCTTGAATTTCTTCAGCAATTTCTTTAGCTAAAAGCACAGATTCATCATCGTTGACTAATTTTGCATTAACAATTACTCTAATTTCTCTACCGGCATTGATTGCATAGGCTTTTTTAACTCCATCTTTGTTTTTAGCTATATCTTCAAGTTCACTTACTCTTTTTAGGAAGGCTTCAAGCACTTCGCGTCTTGCACCAGGGCGTGCAGCACTTAGTGTATCTGCAGTGCAAACTGCAGCTGATTCTACACTAGTAGCTTCTTCATGACCGTGATGAGCATAAATAGCATTAATTACCGTAGAGTGTTCCTTATATCTTTTGCAAAGTTCAGCACCTAAATCAACATGAGAGCCTTCAAATTCATGCGTTAATGCTTTGCCTATATCATGTAAAATTCCAGCTCTTCTTGCTAATTTTTCATCTCCACCGCACTCAGCTGCTATGATACCTGCAAGATGTGCTACTTCTAAAGAGTGTGCTAGAGCGTTTTGTCCATAACTTGCTCTATATCTTAACTTTCCTATAAGTTTGACAATTTCAGGATGAATTTGGTTCAATCCTAAATCCATTACTATAGTTTGTCCTTCTTCTAAAATATTATCTTCAAAATCTTTACAAACCTTTTCGTGAATTTCTTCTATTCTTGCAGGTTGAATTCTGCCATCTTCTACTAAAAGCTCAATCACCTTTGTAGCAATGGCACGTCTATAAAGATTAAAACAACTTACTATAATTGCTCCGGGTGTATCATCAATGATAATATCTACACCTAAAACCATTTCCAAGGTTTTAACATTCCTACCTTCTTTACCTATAATACGTCCTTTTAATTCATCGTTTTTTATATTTACTACATTGATTAATCTTTCAGCGGCAAATTCCCCTGCAAATCTTGAAGTAGCTTGTGCTAGGATAAAATTAGCTTTTCTTTTGGCTTCATTTCTTGCTTCTTCTTCGTATTTTCTAACAATATGAGCAATCTCAGCTCTTGAATTTTCTTTAACTTTTTGCAAAATAATTTCTCTTGCTTCATCTTGTGTAAGTCCTGTTGAATGTTCAAGAATTTTTAAAACATTATTAAGTTTTTCTTCGTAGTTTTGTTTTAAAATCTCATTTTCTTCATATAAAGCTTTTAAAGATTGCTGTTCTTTTACAAATTTATTTCTGTTTTCTTCATAAAGCTTTTCTTGATAATTTAAATTTTGTTCTTTTTTATTCAATTCCTCCAATTTAATAGAGTGTTCTTTTTGTAACTTTTGAACCTTTTCTTCAAATTTTTTCTTTGCTGCAAATTCAGCTTCAGCTACAGAATTTTTTGCATCTTTAAGTATCAATTCAGCTTCATATTCTATAGCTTTTGCTTTTGCTTTTGCTTGTTCTAAAAAGATATTAAAATTTGCATCATTAATCTTTTTGGCGACTACATATCCAATCCCTGCACCTGTAAAAACGGCTATTAAAGCGACTAATATTTCTATCATTGTTTTTTACTTTCCTAAAATATTTTTTATAAGGGTTTATATAAAAATTTCCTTTTATGTCATGACTTTTACTAAAAGTTTGATAACTTTTTGCATCTATTATTTGTGTAAAAATAACTAAAGGTTTTTTATAAGATATTGTTTCAAAAAACCTATCATAAAAGCCATATCCATGACCGATTCTTCTAAAATTTGCATCAACACCTATAACAGGGATGATTGCAATATCTATTTGGGTTTGTAAAAAAGAATCTTTTGGTTCATATACCCCAAAACTCTTCTTATCAAGAGTTAGTCTTAATTTTACTACCTTTAAACTTTTATCTTGCATAAATGGAACAAAAATTTGATATTTTTTCGCTAAAAAATGTCTAAATTTGTAAAGATTAATTTCATATTTTAGAGGAATATATATGAGAATATTTTTGCAATTTTTATAAATAGCCAATATTTTTTTTATTTCATTAAAAACCAAAAAATCTTTCTTGTATTGATATTTTATTTTTTGATTAAGTTTGTTTTTTTGTTCTATTCTGAAATTGTTTTTTGTCAAAACTTCCCTTGCTTTCCTTTAGTTTTTAACTTTTTATGTTATAATTTTAAACTTAAAAAAATATAAGGACAATTTTTGAAACTTAAAATTATATTAATAATTATGCCAATATTTTTTTTATTTTCGTGTTCAAATGATAAGGAAAATTCAACTACTGAAAATTTAAATAGCTCGAGCTTATCTCAAAGTAGTAATGTTAATTTGACTTTAAAATTTATTGATGGTAGAAAAATATTTATTAAAAGTAGTGAACAAGGCTTTAATTTTGATGATAATTCTAAGGCTAAATTGTTTGTATTTTTTACTACATGGTGTATTCCATGTAAAGTAGAAATTCCACATTTAAATAATTTACAAATGAAATATCAAGATAGGTTTGAAGTGATAGCACTTTTTTTAGAGGAAAATAAAGATCAAGAAATCATTAATTTTATACAAGAAAACAAAATGAACTTTCCAGTAGCTTTAGGAGAAAATAATTTTGTTTTTTCTAAAATTTTAAGTATCAGTGCTATTCCTACTATGGTATTATTTAATACTAGAGGGGAAAAAATAAAAGAGTATTTGGGATTAATACCTGAAGAAATGCTGGATATTGATATACAAAAAGTGATAATGTGATGTTTGGATTTTTAAAAAATAGTTTAAAGAAAACATTAGAAGGTATTCATTTAGTCAAAGCTTCAAATAAAATTGTTACAAAAGAATTGCTTGAAGAAATGCTTTTAGAAGCTGATGTAGCTTATGAAATAGTTGAAGAAATTATTTATTATCTTCCTCCAAATGATGAGATTAAAAAGACTGATTTAGAGCATGTAATGGGAACTTATTTTATATATGATAAACCACAAATTGCTAATGCAAAGCCTTTTGTTGATTTGATTTTAGGGGTAAATGGGGTTGGTAAAACTACGAGCATTGCTAAAATGGCACATTTGTATAAAGAAAGTGGCGAAAAAATAATACTTGGTGCTTGTGATACTTTTAGAGCAGGTGCTATAGAGCAACTAAAATTATGGGCACAAAAACTTGAAATAGATATTATTGCTACTTCACAAGGTCATGATCCTTCCGCAGTTGCTTATGATACTATTTCTAAAGGTTTATCTAAAAATTACGATAGGGTTATTTTGGATACAGCAGGACGTTTGCAAAATCAAAAAAATCTTGCTAATGAGCTTGAAAAAATAGTTCGTATAAGTGATAAAGCTATGCAAGGAGCTCCTCATAGAAAAATTCTTGTTCTTGATGGTACTCAGGGAGTAGCAGGAATTTTGCAAGCAAAAGCCTTTAATGAGCTTATAAAGCTAGATGGAGTGGTTATTACAAAGCTTGATGGAACTGCAAAAGGTGGAGCTTTATTTAGCATAGCAAGAGAATTGGAACTTCCTATTTTATATGTAGGAGTGGGTGAACAATTAGGTCAAATTTATGAATTTAATCCTAATGAATATGTTAAGACTTTAATTGAAGAGATTTTTGCATAATTTATGGCTAAAAAACAAATTTTATTTGAATGTCAAGCTTGTGGAAATCAGCAGAGTAAATGGCTTGGAAAATGTCCTGATTGTGGCTCCTGGGATAGTTTTATAGAATTAAAACAAGAACAGATTAAAGTTTTAAAAGAATTAAATTCTTTTTCAAGCACTCCAAGTTCTGCAGTATGTATCAATGATGTTATAGTAGAAAATTTTACTCGTATAAGCACTCAAGATAATGAACTTGATTTGGTTTTGGGTGGTGGGCTTGTAGTTGGATCTTTGGTTTTAATCGGAGGTTCTCCTGGGATTGGTAAATCTACGCTTTTGTTAAAAATTGCTTCAAATTTGGCTAAAAGTGGCAAAAAGGTACTTTATGTAAGCGGAGAAGAGAGTAAATCGCAAATCAAAATGCGTGCAGATCGTCTAAATGCAAATTGTGAGAATTTGTTTTTATTAACTGAGCTTTGTTTAGAAGATATTTTAAGCGAACTTTCTAAAAAAGATTATGAAATTTTAATCATTGATTCTATACAAACTTTATATTCTAATAAAATCACTTCAGCAGCAGGCAGTATAACTCAAGTTAGAGAAATTACTTTTGAACTTATGCGTTTTTGCAAAGCAAATAATATAAGCACTTTTATAATAGGTCATATAACAAAAGATGGAGCTATAGCAGGTCCTAGAATTTTAGAACATATGGTAGATGTGGTGCTTTATTTTGAAGGTGATACTAATAAAGAAGTGAGAATTTTAAGAGGTTTTAAAAATCGCTTTGGAAATATAAGTGAAATTGGAATTTTTGAAATGACTTCAAAGGGTTTAATTAGTGCTAAAGATATAGCTAATAGATTTTTTACAAGAGGAAAAGTAGTTAGTGGAAGTGCTTTAAGTGTAGTAATGGAAGGAAGTAGAGCTTTGGTGCTTGAAATTCAAGCTTTAGTTTGTGAAAGTGCTTATCCTAAAAGAAGTGCCACAGGATATGAAAAAAATCGTTTAGATATGTTAATAGCTTTACTTGAACGCAAGCTTGAAATTCCACTCGGAAGATATGATGTTTTTATAAATGTAAGTGGTGGGGTGAAGATAAATGAAACGGGAGCTGACCTAGCTGTGGTTGCAGCTATAATTTCTAGTTTTAAAAATAGACCTTTAAGTAAAGATAGTGTTTTTATAGGTGAGCTTAGTTTAAATGGTGAGATTAAGGAAATATTTTCACTTGATACGCGTTTAAAAGAAGCAAAAATGCAAAAATTTAAAAATGCTATAGTTCCAGTTAAACCTATGGAAGAACTCAGCTTAAAGTGCTTTATAGCAAAAGATTTAAAAGAAGTTTTGGAGTGGATGTAAAAATAAGCATTTTTTCATTAAAATATAAGCAAATTTTTTTTATAATACTGACTTTGAACATTCTGCTAAGGATTTTTAATGAAAGATTTGTTTTTATTTAGTTCTTTTATAGATTCTAGTCATACTTTCGCATATTTTTTTCATTTAGGTATAGTAGTCTTAATCTCTTTGATTTTAGCAAAACTTGCTACAAGTTCAATGCAAATTGTCCCAAGAGGTAGTCAAAATTTAGCTGAAGCTTATATGGAAGGCATTTTAAGTATGGGTAGAGATACTATGGGTAGTGATGAAGCTGCTAGAAAATACTTACCATTGGTCGCAACTATAGGTTTTATTGTATTTTTTAGTAATATTATAGGAATTATACCTGGTTTTGAAGCCCCAAGTGCTAGCTTAAATTTTAGTGCAAGTTTAGCAATTATTGTATTTGTTTATTATCATTTTGAGGGTATTAGAACTCAAGGGTTTTTTAAGTATTTTGCACATTTTATGGGGCCTGTGAAAATTCTAGCACCTTTAATGTTTCCTATAGAAATTGTTTCACATTTTTCAAGAGTTATTTCTTTATCTTTCCGTTTATTTGGTAATATCAAGGGAGATGATTTATTCTTAGCAGTTATTTTAGCTCTTGTGCCTTGGGTTGCACCATTGCCTGCTTATATGCTTTTAACTTTTATGGCATTTTTACAATCTTTTATTTTTATGATTTTAACTTATGTTTATTTAGCAGGTGCAACTGTAGTTGATGAGCATCATTGAATTTTAAAAAGCAAGAAATATTTTTTGCTTTTTCTTTTTTAAGAAACTTCTTTTATTCTTTTTTAAACTCTTTTTGAAATAAAAAACGCTAGAATAAACAAAAAAAATCAAGGAAAATTTTAATGTTTGAAGTTGTTATAGGACTTGAAGTTCATGCACAATTAAATACAAAAACAAAAATCTTTTGCTCATGTGCAACTTCTTTTGGAGAAAAATCAAATACTAATGTATGCCCAACATGTTTAGCTTTACCAGGTGCTTTGCCTGTATTAAATCAAGAAGCAGTGAAAAAAGCTATAGCATTTGGGAAAGCAGTTAATGCAACTATAAATAAAAAAAGTATTTTTAATAGAAAAAATTATTTTTATCCTGATTTACCAAAAGCTTATCAAATTTCACAATTTGACATTCCTATCGTGGAAAACGGCGAATTGTTTATTGATGTAAATGGAGAAAATAAACGCATAGGTATTACTAGAGCTCATTTAGAAGAAGATGCAGGAAAAAATATACACGAGAGTAATTTTTCAAAGGTAGATTTAAATAGAGCAGGCATACCTTTGCTTGAAATCGTTAGTGAACCTGAACTTAGAAGTTCTGATGAAGCAGTAGCTTATTTGAAAAAATTACATTCTATTATAAGATTTTTAGATATTTCAGATGCAAATATGCAAGAAGGCAGTTTTAGATGTGATGCTAATGTGAGTATTCGTCCAAAGGGTGATGATAAACTTTATACTAGAGTGGAGATTAAAAACTTGAATTCATTTCGTTTTATTCAGAGGGCAATTGAGTATGAAGTAAAACGTCAAAGTGAAGCATGGGAAGATGGAAAATACGATCAAGAAATCATACAAGAAACAAGATTGTTTGACACAGTTAATTTAGTAACTAGAAGTATGAGGGGTAAAGAAGATTCTGCTGAATATAGATATTTTCCAGATCCAGATCTTTTACCTGTGATTTTAGATGATGAAATGTTGAGTCAAGATATACCTGAGCTTCCTGATGAAAAAAAAGCTAGATTTGTTAGTGAACTAGGTATTAAAGAAAGTGATAGCGAGGTGATTGTTTCTTCATTAGAACTTTGTAGGTATTTTGAATATTTAATTGTTCAAAAATTAAATCCAAAGCTTTGTGTTACTTGGCTTACGACTGAGTTGATGGGGCTTTTAAAAGGTGAATTGACTATAGAAAATTCACCTATTAAGCAAGAAAAACTAGCTATATTAATCAAACGCATAGAAGAAGGTGTCATTAGTGCTAAAGCAGCTAAAGATATATTGGCTTATGTGTTTGAAAATACAGAAGTTGAAATTGATGAAGCTATTGATAAGCTTGGTTTAAAACAAGTAAGTGATGATAGTGCTATTGAAAAGATTATTGACGAAATTTTAGCAAATAATGAAGATAAGGTAATTGAATATAAAAGTGGTAAAGATAAGCTTTTTGGTTTCTTTGTTGGTCAAGCAATGAAGGCAGGTAAAGGTGCGTTTAATCCTGCTAAAGTGAATGAAATTTTAAAAGTAAAACTTGGTTAAAATATGAAAATAGCAGTTATCGGTGCAGGAAAATGGGGAAGCGCTTTATATGATGCATTGAGTATTAAAAATGAATGTGTGATAACTTCTTTTCACAAAAAAGATCTTTCTTATTTTGTTAGCACTAAAAAGGCTTTAGAGTATGAATATTTAGTTTTTGCTTTATACGCTCAAGGAATACATGAGTGGTTAAAAAATAATTTTAAAGACTTAAATCAAAAAATTCTTGTTGCCTCTAAGGGTATTGATTGTAAAAGCTTAAAATTTATGGATGAGGTTTTCAGCGAGTTTGTAAGTATCAATAGACTTTGTTTTTTAAGTGGCCCTTCTTTTGCAAGCGAAGTGTTAGAAAAAAAACCTTGTGCTTTGGTTATTAGTGGTAAAGATCAAGAACTTTGTAATCAATTTGCAAGTTTTTTCCCAAATTATATTAAAACCTATACAAGTTCTGATGTAAAAGGTGCTGAAATTTGTGGTGCATACAAAAATGTTTTAGCTATTGCTAGCGGAGTTTGTGATGGGCTAAAATTAGGCAATAATGCAAGAGCTTCTTTGGTTTCAAGAGGTCTAGTAGAAATGCACCGCTTTGGACAGTTTTTTAATGCTAAAGAAGAAACATTTCTAGGACTTAGTGGGGCTGGAGATTTGTTTTTAACAGCTTCAAGTAACTTATCAAGAAACTATAGAGTAGGTTTGAGTTTGGCTAGTGGCAAAAATATAAAAGATATTTTAATAGAACTTGGTGAGGTAGCTGAAGGAGTTCAAACCGCTTATGCTATACATTTTTTATCAAAACAATTTCAAATTTATACTCCGATTATTAATGAAGTGGTCTTAATGCTAGAAGGCAAAAATGCTTGGGAATCTTTGAAAGATTTGATGTCATCAAAGGAGGAAATATCATGATTATCAAAAATGCAAAAATTTATGGTGAGCAAAAGCTTGATCTTAAAATAGAAGATGGAAAAATCACTCAAATTGCTAACGATTTGAGTGATGATGAGCAGATTGTTGATATAGAAGGTAAGACATTACTTCCTTTATTCATTGATTTAAATGTTAGTTTGCTTGATAATGAATTTAGTATAGATAAATTATATGATCTAGAAAAGGTATGTTTAAAAGGTGGAGTTGGAACTATTGTTTTAAAAGATAGTTTGGAGGTTAATACTCAAGGTTATGCACTTTATTTTGATAAGTTAAAATCTTTAGATATTAATATTCTACCTACTATTAATGTATTAAATAAAGATGGAAAATTAAAAAATATTGCAACTTTAATAGATATGGGTGCTGAGGGCTTGGAACTTTCAAGTACTATAGGTGCTAATTTTTTAAGACAAAGTATGCAATATGCTAATATGAAATCAATTCCTGTGTTTTTAAAGTGTTTTGATGAAAGTTTTGATGATCATGGCGTAATGAATGATAGTAAAACTAGTTTTGAGCTTGGTCTTATAGGAATTAGTGATATAGCTGAAACTAGCGAAGTGGCAAAAATGAAGGAATTAGTTGAATTTTATAAAAATAAATCTTGCTTTAATTCTTTAGCTATTGCAAAATCATTCGAACTTTTGCAAAATCATTTCAGTGAAATTTCGATTCATCATTTAATTAAAGATGAAAGTGCTTGTGAGAATTTTAATACCCAAGCAAAAATTTTACCTCCTTTAAGATCTAAAAATGAACTTACGAATCTTAAAAAAATGCTTCAAGACAAAAAAATTACTTTTTTAACATCAATGCATACTCCTAGTACAAAAAAAGATTTAGCTTTTGATGAGGCAGATTTTGGAATTAATGCTATAGCTATGCATATGAGTTTATGTTTTACATATTTAGTAAAAGAAAGTGTTTTAACTTGGAAAGAATTATGCGATTTAGCAAGTTATAATCAAGCACAATTTTTGGGATTAAACAAAGGTAAAATAGAAATTGGATTTGATGCTGACTTTGCTGTATTTGATGAAAATCATTCTTTTAATGGAGAGGGTTTATATGTAAATAACATCTTACAAGGTAGGGTAGAAAAAAGCTTTATTGCAGGAAAAGTTTTTAGCATTTAAGCTAAAAACTTTTATTTATTTTTGCATAGCTTGTGCTACTTGAGCAGAGCTATTTCTTATTTTCTCCATACAATCTTTAGCTTCTTTTGCTAATTCAACACTATGATTTACTTCACCTAGGCCATCTCTAATACTTTGTACAACTTCAGAAGTTACATTTCTAATAGAATTAATTGTGGTAGTAATTTCATTTACAGAATGACCCGTTCTTTCTGCTAGGTTTCTTACTTCATCAGCAACAACAGCAAAGCCACGTCCATGTTCACCTGCACGTGCTGCTTCAATAGCTGCATTTAGTGCTAAAAGATTGGTTTGATCGGCTATATCACTTATAGTTTGAATAATATTTTTAATTTCTTCTGATTGTTCGTTTAAAGAAGAAACTAAATTACTACTGTTATTCATCATATCAGCAATGTTTTGTATATTTTGTACAGTATTTTCTATAACGCCATCTCCTTGTTGGGTTAAATTGTCGTTTTGTTCGGCTAACTCACTGATAAGTTTTAATTTTTCTTCATCTCTTACTATTTGATCTGTAATATCTGTAGCAAATTTAATTACTCTATAAATTTTTCCGTCATCATTTTTAACTGGATTATAACTTGCTTCTAGATATACTATTTTATTATTTTTTCCATAGCGTGTGAATTTTCCAGATTGAAATTTTCCGCTTCGTAATTCTTCCCAAAATATTGTATATTCTTTGGAATTTCTAAATTTCTCTTCACAAAACATACTATGATGTTTCCCTTTTATTTCATTTAGAGAATATCCCATAGTTTTTGTGAAATTTTCATTTGCATCTAAAATTTCTCCATAAGGATCAAATTCTATAATAGCCATGGAGCGATTTGCAGCTTCTATGGTATTTTTTAGATTAAGCATTTCATAGTGCCTTTGTGTAATATCATTTGCAAACTTAATAACTTTATACACTTCATTTTTTTGGCTAATAATTGGTAGGTAGTTAGCTTCTAAGTATATGTCCTTACCACCCTTTGCTATACGTCTAAAAAGTCCATTTCTAGACTTTCCACTTCTTAAATCCTTCCAAAAGTCAGCATATCTTTGAGACTTAACTACTTCTGGTAGACAGAACATACTATGGTGTTTTCCTTGAATTTCTTCCAAAGAATAATTCATGGTTTTCAAAAAATTTTCATTCGCAGTAATAATAGTCCCATCAATTTGAAATTCTATCATAGCCATTGTATTGCTAATGGCATTAAAAATATCTTGAAAAGACTGATTAGATTGTTCTAGTTGAATTATTTGCTCATTTACTTTTTTCTTGTTACCAAACATAGATAAGTTCCTTTATTTAAGATTGTAATCTCACAATTATAGCATATTTTTTCGAAAATCTAATTGTATTAGTTTTTTGTTAAATTATAGAATTTATCTTGCAAAGAATTCCGCACTTCTTCATTAATTTCTTCATAGCAATTGATATATTTTTCATTGACAGACTCAAGTTCTTTTAAAAAATCAAATAAAGTTTCTTCCCATAAAATATTATTTTTTTTGCTTAAATTCATTGTTTGTATGTGATTTAACTTTCTACTCATGTCGCTAAGTATTTCTAAAAATTCATCATTTTTATTTTCATCTTTTAGTTGAATTTCTTTTTGCAAAACCTTATTTTTTATTTTTCTCATTTCTTCATTAATTAAATCACAAAATTCAGGATATATGTTTGTCTTTATGGGTTCAATTAGTTTTTTCTCATCTAATTTTAAAGTGTAATTTTTAATAGCAAAAAAAAGAATTAAAAAAGCTATGGCACTAATTAAAAGATAAAAAGTCATTTATTATAATATCCTAAACAGTATAATGGTGCGGTTAGCGAGATTTGAACTCGCACACGCAAAGCGCACCACCCCCTCAAGATGGCGTGTCTACCAATTCCACCATAACCGCATATAAGCCCTTAGAAGGGCTTTTTTATTAAGCTGCTACTAATGCTTGGAATGGATTAGCATAAAGAGCGATAAGAGCAATAACAAGTGCATAAATAACTTGTGCCTCAATCATCGCTAAAGCAATAAACATAGTAGTCATTAATTTACCGCCAAGGCCAGGATTTCTAGCAGTACCTGCTATAGTTGCTGCCGCAGTATTACCCATACCAATAGCTCCACCTAAAGCCGCAACACCAAGTCCTAAACCTGCTGCTAAAATTGAAAATGAAGCTAGCCATTGATTCATAGAGCCTTCAGCTGCAAATGCAAAACCACTTAAAGCTAGCATAAAAAATACGATTTTTTTCATTATTTTTCCTTAAAATAAATTAAATCTTTTCGGCTTGCGTATCCCTACTCATGATTTATAAAAGAAAAATTATATATTAATATAGCTTTAAAATTATTGAAATTTAAATTAATAAGCGTATTTTAAAACAAATTAAAGTTTTTTTTAGCTACATTAAACGTTTTTATAATTTTACATTTTTTAAGGTTATTTTTATGAATGAAAAATTTTCTAAAATAGGTTTTATTTTAGCAGTAGCAGGTTCAGCTGTTGGGCTTGGAAACGCTTGGAAATTTCCAACTTTAGTAGGACAAAATGGCGGTTCTGCTTTTGTGCTTTTATATTTGCTTTTGACTTTAGGTGTGGGTTTTGTTATATTTTTAGCTGAGCTTAGCATAGGAAAGCTTAGTGAAAAAGATCCTGTAAATGCTTATTATACTTTAGCACCAAAACATAAAAAAGCATGGTCTATAGTTGGTTTTTCTTTAATAGGTGCTATTTTGATTGTTTCTTTTTATAGTGTGATTATAGGATGGATTGTTAAGTATGCATATTTTGGTTTTTTTCCTTTACCAAAAAATATAGAAGAAAGTGGTGCTATTTTTGGAAATTTACTTTCTAATGATGTTTTATCTCAATTTATATGTTTTACTTTTGTATTTATAGTAATTTTTTATGTAGTTTCAAAAGGTGTTAAAAGTGGTATAGAAAAACTTAATGTTTGGATGATGCCAAGTTTATTTATTTTACTTATTTTAATGCTTGGGTATTCTTTTAGTATGGATGGTTTTTCTAAGGCTAGTGAGTTTTTGTTCTCTCCAGATTTTTCTAAGCTCGGAGTAGGGGCATTTTTAAGTGCCTTAGGACTTGCTTGTTTTTCTTTGTCTATCGGGGTAGGTTCAATTATAACTTATTCAGCAAGTTTGTCCGATAGAACCAATTTTATTGCAAGTACTATTAATATTATAATTATCAACATTATCATCGGCATTATGATGGGGCTTATCGTTTTTACTTTTATTTTTGAATTTGATGGAAACCCAGCTCAACAAGGTCCTGGTTTGATTTTTGTTTCACTAATGAGTTTATTTTCAAATATAGATCCCTTGGGTTTTTTGCCTTTGGGAAATATCTTAGCTGTGGCTTTTTTTATTGCATTATTTTTTGCAGGGATTACTTCAGCAGTTTCTATGATAGAACCTTTAACTTTTTACTTAATTAATTCTTATGATTTTACAAGAAAAAAAGCACTGGTTTTTATAGCATTTATAGTTTATATTTTGGGTAGTTTGTGTATTTTATCAGGAATTGAGTGGAGTAAAGACTCTTTGGAATTTTTTGGAAAAAGCTTTTTTGATGTATTAGATTTTATTGCTTCAAATTTAATGATGCCTTTGGGAGGATTATTTGGTGCTATTTTTGTAGGTTTTGTGCTTAAAAAAGAAGCTTTACAAACTTTATTTTATCCTTATATGAAAGGTATTTATTTTGAGTGTTGGTATTTTTTTGTAAGATACATTT